>CAZFPT010000020.1:0-27982 GCA_964521005.1 uncultured Planctomycetaceae bacterium | reverse complement strand
CTTTCTGTCGGGCTTCGGAGAACTCCTCAAAGCCTGGGCGCAACTCAGGGCTTCGAAAACGCTCCCGAACCCCTTCGACGGAGCTCATGCCCCTGATTATGCCCACATCGGCCGGCAAACTCAAGACAGCGCCGCCGCCGGGGGCTTCACTCCTGTCGGCCGTACTTCTCGGCGAGCTCGCGCTTGGCCCACATCAACCATTCCGGGCGTTTGTCCTCAGCAAGGATTCGCCGCAGCAGGTCGCGGTGTTCGTCGCTTCGGTCGCCGCGGCGTGTCATGGCGCGGGCGAGGTTGGCGGCGTATTCGATGCCGCGGCGGCCTCGCTCGATCGCCTTGCGGTAGTACTCGATCGCCCGGTCGTACTCGCCGCCGTGCTCGTGGACCAACCCGAGATTGTTCAGCGGCCCGGGGTGGTCGGGCATGAGCTTGCGGGCCGCCTCGAACTCGACGGCCGCCTTGTACAGGTCGTCCTGGCGGTAGTAGACCTCGCCGAGGTTGTTGTGGGCGGGTCCGAATTCCACGTCTTCCTCGCAGGCGCGGATGAACTCGGTCTTCGCTTTGTCCAGTTCGTCGGCCTTGAGATGCTCGACGCCGCGCTGGTTGGCGGCGCGGGCGGCGTCCGTGTCGCGCAGGGGCTCGGCGGTGATGGTCCGATAGTTCGGCCTCACGCGCTGGGTGTCGCTGCTGCACCCGCCGGCCGAAAGGGCCAGCATCGCCCCCAACATCAACGGAATCGAGATACGAGTCGCCGTGCGTCTCAACGGTTCAGCTCCTTCGCCCGCTGGGGCGAGTAGATCAGCCAGGTCAGCGTGGCGTCCACGTTCCAGCCGTTTCCCTCGGCGTCGCCCCGCGGGGCGCGGATACGCAGGTCGCGAACGACCAGGCCCGGTTCACGGGTCAGATGATACAGGAAACTTGCCAACTGCGGCAGGGTCACTCCCTCCAGATCCAGCTCGGTGGGCTTGAGCAGATAGGGCGTCTTTCCCATCGGCCTGGCCGAGCGGGGCTCGACGCTCCGAAGCGCCTCTCGGCCGAGCTTCGCCTTGCCCGAGGCCGCTTCGATCCGCGTGCCCAACTCACGGACGCCCACATCCGTTCCCGAGGCGACGGCGGGCTTGTCGCGCAGGGCGTCCATACGCCGGGCGAGTTTCTCACACGCCACCAGCTCGCCGGCAGCCCGCTCGGCGTCGGCCCGATGCCCGAGCATGACGGTGAAACTCCACGCCGCTGCCATCGCGAGCATCGCCAACATCACGACCACCAGAATTCTCTCTCGCCTGGCCGGACTCATCGCACCACCCCCCTGTCGACCTTCGGCGTGGCGGCGAAGCGGAAACCCACCCCGCCCTCGCGCAGGCGGTTGATCTCGTGCATTTCGACGGTGTACCGCCCGCTGCCCCGCAGGCCCGCGGCGATCTGCTCGGCCTCGGCGTACGATTTCGCCTGCCCGCGGACCTCCATGCCCTCCGGCGTGATGTCGATATTCAGAATCCGGAAGCGGATGCTCCCGGGCAGGTGTGCCAGCATGTCTCGCAGGTGAACCAGCGCGGAGGTGGGCAGCGCCGCGGCGGACGCATCGTCGTCGAGCGTTTCCCCGCCGATTCCGGCGAGCTTGCGATACTCCGACCGCAGTCGGCCGAGGATGTCCATCGGCGGTCGCTGATCGGGAATCGCCTCGCGGAATACCCTCGTCTGCTCGCGACGGTATCGCCCGGCCAGTTCGTCGTATTGCATCCCGCGCCACGTCAGCACGCCGGTGAGCGTCGCCAGAAGCACCGCAGCCGCTGTCACCATCGCCACGAGCGGTCCGCGGCAGGCCCGGCCGCGACTGGGCAGGGCGACGGGCCCGCGACGCAACTCCACCCAAGGCCGATCCGAGTGATCCAGCACACCGCCCGCCGCCGAGAGCGCCCTGTCCAGGGCGCTGTCTGCCGGGTCGGCGAGCCATTCGACCTCCGGGACTGTCTCGATGCCCAGCGCGGCAGGCTCGATCGCTCCGATGGCCAGCACACGGGCGGGCTGTCGCGCTGCACGCAGTTCGTCGATCGCCTCGATGAGGGCGGAACGGTCGTCGGCAAACCACCGCCAGCCGACGGGCCTGCCCTTGTGGAGCTCGATCCAGTCGAACGTCGCCGGTCCGTCGGACTCGTCGGGGTGCTGAGCGACGACGATCGCGTCGATCGCCCCGGCCTCGCTCACCGCCGCCTGCGCTGCCAGAAAGGCCAACGGTACGATCGAGCCGACCGTCACGCCGACCGACTCGAACGATGTCAGCAGTTGCTCGATCCGGTCGAGACCGGCCGCCACGCCCAAGGCTGAGCCTTTCCCGACCTCGATGAAATCGGCGACCATGTCCTCGGCAGAGAGGGGCAGGTGCTCCTCCAGGCGGAAGGTCATCGCCCGCTCCCTGCCGCCGCGGGAAAGCCCGTCGGTGGCGATCTCCGCGACCAGGCACCACGACGAGGGCAACGCCAGCACCACCGGCCCGTCGACCCAGCCGGCCTCTCGCAACGCCTCGGCTGTGGCTGCCGCCAGTGCATCGCTTTCGGCGTCGGCAGCGACGGGGACCTCTCGAAGGCAGCGCTCCTGGCGATCCACGCCGACGCGCCACGGACCCCGGTCGGCAGCGAAGATGACAGCCGACCCGTTCATGGCGTCTCCTTCTGCCACGAGCGGACCGGGGCACGAAGATCCATCGGCTGACCGTTCACCGTCAGGCGGACCGTCTCGGAGGTGATCCCCGTCACGACGACCTCGCCGACGGGCGTCTTGAGGCGGTCGCCCTTCCCCAGCCAAACCGTGGTCCCGTCGCGTTTCTGGAAGTACGCCAGCGAATGGCCCGGCTCCTCGGCTGTGCCCAGCAACCTCAGTTGCAGGCGCGGCGCGGGGGCGTCTTTGGGGGCTTCTTTCGGCGGAGTCTTCTTCTCGACGAGCGGGCGGCGCAGGTCGAGTCCGGTCAGCCGCTGGAGGTCCGCGAAGACTCTCGCCATCCGGTTCGGGTCGGCCGGCGCGTCATTGGCGTCCGTGCCGTTGGCGGTGGGCAGCTCGGGCAGGTTGCCGTGCGCCTCGGCCTCGACGCGCACCGGCAGCATCACGCCGCCGGCGAGGACGCCGACGCACGCCACAGCCAACAGGACGGCGGCAAACGTGAATGCGATTTTCTTCTGTCGGATCGTCATAGGGTTACCACGCAAACTCGTACCACTGAACGACTCGGCCGGCGGAGGTCACGCTGACGGCGAGGGTGTACCATTCGCGCTGGTCGCCCCGCGCGATGATCCACAAACCGTGGCAGGACGACTGATCGGTCAGCAGCCGCTGCAGCGTGCGCCGGTCGGTATCGCTGAGTTTGTCGATTCGTTTCAGCAGGCCGTCCAGGCCGTCGGCGCGATGACGGCGGCGATGTTCCAGCAACAGCCGAACCACGCGCGGGCCTACTTTCCGCTCGATCGCCTGGCGAATGACGCGGCCGGAGGCGCGGGCGATATTGACCTTTCCGTCGCCCCAGCAGGTTACGTTGCCCGCCAGGGCGTCGCCGGCATCGCGCCCGACCAACTGGCCCGGCCAGACGCCCTCGAACACCTGCCCGTACCCGAACACCGCCTTGACGCCGCGCGTCGGGCGGAGGCGCACCGCCCCGCCGGATCCCGGTCGACCGGTCAACCCGCGAACGATCGACTCGGTCTGGGCAGAGGTATTGGTCCGCAACAGCGTGTTGACGTTGAGCTTGGCCTGCTCGTCGGTCAGGACGATCTGGTAGTCTCTCTGGCCCAGTTGGATGGTGAATCGCTGCTGGGTGGTCGGAGCGGGCCAGTCGGCCGGCGGCGTGTTGGGGTCGATCCGTTCGGCCCGGGCCTGGAGTGTTTCCAGGCGACCCAGGAGCGTTGCCCGCAGGGAGGCAACCGCCCAGCGGCGCTGCAGCTCGCGTTCGCCCGAGCGTGCTTCCAGGGCGTCGGCGAGGCTGCGCTGGGCCAGGCCCACCATCGCCGCACCGGCCAGGAGCACCAGTACCAGCGTCATGAGCAGAGCAAAACCGCGATGGGATCGTGGACGTCTCATGCGCCCCCGCTGAGTTGAACGGTCACGATGCGGTCGTAGGTCGGTTCGTCGCTGTCGGCCAGCCACACGCGAATCCGCCAGGTGACTCCCACCGTGGACGGCCCGGCTGACGTGTCGTCCTCGTCGCCGCCCGGGCCTCTCCCGTCGTCGGGCGCGTTGGCGTCGGACGTTGCGCGGCGGGGGGCGGTCGGGTCTTGCCGGCCGGTTTCCGCGTAGTACTTCTTCCGGGCCCATTTCGGGGCGTATCGCGGGTAGAACCACAGGCCGTTGACGAAGATGGATGTCTCGCCGTTACTCTTGTTGTAGACCGTGTCGAATCCGGCGGCGCGGCCGAACTCGAGACGGCCGCTGTCATCCGGCTTTCGGGCGGACTCGGGCTCCTCGGACATCGTCTCTTCGGAGGGTTGTACGGGCTCCGGATCGATCGGATCCGCGGCGGCGTCATCGGCCGATCCGGCGGGGCTGCGGTCAGCGGCGATCGTGGCAGCCGAGACGGGTTGCGGGCCTTCCTGCGTGGTGGGGGCGGCGCCTTCGGCGATCAGCTCGAATCGCTGCACGCCGCGGCAGAGAAGGTCTCGCTGGATCGCCCGGACGGCGAGCGAGTCCTGGGCGATCTGCCGTCGCACCAGCCACTGCTGCCCGTCCAGCGTTTCCAGGAAGTAGCTCACCTTCACCGGGCGATGGGTCCGTGATCGACCCCGCTCGTCCAGGGCGCCGCTGCCGAGCATCTCGATGCGGCTGGCGGAGGCTGCGTCGATGTGGATCGCGTGGGCCAGGTCGCCGCGCAGCAGCCGAACCCACGCGTCGAGCGTCTGGGTCTGCGGGGCGGCCGACCGGTCTTCGCGCGACGCGACCGTCTCCGGGACGGTCGAGAGGTCGGTCACGACCGCGAGCACCCCGAGCATGAGCATCACCGAGAGCACGGTCGCCAGCAGCAGTTCCAGCAGCGTGAATCCTCGCCGGTGTGTCATGATCCCTCCCGGGCCCGTGTCGGCAGAGGGGCGTTGGGGTCGTCGCCGGCGGGTTGGGGGAAGGGCAACACCAGCTGCACGCTCACCAGGGGCCCTTCGGTCGGAAAGGCGGAGGTGGTCTCGGCGTTTCGCACGGTGAGTTCCACGACCCGTCCGCCGATGCGTCGGGCACCGGGAGTGGTCCGTTCGCGCGTCTCCCACACCAGCGTGCCCTCCGGGTCGACTGGCCCGCTCTGGCCGACCGGGACGCCGTTGGGGTCGGTCCACCAGTCGGTCAGGAGTCGGTCTGCCAGCCGGACGGCCGTCGCTTTGCGTTGGGCCAGGCGGATCTGCCGGGTATGGCGCGAACGGGCGAGCACCACGCCCACCAGGATCGTGCCCAGGATGACGATCGCGGCGACGACTTCAATCAGCGTCAGGCCGACCCGTCGCGAGCGTCGAGAACAGGTTGTGCAGTTGCTCTTCATTGTCTTTCACTGTGACTTCGCCGGTCAGCCCCGCCACCACGACCCAGCAGGTCGACTCGTGGGAGAGGAGCTTCAGGGCGTAGGTTGCGCTGCGTCCGGCACGGGAGTAGGCGATGTCCACGACACCGTTGTCGCACTTTGCCAGGCCCGACGGGTTCGCTTCAATTCCGTTCATCAGGCCGACCGTCCAGACCTCCTGGATGCGACATCGAACGGGCAGGTTCAGCCCGGCCGAGCGGTTGTCCAGATCGCGGCCGACCGCTTCGAAGCGGGTGACGGTCTGCTCGTCGAGATCGATCCGCAGCACGCATTCCCTGCCCAACCGGCGCGCCCGCAGGCGGGTGAGCCGGTCGGCGTAGGCGAGCTGCCCGACGGCACTGTCGGAGGAACTGGCCTGCACCTGGTCGGCGAGGTAGTACGCCGTCCCGCCGGCCAACAGGCCCAGCAGCGCCACCACGGCGATCACCTCGATGAACGTGAATCCGCCTCGACCCACCGGCTAATCCTCTTCCTTGCCGATCTGCCAGGAGTAGATATCCGCGTCGATACCCTCACCGCCCGGTTCGCCGTCGGCCCCGAGCGTGTACACCTCGAACGGTTCGCCATCCGGGCCGCTGTCGTTGTACTGGTATTCGTTGCCCCAGGGGTCTCGCTTGACGTCGATCTTCAGCTTGTCCAGACCCTCGGAGTTCGTGGGCGGCTTTCCGTCGCCCTTGAGGCTGTCGGCTTCGATGGCACTGACGATGGTCGCGATGTCGGACTTGGCCCGGCTGACTTTTGCCTCGTCCATGTACTGGCTGACCTTCAGCGTCACCGCGCCGGCGAGCATGCCGATGATGACGACGACGACCATCACCTCGATGAACGTGAACCCGCCGCGACGGCGTCGCCCGGCGGCGGTGCGGGCCTGGATTGTCTTGCGGTTACAGGACATCTCCTGCCTCCAGAATGGGTAGAATCGTTGCGAATGCGATGAACCCCACGACGATCGCCAGCAGAATCATCATCAGCGGCTCCAGCAGCGTCGTGAGACGATTGGTCGAGATTTCCACCTGCGTGTCGTAATCGGCGGCGAGGTCCTCGAGCATATCCTCCAGCCGACCCGAAGCCTGACCCACGGCGAACACCTGGATCACCAGTGGCGGGAATGCACCGGTGTGTTCCAGGGCGACCGAGATGTCACGTCCGCCGACCACCGCCTGCTCGCACGCCTCCAGGGCGCCCCGCAACACGCGGTTGTGGACCGTTCGCTGGGCGATGCGCACCGCCTGCACGAAGGGCAGATCGCTCTTGAGCAGCGTGGCCATCACCATCGACATCCGGGCGATTGCCTGCTTGCGGACCAGGTCGCCCAGCAGCGGAATCCGCAGCTGCAGGCGATGCCACGCCATCTGGCCTCGCTCGCTGCGCAGCAGGGCTGTCATCCCGCCGGCGACGACGGCAGCCACCATGAGGATCGCCCACCACCAGCCCAACAGGGCGTCGGAGATGGCCTTGACCGCCACCGTCGCCAGCGGAAGGTCCTTCCCGCTGGCAGCGAGCACACCCAGCAGGTTCGGCACGACGTAGGTCATCAGGAACACGCTCACGCCCAGCCCCGCCGCCAGCACGATGCTGGGGTACATCAGGGCCGAGGCGACGCGGTTTTTCAGGCCGGCCGTCTTGCGGCGGTATTCCACGAGGCGCGACAGGGCGGTGTCCAGCGTTCCGGCGTTCTCGCCGACTTCCACGATGTTGCGCGCGAGCTCGTCGAACAGCATCGGCTGAAGCGCCATCGCATCGGCGAGCGAACCGCCGGCGGCGACATGATCGCGCAGCAGCAGGATGCTCTGGTGGAACCGCCCGGTGTGCTGGCGGGTGATGGTCTCCAGGGCGTCCATCAGCGGGATGCCCGCCGCCAGGAGCGTTGCCATCTCCTGCAGCAGGCCGGTGACTTTGGCGACCTGTCTGCCGACGAGGTAGCGATCGCGCCACGAGGCGCGGGCGGCGGCCTGCTCGGCCACGTCGCGAATGCTCAACCCCTGCGCCCGCAGCTGGTCGCGTGCCTGGCGCGGCGAGTCGGCCACGATCGTCCCGCGCACCGGCGAGGACGAGGTGTTGGCGGCGGGGCTGGCGGTGTAGGCGTAGACGGGCATCAGATCACCGCCTTCGCCGAGACCCGCAGGACTTCCTTGATGGTCGTGTTGCCCGAGAGCACCTTCGCCAGCCCGTCCTGCATGAGCGTTCGCATGCCGCCTCGCTGGGCGGCGAGATCGATCTCGGAGGCAGCGGCGCGGCCGGCGACCAGCCGGCGGATCTCCTCGTTGGTCGTCAGCAGCTCGAAGCAGCCCGCCCTGCCCCGGTAGCCGGTCCCCCGGCAGTGCGGACATCCCACACCCCGACGGAACATCGCGCGTTGCTCGCCGGTGGGCGTCAGGCCGAGCGTTTCCAGGTCGGCCGGCTCGGGCGAGGTCGGCTCGGCGCAGTGTTCACAGTTGCGGCGGACCAGTCGCTGGGCCAGCACGCCCACCAGCGAACTGCCCACCAGGTACGGCTCGATGCCCAGGTCCAGCAGGCGGGTGACCGCGCTGGCGGCGTCGTTGGTGTGCAGCGTGGAGAACACCAGGTGACCGGTCAACGCCGACTGGATGGCCATGACGGCTGTCTCGTGGTCCCGGATTTCGCCGATCATGACGATGTCCGGGTCCTGGCGAAGAACGCTCCGCAGGCCGCTGGCGAAGGTCATGCCCTTCTTGCGGGCGATCTGGATCTGGCTGATCCCGTCGAGCTGGTACTCGATGGGGTCTTCCAGCGTGATGATGTTGCTCTGGGTGGAATTGATCTGCCCGAGGGCGGCGTAGAGCGTGGTCGTCTTGCCGGACCCGGTCGGACCGGTCACGAGGATCAGCCCGTGCTCGACGCCGATGAGTCGCCCGAAGCGGCGGAGCGTCTCGGCGTCCATGCCCAGCTCGTCCAGCGTGTAGAGGCGGGCGCTCTTGTCCAGCAGGCGGATCACCACGCGCTCGCCGTGGCTGGCGGGAACCGTCGAGACGCGCAGGTCGATCACCCGATCGCCCACCTGCACGGTCGCCCTGCCATCCTGCGGCAGGCGTTTCTCGGCGATGTTCATCTTGCTCATCACCTTGATTCGGCTGACGAGTTCCTCCTGCACGCCCGAGGGCAGGCTGAACGTGTCGAACAGCACCCCGTCGATCCGCATGCGGACCACCAGCCGATCCTCGTAGGGCTGGATGTGGATGTCCGAAGCTTCCTGCTGGACTGCCTCGAAGAGCACGAGGTTCACGAGCTTGATGACCGGCGCACGGTTGGAGACGTTCAGCAGGTCCTCGCGGGCGTCGAGGTCCGAGATATCCTTCATGACCTCGTCGCGGTCGAGCTGCTGGACGAACTCCTGGGCTGCCCCCGACTGCCGGCCATACGCCTGGTTGACGGACGCGGCGAGCTGCTGGGCACCGACGCGAACGGGCGTCAGGCCCTGGCCCAGCCAGCGGCGCAGCACGTCCCGCGTCTGGCGATCGGACGGATCGACCATCGCGACGCGCATGGGTCCCTCGTCGTCGCCGGCCAACCCGAGCACCTGCCGCGATCGGGCGAAGTGGATCGGCACGCGCGAAACGAAACGGGCGGAGGGGTGCTCGCCGGCGAGATCCACGCGCGACAGCGACGCCGACCTGCCCGCCGCAGCGGGGGCGGACTCATCGGGCGAACCGCCGGTCGGGGCGGTTTGGTGCGTCGCAGCCGGGCTGGGGTCGAGTTGTGGAGGCATGGTGCTGACCTCGTCGGGAATCATTACGGGATCGTGACCGGGTCGCTGTGGGGGAGGCGGCTTTCGAGCTTCGCCTCGCGGATGGCGGCTTCGGAGAGGCTCTTGAGTCGGCGGAACTGGTCGTCCCGCAGAATCACCGCCCGCAGGAACACGAACAGCGTGGTCTGGCGTTTGTTCACGTCGCGGTTCGAGGCGAGATACTCGAGAATCGGGATCTCGCCCAGGATCGGGATCCGGTCGACGGTCTCGTCGAAGTCTTCGCGTGTAAGGCCGCCAACGATGATGGTGTGTCCGTCGGGGATGGTCGCCTCGCTGGCCAGCGAGTTGGTCTTTCGCGACGGCGGCAGCGACTCGGAGGCGTCCTCGCCGAAGCTGCTCAGCGTGATCTCGTACTCCAGCTTGAGATGGTCGCCCTCGCTGATCTGCGGGGTGATGACCATCTTGGTGCCGGCTGATGTGTAGCCGGCGAAGCTGGTGGTGGCCACCGTGCTGGAGGCGTTGACGCTGGCGAAGGGTTCTTCACTTTCGGACACCAGCGTGCCGGTGGCGTTGTCGTTGATCAGCACGCTGGGGCGGGAGACGACTTTGGCGCGTTTGTCGGTCTGCAGGGCCTTGATGACCACGTCGGCGACGTCGGCGCTGATCAGCGCCCCGTTGAAGCCCGTCCCCGGCGTGATCGCCAGCCGACCGGTCGAGGCGTCGACCGTGGACAGCCCGAACGAGCTGAACGTGAGCACCTTGCCGGCGCCGCTGTCGATGTCGTTGCCCCAGGAGACCTCCACCCCGAGAGCGAAATCGTCGGTGGTGTCCAGCGTGACGACGGTGGCTTCGACCAGCACCTGCGGGCGTCGCACGTCCAGGCGTTCGATGAGCTTGCGGTAGAGGGCGTGCATGGAGGGCTTGGCGACGACGATGATGGTGTTGGTCGCCTCGTCGGCCAACAGGCGTGCACCCCCCACCTGCACCGCTCCGCCGCCCCTGCCGCCACCCCGTAGCGCCTCGTAGCCGCCGGTGGACGGACGGTTGACCGTTCGGGGCGTGGGCCCCTCGATCACCAGGGCGTCGTCGTCCTTCGAGCCGGACCCGTCGAGCTTCGCCCCGCCCAGGCCGCCCTCGCCCTCGATGTTCTGCAGCGTGCCCAGCACGTCGCCGGCCTTGGCGTTCTCCAGCTTGTAGAAGCGGATGGGGCTTTGCGTCTCGGGGGCGGGTTTGTCGACCATCTCGCGAACAAGCTCGATCTGCTCGTGGACCTCCGGCGTGGCGGTGACGATCAGGACGTTGGATTCATGATCGACGGCGGCCTCGTAGAACTGCTTGGCTGCCACCTTGCCGATGAGCTTCTTGACCAGGTCGTCCACCCGGGACGCCGAGGCGACCTCGAAGTGGTACATCGTCTTCTTGCGGTTCAGCGGGGCATCCAGCGAGCGGATCAGATCCATCGCCTCGGCGACGTCCGACTCGGACCCGATGACGATCAACCGGTTGGCCCGATCGTCGGGATAGAGGGTTACGGCGCTCTCCGAGCCGCTGGTCTGGCCCTTGCCCTGCAGCAGCTTCCTGACGTCGGCGGCCATGTCTTTCGCCTCGACGTTGCGGACGGGAACAAACCGCAGCGTCGCGTCCCGCGCGGGTTGATCGACCAGGGCGATCATCTCGGCGATGCGTTTCATGTTCGAGGCGTAATCGGTCACGATCATCCGCTGATGCTGCGGAAGCTTGATGACGTTGGCGGTGGCGGCAGACAGGAAGGGTTTGAGGACGCCCTCGACTGTTTCTGGCTTGGCGTGGGCGAGCGTGAACACCCGCGTCACCGCCCGGCCGGGGACGTCGACGGCGTTGGCGTCTTCGCTCAACCCGCGCGACGTGATGGTCACCGACTGGGCCATGCTGATCCGCAGCATGCCCGTTTCGTCCTTCGTCAGCTGCAGGCCCTTCATGCGCAGGATGCTGTCCAGCAGCGTCATCAGCGAGTCGGCGGGTACTTTCTGCGGGGCGATCAGCGTAACCGTCTTGCCGGTGACGTGTCGCACGTCGTACAGGAAATTCACCTTGTTCCGCTTGGAGACGTAGTCGATCAGGTCCTGGAGCTTGAGCTGCTCGGGGAAGTTCAGCTTGATGAGCCCCTGCTCGGACGTCTCGTCGGGCGCAGCGTGCACCAACGCGGGCATCGTCGCCAGCAGGACCGCGACGGCTGCGCACAACAGACCGTTCCTCCGTTGTCCGTTCATCTCTCTCATGTCCATGACCTCCCGTTTCCGCCATCACCGGTCGCGACGGCGTTGGCCCGACTTATCGCTGTTTGGCGATGCGCTGGACCTGTTCGAGGTATTTCTGCACGTTGTCGCGGTACTTGATCGACTGGGCGCTCTTCAGCAGCGGGATCGCCTGGTCGTACTTCTCTTCGCGCACGAGCAGTTGTGCGTGCTGCACCTTGGCGTCGGCTTCGAACTTCTCGTTCTTCTCCGCCAGTTCGTAGTAGAAGACCGCCTTGTCGATATCCCGCTTGTCCTCCGGCGCGTTGGCGTAGTGTCGACCCAGCAGCATCAGGGCCTCGCCGTCCATCGGGTCCAGGCGGACGATTTCTTCGAGGATCGTCACCTGTCTCTGGTCGGCACCACGGGCCACGGCGATGCGCGCTTCGAGTTTCAGAAGGTCCTTGCGATCGCTCTTTTCGAGATACTCCCCGCGATGCTCGCGGATATTCTGCACGAGGGTCTCGGTGGCATCGAGTGCGCCGCGGGCGGCCAGCACTCGCGCCGCCCGGATGACCCTGCCGGTGTTGCGGTCCAGCATTTTCGCGACATTCGCCCGGGCGTTGGGGTCTTTGGCGTCGGTGGCGGGCGTCATCTGCATCGCACGGACATACGAACTGGCAGCCATCTCGTAGAGCTTCTCGTTGATGTAGATATCGCCCAGCATGCTGAGGCTTGCGATGGTGCTCTTGCCCAACCGGTCGACGAATTCGTAGTTCTCAGCCGCCTGGAGGGGCTTGCCCATGCCGATGTAGGCGTTGGCCTGGAGCATCCAGATCTCCGCGTTGCCCAGGTCGCCCTCGATGATGCGATCGCAGATTGCCACCGCTTCGGCGAATCGCTTCTGACGGAAGAAGCTGCTGGCGAGTCCGCGTTTCCAGTCGACCGTTTCGGGATCCATCAGGATCGCCATCCGGTAGGCACTCTCTGCCGAGATCGGCTTCTCCTTCGAGGAATAGGAGAACCCCAGCAGCCCGTAGATCACCGAATCGCCGCCGCCCAGTTCGATCACGCGCGTCAAGGCGGTGATGGCCTGGTCGTGCTCGCCGGTGCGGACGTAGATCAGCCCGAGGTTCCGCCACGCCCGACGGAACTTGGCATATTTCCGGACGGCCTCGCTGTAAGCGGCGACGGCCTGGTCGATCTGCTCGCGCTGGAAGTAGATGTTGCCCAGCAGGTAATCGAACACCGCGCTGGACGCCTCGCCGCGGTACCGCTGGAGGAGTTTCTCGGCCTGGTCGAGCTCGCCCTTTTCCATCAACGGGAAGACCTCGGCGACGCGCTGGCGCTCCATCTCGCGCATGGACGGTTCGACCTCGGTTTCGGCGAGGTAGCTCTCGACGAACCGGCGCTTGAAGTTCGGGTCGCTCCAGACGGCCTTCTCCTGGTCGGACATCTTGTACCGCTGATACTTCCGCGTGAGCTTGTCGCTGGTGGCGGCAGCGATCTCGTTGGCGTCGGGTTCGGGCTTCTCCCGCGACAGCGCGAGGAAGTCGGAGACTTCCACGACCGGCTCGCCGTCGATGGTCAGCGTGCAACCGCCCGCGATCACGCACAGAAGCGCAACCAGGCAGTACGCCAACCAGGACGCCGATGCTCCGACCGACTCGGCCGGGAAGGAATACACATTGTCAGAACGTCGCACTCTCAATGGACTCATGGCTATCTGGATTTCGGGAAAGTAATGGGGACACGCATGCGGAACCGGACGGGCTCGCCGCCACGCTTTCCGGGCTCAAATCGCCACCGTTGGATCGCGTTCAGCGCGGGTCGCTCGAAGGCGGGGTCTGTGGACCGTTGCACCTTCGGTTGAACGACTCGGCCGTTCTCGTCGACGATGAAAATCACGTATACCGTCGCGGGTGCGCGACGTCGCAGTTGGGACGAGAGGCGTGGGCTGGGCTGAAACACCGGCCGGGGCTTCTGGTCGAGGTCGGCCATGCTGAACAGCTCGGTTCCGCCCCCGGCGGCTGCGGTCTGCATACCGGCCACGTCGATCTTCAACTGCCCGGCGCCGGGGCCCGTACCCACTCCGCTGCCCAAGGCGAGATCCAGCTCCGCCAGCGAAACAGGTTGGGGCTGGGTGTCCAGCTTGGGTTGCTCCTTGGGCTCTTCCTCGGGCGGGGGTTCTTCCTCTTCCTCGATTTCGGGGGGCGGCTCGATCTCGGCCGTCGATACGTCCCGGACGATCATGTCCTCATCGTCCATCGCCTCCTGGATCCGCTGCATGACCGGAAGCAGCAGGAAGAACGCCAACGTCAGCGCAACGGCCCCGACCACCGCGAGGAAGCGGTAGAGAATCGAACGGGTCGTGGAGCGTGTCTTCCTGTGGTTCATGGTTTACTCGCCCTTTTTGGTGGCAATGCTCACCTTCTGGGCGCCGCCTCGCTTCGCTTCGTCGATGACCTGCACCATCAACCCCGACGGGACCGCCTGGTCGGCCTGCACGATCACCGGGACCTCTTCCTTCGCCAGTTCACGCTTCACCAGCGGCTGAACGCCGCCCAGACCGATCTTCCGCCCGCCGTAGATGACCTCACCGTCGGCGGTAATGGCGATCATGATGCTGGTCTTCTCGAGCATCTGACCGGAGGCGGCCTGGGGCTTGTCCACCTCCACGCCGGTCTCCTCCACGAACGTCGTGGTCACGATGAAGAAGATCAGCAGGATGAACACCACGTCCATCAGCGGGGAGATGTCGATCCCGCCCGAGTCGGACTCATCGTCTGTCGATTGCCGGAAACGTCCCATCAAGCGTCCTCTGCGTAAGGTTGTGAAAACATTCAGCCTCGCCGACCGTCGCGGCCGATCAGGCGGCGGTACCTTGCTTGCGTTGTTTGATCCGGTGGTAGACGGTCTGCGTGCAGACGGTCTCCACGTGGGCCAGGAACGCCCTGTACCGCTCGGTGTTCCGGGCCAGCACGTGCTGGAGGAACAGGCCCGGAATGGCGATTATCAGCCCGGTCTCGGTGGTGATCAGCGCTTCGGAAATCCCGGCGGCGACCATGCCCATGGTCTGCTCGCCGCCCGACCCTTTCGAGAGGGCATCAAACGTCGCGAGAATGCCCGTCACCGTACCCAGCAGACCCAGCAGCGGAGCGGCCGCCACGCAGATGCGAACCACGCGAAGGTCGCGCTGGAACGGGGCAATCTCGGTGGCCCGGATTTCCTGGAAGTTGATCTCGATGTCCTTCAGCGTGCGGGCGCCCAGCGCGAAGTTCAGCAACTCACCGACGGGTCCGCGACGCTCGTCGGGGCGATCGATCCAGCTGCGCCAGGTCTCCTCGCGGACGGAGTGGAACCCGGTATCCCGCAGGCGGAGATAGACCGTCGCCGACAGCGCGAACATCACCAGCGCGTTGATCGCGATGGCGATCATCGCCCAGCCGCCCATCAGCCAAAGCCCGACGGCCTGCTCGCACAGCTTGGTGATTTCCTGGATCAGTGCGTCCATCTCGATCGCTCGCTACCGGTCTTCCTTGTTCGCCGAATCATCCTGGTTGTCTGTCGAATCATCCTGCTTTCGGCCGTCTTCGTCGTCGCTCGGCGCCGGAGTGGGGGCAGGCGATGGCGTCTGGTCCGATGCACCCGGCTCGCCGGAGCGAACCTCCGACGTCTCGGCGACCACCACCGCGTTGCGTGCGGCGATGTCGGACTTGCTCACCTGATTGACGAACTCGACGGCCGTCTTTTCCATCTCGTTGCTCATGCCCTTGGCCTTGCGCGACAGGAAGGCGTGCAGCAGCAGCGACGGGATGGCCACGATGAGCCCGAACTCCGTGGTGATCAGGGCTTCGGAGATACCGCCCGAAAGCGATTTGACGTCACCGGCCCCGTGAACCCGGATCATGCGGAAGGTGTTGATGATGCCCGTCACCGTCCCCAGCAGCCCCAGCAGCGGGGCCGAGGCAGCCGCGATCGCCACAAACGGCAGCAGCCGCTGGAGCTTGAGCTTCGTGGAGAGGATCGTCTCGTACATCACTTCCTCGATCAGCTCGCGAGGCTCACGGAGGTGCTCGACGCCCACCTTCAGCATCCGCCCGATCGGCCCGCGGATGCGCTCGACCAGTTCGCGAGCGCCGCTTTCATCGCCGCGCGCGACGCTTCCCAGAAGCGCGTCGATCTGTCGGCGACGGGGCGTGGGCGTCATCGTCAGGGCGACCCACTTGAAGAGCACCACGAGCATCGCCGCACCGGCCATCCCGAGAATCGGGTACATGACCGGCCCGCCCTTGCTGATGTGCTCCAGGAGAGTCTCCTCGGTTTCCTCGATTTTCCGGGCGTTGCCCAGGGACGGATCGAACGGGAATTCGCCCCGGCCGCTCTTGACAACCTCGGCGGCGGACCGGCGGTCGGCGGGATCGTTGTACGCGAAAACACCTGGCTGCTGCGAGCCGAGCTTCTGCTCGACGCTTCCGACGACGCTTCCATCGGTGGAGCGGAACATCGCCACCGGCCCGACCATGGCGATCGTACCGGTTTTGACGATGCCGTTGGCGTCCAGTACCTCGCCCTCGAAGCGGGAGCCCCCCAGCGTCTCCTCCAGGCGATCGACGCTTCGCAGCAGGAAGTCGGCCTGGGTGGTGTATACCTCGTGAGGGACGAGGTCCTCGCTGTCGGCGGCCGACTTGGCTGCCTTGATCGGGTCGGCGTACCGTTGCTTCTCGGCCACGTGCAGGACCGATTCGAGGTTGCGGACGTACTCGCCCATCAGGCTGGTGAGATAGGTGGCCTCCTCCTTGCGGGCCTTGATCTTCGATTCAAGGTTGCTGACCTCGAGCTTCCGGTCGCCTTCCAGCCGGGCGGCCTGCAGGTTCTCCTTGCGGGCGGCCTGCAGCTCGGCTTCGAGGTCATTGAGCTTCTTGCTGAGAGGAATCTTCACCTCTTTGGCGTGCTGATTGAGGGCGTCCAGTTCCGCCAGTGCCTCGGACAACTGCTGTTGAACCCGGTTGGCGGCCAGGCGGAACGACACGCCGGAATCCTTCGCCTCCTCGGGGGCGTTGGGGTCCACCACGTCGTTGGGATCGACGACGGCTCCGTTGGCGTCGGAGAGGTCGACGTTCGGATCGACCTCGGCGACGTCCGTGAGCTTTCGACCTTCCTCGACCGGCCCGGCCTCCTGGGCCAGAAGCACCAGCGGGCCGACAGACAGAATGAACAGCAACAATACGATCTTCCGTTTCATGGGGTGTCTCTTCCTGCCTATTTGATCTCGATGGGAACCTGCACGAATGCGGCAGGCTTCTCGTCTTCCAGGATGGCCATCACGCGGGCGATTCGCTCGGCTGACTCGTTGGCCGATACCCAGGTCCACTCCCCGTCATCCGAAGGTCGACCGATTCCGGCGATCTTGCCATTGCCCCCCAGATAGTACGCCTGCCCGAAACCCAGAAAGACGGCCTTCACCTCCGCCTGGCGACCATCCGCCAGCGACACCCGCTGGGGGAGAACCTTGACCTCCCGGCTGAGCTTGTTGAGCTTGTTCAGCACGCCCACCACGTTCTGGAATCGCTGAGGCAACGAGCCCTTGCCGACGCTGTTGGGGTCGTTCGGGTCGCCCATGAACGCCTTGCTCAGAGTGGAGATCATCCGATCCTCGCGAACGTGCGCGGGCAGCCTCCTCAGCAGCGAGGCAGTGCGCGTCTCCAGCGTCCGGATGGCGGGCTTCAGCGAATCGGCTGCCCCGGTGAGCTTCGCCAGGCGGGCCTGGAGCTCGTCGCGTTTCTTCTCCTGCTCGGCGATCACAGAGCGCGACTCGCCGGTCCTGCGCTGCAGTGAGTCAATCTCGCCCTCGACGACCCGGATACGCTCGTGCAGCATCTGAACCGTCTCATCGAGATCGTGCTTGGTCCGCGAGATCGTCTTGCGCGTCTCGACCCATTTCCGCAGGGCCTCCCGCGTGGTGCCCAGCTGCTGGTCGGACGTTTCCTTCTGGGCCAGAAGCGCCCCCGAGCCCAGCAGACAGACCGCCAGGGCAACACCCATCGCAGCCAGCCCGAGCCGGTGCGGCCGGGATATCCAATGCGAGTTCGATTTCATGTCTGTTTCCTTCATTCGTAGCTTCCTGCGATGTCCTGCTCGCTGGTGTTGTCTCGGCCTACCACTCGGCCCCGAGGCTCACCGAGAAGTCGATGCCCTTGCGGTATGAGCTGCGGACCACGTCCTGGCCGATATACTCCGATCGATACACGGTCTGGATCTTCGGGTTCAGAAGGTTCTTGGCCTTGAACTTGAGCGTCCAGTGCTCGTTGAGCTTCTGGGCAAACGTGAAATTCAGCGTGCCGTATTCCGTCTCGTAGACACTGGGGATGAAGTTCCCGCTGGACTGCCCCGCTCCAGCAACCAACGTATCGCCACGAACGGTATAGAACAGGCCAACCTTCGAGCCCAGTTCCTCCGAGGTGTAGGTCATATATAGGTTGTACAGGTGCTCGGGAGCGTTCATCATGTCGCGCCTTGATATCGGCACTTGCAGGTTAGGCTGCTCAAAGAGATCCATCTCCCTCTTGGGCAGGCGGACGTCTGAGCGGATCAACGTCGCGTTCCCACCCAAGGTCAGCCCTTGCAGTTTCTTATACACCTCGCCCATGTCCTGGCGAATCTCAAATTCCCAACCGGTTATGCTACCTGAGGGGTAGTTGACCGGAATGGTGTACAAGAAGTCATGCACTCGCTGCACGTACTCGATCGGGTCGGTCACATTCTTATGGAACCACGACACGGACACGAGGCTGCTGCTGGTCAGTGACGGACGATAGTCAAACCGAAGATCGTAATTCTCAAGCGAACTCATCTTGAGTTCCGGGTTGCCCACAAACACGTCGGCTCCAAGATACTCCATCTGCTGGATGGGGGTGAGTTCCTTGAACGTCTGGCGAGCGACGGTCTCGCTGCGTGATCCACGGATCGTGATCTGATCAAATGGGGTAAACACGAATCCGATCGAGGGCAGGATGTCGTCCTGCTGGAAGCTCACATCCGCTTCCCCCGGTTCGAGAGCCTTCAATCCGCCTGTGGGTGGAAACCAGGTTACATCTTCTTCAGCATCGTTGACAATCTCCAACTCCGTTGACTCGTAACGAGCGCCTCCTATGACTTTGAGTGCCCGACACAACGGCAGGTCAATCATGTGATACCAGGCCGCTATCTCTTGGTCGCCGGTGTAATTAACATCCAGATTGATCGCCGTGACAGGATGAACCTGCTGCTCCCAGACGTCGGACCAGTGGTCTTCCCACCATCCCTCCCAGTCTGAGTCCACACCGGTATCCCCAGCGTTGGTAAATGTATCCTGGTTGTATTCGCGATGGACCTTGTCCCGGAAGATACCAAACTTCACGTACCCGTCGTGTCCGGTCCACTGGCGGAAGGGCACTTTCAGATTCACCGAGTACTGTCGCGATGTTTCGGAGACATCCTTCCATATCCTCTGAACATTACCCATATTGATATTGGACGATGGCTTGTACTGCATGTGCAGCGGAGGCAACGTGAAGAACCCGGCGAAGTCTCGCGGCCCCACCCATCGCTCTCCGAACAACCTCTTGTCCGGCTCATTCATGGAGGCGGAACTTCGGGAGACGGCCCAGTCTACCTCGGGAGACAGGATCGTGAGTGCCCTGTCCACGCCCAGATACGGATAGCCGATCCCGATCTCGGGCATCGGAATCGTATGCCGCCCACTGACCTGAAATGTTTCAGTAACTCGTTCGCTATAAATGATCGACTCGGTCCGCAGATAGGGTGCGTCATCTCGTTCCTGGTTTCCCGCGTGTGTAGGGTCGCACGGATCATAGCCAGGGTAGTAGTATTCCTTTCCCCGAGTATCCTCCCCCAGCGTCACAACATTCGACGTGGACTGGGTCCGCATGTACACAAAGGTCAGGGCCTGCTTCTCGAACTCCATGCCAAACGTTCCCAGCGTACCCCATTGAACATCCTCGGCAGCCTTGCTGATATCAAACAGTGACGTACGTCGCTCGCCCACGCTTCCGCTGAAAGTCGGCGTCATTTCGCTGTTCAGATCCCCTTCCGAATCAAGCCGATCCACCCAGTAACGATCGTCAAACCCATCGTCGGAATACGACGCACCACGATCATAGAAGAAATTCCCGAACCCTCCTATCGTGAGACCGTTGATGAAGACGTGCTTCCCGCCGGCTGACAGCGACCAACTGTAATCACGAGGAGCCTCAGTCCGTGTACCCCCGACGGCCCCGGACCAGCTATCTCCAAGATTCCGGCTTTGAATCTCCCTTCCTTTGTTGCGCCCAAGGCAGTTGACGCCCCCGCCCCTGTCGGTCAGAAATGCATCGTGGTTCTTCGCCACCTGTGTATTGATGCCGTACCCGATGCTGAAGCCCAGAATGCTCTCTTCCGGAATCCCTTTGAGTACCACGTTGACCGCACCGCCGGAGGCATCGCCCTGCTGGTCCGGCGTGAAGGTCTTGCTGACCTGCACGCTCTCGATAACATCCGAGGGGAACTGGTCCAGTTGCACAGCCCGCTTGTCCGCGTCGGCTGTCGGCAGGCGAACACCGTTCATCTGCGAGTTCACATAGCGGTCCGGCAAGCCACGGATCACCGCGTACTTGCCGTCCTGAATGGTCGCACCGGCCACCAGCTTCACCGCGTCTCCGGCATCGCTCGCGCCGGAGGCACTGATCAGTTCCTTGCTCACCGAGTCCATCGTGGCAGCCGAGTCCATTCGCAGCTTGAGCATCTCAGCCTCGGTACCCTTGACCACCACATCCTCGACAACGAACTCCTCCATCTCCGCGAAATCACCTGCCAGCTCAGCCGACACCTCTGTCATCTGCCCCGGCCGAACCACCACGTCCGACTTGACCACTCGGGTATAGCCGGATTTCGAGAAGATCAGCGTATACCGACCTGCAGGAACATTCCCCAGGAGGAACGTCCCCGCCTCGCTTGCTGTGGTAGCGATGTCTGTCTTGTGGATGCGCACTCGCGCTCGAGGCAGCGGCGCTTCGAAGTCCTTGTCGCGCACCGTGCCCCGAATGGAGCCGGTCTCCTGGGCCTGCACCAACCCGGGCGCTACACACAGGACGCACAAGAGAGCCCAAATGCTCGCACAGCATCGCCTTACCATGGGTCGCTCAATCCACCGCGGATTTCCTGCATCCGCGCCCATAGTTCCGCGTCCGGGATCACGCCGTGGACCGCCATCGAACAGCAGGTCGCCGAGAGGTCGATCGCTCTGGGCCTGGAGTTGGGATTGACGACCCCTTCTTCCACGGCGAGCTTGTACACCTCCAGTGCAGCACTCCGATCGCCCATCGCCTGGTACGCCTCAGCCAACGGCCGAAGACTCTCCGCGCGATAGATATTGACGATCTTCTGCCTCTCTTTGCGGTACTCATCGAGTAACGCATCAAGATCGCGCCGAGCCCGTTTTTCGTCACCGGCAAGGAACCGGGCCCCTGCAACCCGCGCCTTGACCTTCATCCCGTGTCGCATTGGCCAGGTCGCGCCATCCACGTATTCCTGGGCCTGATTCACCAGATCCATCGCCCCGCCCCGGTCGCCATGCTCGACCCCGATCGACACCATCCGCAACAGCATGTCAACCCGGACAAATACCGGCATCTTCCTGCAGGCTTCCGTGATCGCCGAAACCAACTGCTTCCTTCGTGACGCCGTGGAGTATTCCCGTTCGAGTATCTCCACCATCGAATCGACAGCCGCCCGTGTGATGTCGTAGTCGCCCTTGGCAACCCATCCATTCAGCTCTTTGAGCTTCGCGTCAAACTGCTCGTCCGAGAGTTTCTCCTCCGCAGCGCTGACCAGTCGAGGCTTCTCCAGATCCTCCGCCGTCCCCATCTGCTCACGAGCCTGATCGAGCTGCCCAAGGAGAGTCCGCGTGCGCGCGATCCGCACTCGAATCCGATCCTTCCGCCACCCCTTCTCGTGGGCCGCCACACGTGAGGCGTCTTCGAGATACGACTCAGCCAGACCCTTCTCCCCCTGGCTGGCCATATGAAACGCCAGTTCACCCATCGCCACGCCGCGACGCCAGTTTCCGATCTTCCTCGCGTACTCCGCCGCCCGGGCAGGCTGGTCGACCTGGATACAGGCCATCGCCACGCCCTCCTGCGCGCGAGCACGATCCTTGTGGTGGGGTTCCAGGGGAATCGCCGTCGCCGTATCGAACGCCAGCGACAGCAGTTTGCTCTGCTCTCGTTCGATGTCGCTGCGTGCCGGCTTCTCGGTGGAAGCACCATCGCAGCCAGTCGCAACCAGCAGGCACAGCAGGCTTACCAGAGCCGCCACGCCAGCCTTGGCCGAAAGTTTGTTCATCCTGTACATAAGTCCGGTCCCGTTCCTTGGAGACAGAACTGGCGGCAGGGGCACCTTCCGCCCCTGCCACCAGGTTCCATCTCGTCTACATCATTCTGTAGCCATGAACTACTGACGAACCACGCGGTAGAACTTGCCGGACTCGAACGAGTCGAGATCCCCGACAGTCATCTCGTTACCATCGCCGACAACCGTCTTGACCGGCGTCCAGGTCTTCATGTCGCTGGACTTCTCAACGGTGTAGTACACTCCGTCTTCGGTATCGAACGTCGTGTTCATCTGGATCTTCGCGATCTCAGCGGTCGCTTCGGGCGTCTCGTCGTTCCCGGCAACATCTTCCAGAAGGCCGAACTCATCGGCAGCCGTCCAACCCAGCAACCAGTTGTGGGACGGGCTGAAGCCACCGCGGAACTTCGCCGGCGTGTAGAACCCGTCGGCCGGGGCGTTCGCATCGCTTTCCACCGCATCGTGCGCCGCACGCGGGTCCAGTTTCGTCACGCGCTGCATCACCTTCCCGCCCTTCAGGACGGGATGCTCACGCGTGATGCCCTGGATCGGCATATCGCCCGGCTCTTTCACGTTGTTGTTGGAAGCCGCAAACACACCGCGGGCATCGGCTTCGGCGTAGTCGGTGTTGTTGTAGAACACGCTGTCGCGGATCTCAGCCAGCTTGCCGTCGAGCTGCTGGGCCTGGTACATCTGCGTCGGATGGTTGAAGGCATCCGAGGCCGGTTCGCTGGACATCTGGTTGACCGTAGCATCGTAGTCGTGCGAGTGGCCGGCATCCGTCGTCCAGGTTTCTTCCCAACTCAGGGTACCGTTGTAGCCGTAGCCCGCCTGGCCGTCACCGTCATCGCCGTCAGGACGTACGACCTTCTCACCGCAGTCCATGAAGATGCAATTGCGGTACTGGATGCGGGCGTTATCCCGCCAAGCCGTGGCGCCGTCGCCATCGACGGGCTGACCGATCGCCGTGAAGTTGTAGATGGCTCCGGTCGTCACGGGCTGGGCGTCCGACTCTTCAGCACCGTCGTGCTCGAACATATTGTCGCCAACGCCCGAGCCCTGGTCGGCGTCAGTACTGTAGCCCTGCACGATGAGGCCGAACTGCGCCTTGCCGCGCCAGCCCTGGTCGATATCGAAGCTGTCGTCGCCGATATTCCAGATCGCCACGTACTTCAGGTTGACCGTGCCGCCCCAGATCTCGATCCCGTCGTCGACGTTATTCATGATCTCGACGTGGTGAATGGTCGTCTCGCGGCCGATCCCGCCCAGCGACAGACCATTCAGCTCGTTGCCCAAACCAATGACTTTACCGCCGTAACGGAGCGAGAGATAGGTGATCGACCCGCTGTCATCATCGTCATTGTCGCCGCCATACATATCGAGCGACGGATTCGCGAGACCTTCCATCTGCCTTTCGTTGAGACCCGTGGGCGTCTCCGTGTTGTCGCCGCGTGGCACGCCGTTAAAGTGGGAAGCGGAGATCAGCGCGTCACCCATCACCGTCAGGTTCCCCCACTCGTTGCAGGCTTCACGCCAGTTCGTTCGGTCGTCGTTGGACGAGGTCATCACGACCGGGGCGTCCTTGGTGCCATTCACGTAGATCTTGGCCCCACGACAGACGGCCAGGCTGCCGCCCACGTTGGCGGTGCTTTGGACTAGCGTGCCGGCCTCGATCGTCAGCGTCGCACCAGGCTCAACGTAGATCTGCTTGGTCAGGTTGTACGTATTGTCAGCCGTCCACGTGGTCGACGTGGTGATGTTAGCAGTAACATCCACGGTCCCCGCATCGGCCGAGCCCGCCAGGGCGACAGCCACCAGCAGCATCAATGCAATCTTCTTCATGTTCAACATGATGTTCATTCCTTTCTCCATCCCGCCCATCAGGCGGGAAAGGGGGTTTCCTCTCTTCACGCGCCCGACGCTCACAGGCCGAGCACACTCACTTACAGCTCCAGGTTGTTCCTCTGCTTATTCCTGCAATCAGACGCGACTCATGCAGCCCGACGGCGACGCAGCATCGCCAGACCACCAACCGCCAGCACACCCATCGTGAACGGCTCGGGGACGGTGACGAACTTCGCAGCCATATCCGAATCCGGGATGGAGCCCGCACCCGTGCTGTCCGTGAACACCTGCATCATCCCAGTGAAATTGTTGGCAGGGACCGCGAAGCTTGCTTCGCCAACATCCTGGCCGGTGCGGAAGAAGCCGTACGCCGTGCCTTCGCCGGGGCTGGCAAGGGTGTCAGCATACTCAACATCAAACCACAGGAGTGCGATCTCCATCCCCTCAGAGACACCCTTGGCATCGTTCTCCCAAGGCACGTCATCGCTGTGAGTACCAGCACCCGCCATTCCGCCATTGATGCCGAATGCATTTAGAACAACGTCGCCCTCAGCGGCAAACGAATCACCCAACTCGCCATTCGTGTATGTATCCCAGCCACTACCATCGGCGTCCGCAACAAGAACGGCCGTCTTGCCGACATCAAGAAGCTCCACAGCCGCAGCATCCTTGTAGAGGAACCCCGCCTGGAGGAAGATATTTGCGGCACTCGCCACACTCGACACTCCCGAGATCACGATCGCGACAACAATCACTTTCGTCAGATTCTTCATCAGTAATTTCTCCTTATGTCCATAGCTTGTTGTTCTAGAACGGGGCTTCCGCCGTCCACACGTTTGTTTCAACGGCGCCAGAGGCCTTGCGAATCACGACCCCGGTGCTCGGACTGATCTCATAGTCGTCCGCATTCTGCCCTGCCGCGTTCCGCCACTCACCGCTCTCGTGGTAATAGAACGTGCTGACCGGTGCCTTGTTCGTGCCGGTAGTAGAGTTGTCAAACACCAGAAGACGGTCCTTGATCGTCAGCCCGAAGCCGGTTCCCGTTGACGCCGCAAACGCATCGCTGCCGCCCAAGCCAAGATCCTTCAGCTTCACAGCCACCGGACGACTGGTCGAAGTGTACACGTCATCGGCCGAGCCATGTGTCTGAATGGCCTTGGCCACGGTACCGGTGTGAACCGAGCCCTGCGGCATGTAGGTCAGCTTCTTGTCGGCAGTGTTGCGGATCACCAGGATGGCATCGGGCGCAATCACGGTCTCGTCAGATGTGGAACCGGCAGCGTTCCGCCACTCAGCAGACTCATGAAAGTAGAACGTCTGCGTAGGGGCTTGATTGGTACCAACACTTTCGGTCCAAAGCAGAACCCGGGTGTTGATCTTCAGGCCGAATCCGGTGCCCGTCGACGGAATGAAGCTGAGCTCTGCCAGCTTGTCCGGGAAGACCGATTCAAGCGTCTGGTGCTTGATGATCTTGAAGGTGTCGCCTTCGGAGACCTTGCCGCCGGTGAGCATCGATGTGTCTTCCAGCTCAACAGTCTCGGTAGTAATGTTGGCCGCCTTGATGGTGCTCCAGAGACCCTTGGCATCGCCGGAGGTGAAGCGGATGTAGTACGCGCCGTCGTAGGCCGAGGTGATGTCCTCCTCCACGGCCAGCGTCGAGGCGCCCACACCACCGGAGGCGACGGTGAACGTCCCTTCCGGCTTCTGGGTGAATGGTACGGACACAATCACATCCGACTGTGCCGGCACCGTAACCTTGTTGTAGCCCGTCACGTTCTGGACCTGGCCGAACATCGGGACGGCCGTCGCCAGAAGGGCTACCACGACCACTGTGGTCATGATCCTTCTCATGGCATTTCCTTTCCTTGTCATAGGTATCCTCACTTCCCAACTCTCCATCCCTGCCCCCCGGCGCAGACTTCCCGTTGCAGAGACCACGTCTCTTGTCATTCGTGAACGAGCAATGGGTGAGTCGCACAGAGCACTTCGAGCACGAAGGAGAGTTAACCACACATCTGTAAACGTCCCATTAAGAACTCACGCAGGTATCGTTATTCCTTCCTCCTTCCCGAAACGATGCTGTTCCGAACCCTCAAATTCGCCGATAAGTACTGTTTCCGTGGTGACCCTCCACCACGTCAGAGAGAGTACCCCGCGAGTGTGTGCAGCGCATGTGAGCTCTGCTACGGTTGCGTGAATCCCCTGTAAGCGCAGCGTTCAGACGCGCCGGCCCCGCCGCTGCAACCGGCTCAATGCAAAGACCTTAACAGCCGATCCTCGCCGATGAGCGCAGAGGCCGTCCGGGGGTGCTGGAAATGAAGTGGACCCTTACGACGCCCCGCCCACAGGCCGGGCGATCGGGCGGATCAGTCCTCGGGGTGGGTCGCGCCGATCAGCAGCGCCGGCCGATCGGGATGGTCGTTGATGACGACCGCGTGGGCCTGCCGGTGAGGCTGCGCTTCGCGGACGTAGTGCTGCTGGCCTGGCATGTATCGGCCGAGATACGCGTCCCGCGCGTTGGACGCACCGCCCTGCCGATCGGCATCACGCCGGGCGGCCCGCTCGGCGGCAGTGTGCGTGTCGACGTGCACGAAAACGCGGTAGTCCCAGTAATCCCGCAACTCCTCGCGAAGGAGCATGACGCCGTCAAACAGCAGGATCGCGTCGGCCGGCGCCTCCCGGGGACGATGCGCAACGGGCGAATCGGTGCGGAAATCGAACACCGCCGGCACGTACGTCCCTTGGCCTTGCGGCCCCAGCGGTTCGAGAACGTACCGCCGGATGGCGAGATAGTCGAACGAGTCGTGGTAGTACGCCCGATGGTCCGCCCCGTTGCGATATCGGCGCGACCGGGGATGATGGAATCCGTCGATCGACGCCCGCAGAACCGTCCTGCCGCGGGCTTCCAACGGGGTTACGAGATCGTCGGCGAGGGTCGTCTTGC
The DNA here is from genome assembly GCA_964521005.1 of uncultured Planctomycetaceae bacterium. Lineage (GTDB taxonomy): Bacteria > Planctomycetota > Phycisphaerae > SM23-33 > SM23-33 > CAZFPT01. Next base: position 1,352 of record CAZFPT010000020.1, on the reverse strand, counting down.
CGGCCGCCGTCGGGCCGTCGATGGCCACGCGCACCGGGTGCGTGCGGTGAATCCCGCTGATGCGATCGGCCAGGTTGTCCAGGAGTTGCTCTCGATCCATGGCCGATCCACTGTACCGCGAATCTCGAATCACGCAAGGCCTTCTCGACACCCCTTCTCGCACCACAGCCCAAGGATGACTCGCTCGACTCAGCGAGGTTGGCTGCGGCCCTCGCCGACCGCCTCGACGCGTTGCCTGAGGGCGTCGGTGGGGGAGACCGCCACGGTCAACTCGCCGGCCGGTGCGCTGCTGGTGTAGATCGCGTACTGCCCGTCCTGGCTGAAGTGCGGGTGCGGGTCCATGTGCCACTTCCTCCAGTTGGCCCCTTCCACGATGGGCTTGGGCAGGTCGGAGGCGATGGCCACGTCCCGCTGGAGATCCGAGTCGTAGAAGTACACCTGGCAGGGGTCCCACGTGTAAGGCCGAATGTCCGCGACGTGAAACCCCCCCGACGACGGATCGGTCTGGCCGTGCCAGCTGGGGCGGTTCCAGAACAGTTCGCGCGTGCGGTTCGGCCCGGTCCCGCAATGGTAGATCCCCTTCTGGTAGTCACACCAGTAGAACGACCCGTCGGGCCCGAACCACTCGTGGCAGCTCATGCAGTTATGCCCGAACCACAGGTCGCCGAAGACCGGTTCGTACCGCGTTCCAACCGTGTCCATGAACCACAGCCGAACGTTCATGTTGTTCTTCTCGCCGGTGGTCGGGTCGATCCAGTGGTTCTGTGCGACGGCGAACAGCGTGGGGTCCACCGGGCTGGCGAAGCAGTGAATGTGGGCGTTGTGGAACCACTGCAGTTCGGTCAGCTCGCCGGTCTGGCAGTCCACCAGCGACAGCAGCCAGCGGTTGCCGATGTGGCTGTCCAGCAGGAAGTATTTTCCGTCGGCCGTCACCGAGAGGTCGGTCACGAGCCTGTAAAGGTAGCGGTTCTTGCGGACGTCATTGGGCATGCGGAACAGCTCGGTCCAGTTGCCCTCGACGTCGAAACGGTAGATCCCGTCGTCGATCGGCACGCAGATGGTGTCCCCGCCGGGGTCCACCCACGGATTGCCGGTGTGATGGGCCCCGGGGATCAGGCGGATCTGCGGATCGTCGGGGTCCAGGGAGACCACGCCGACCTGCCAGGCATTGCTCGGCGGATACAGCGCAGCGAACCACAGCCACTTCGAGTCTCCCTTCATGCTGGGCGTCTGGAAGTAATGGGCCTTCATCACGGGGGCAACCCGCTCGGAAAGCACGTAACTCACTGCCCCGCTCTGCGGGTCGGTCCATCGAGTGAAATGCGGGTGCTGGTCAAGTGGGTGAGACATCG
>CAZFPT010000019.1:11760-33878 GCA_964521005.1 uncultured Planctomycetaceae bacterium | reverse complement strand
CGCTTTCGCTTTCTCTGGCGATCTGGTACTTGTATGCCCATGTGGATTTTCTGGATCTTTCTCGGGGCGGTGCTGGCTGGGCCGATGTGCGGATGGCTGGTGTTCCGGCGTTGCCGGCGCACGCTCCACGACGCCCGCCGCATGCGCCAGCGCGCCAGCGGCCAGGAGCATCTCGCGCAGGTCGGCAAGCTGGTGGGCGGATTGGCCCACGAGATCAAGAACCCCCTCTCCACGATCCACCTGAACCTCACGCTGCTCAACGAGGACCTCCGCGAATACGACGACGAGGAACACCAGCGACTGAGCCGACGCCTCGAACGCGTCAATCAGGAAGCCCAGCGGCTGCGGGGCATTCTGGAGGATTTCCTGCGGTTCGCCGGCAACGTCGAGCTGCAGTTGCGGACCGAGGACCTCAACACCCTGATGGGCGAGTTGGCCGATTTCTTCGCGCCGCAGGCCGAGGCAGCCCACGTGCTGCTGCGGACGTCCCTGAGCGATACACCCGTGCCCTGTCGCATCGACGTGAATCTCATCAAGCAGGCTGTCCTGAACCTGATGATCAACGCCGTCCAGGCGATGACCGAAGGCGGCGAGCTGATGCTTCACGTGCGAGGCGAGGGCGACCAGGGCGTCATCGAAGTCGTCGACACCGGGCCGGGCATTCCCGAGGAGGTCCGCGCGAAGATGTTCGACATCTACTACTCCACCAAGAAGGACGGCTCGGGGTTGGGGCTGCCCACCACGCGACGGATCATCCACGAGCATCACGGACGGCTGCACGTCGAGAGTGAGCAGGGCTGCGGCACGCGGTTCCGCATCGAGTTGCCCCGCGCGAACGACGCCCCCGCCGAGTGAAGCCCCACACCGCAGCGCCGGCGAGAGTTATCGGGCGGTCCTGCCTCCGGCGAAGGGGTACACACCCAGCGAGATCACCCTGCCGTCGGGATTGTAGTAGTGGGCACAGAACGCCTTGGATGAGACACTCGTGAGCGTCAGCCCGTAGTAGCCGGCGCGTTGGGCATCGCGGAGTTCTTCCGGGCCCGGCCCGGCGCGGAGGGCGTTGTTGATCCGCTCGAAATGGCAGGTGAACCGGCACATCGCATCCCGACCGGCCAGCACCGCCGCCCGCGACGGGACGTACGTCAGGTCGTTGGAGGGCGCGTTGCGCGAGGGCGTGTACAGCTCGGCCTCGGCCTGGCCGTTCTCGTAGACCACCAGCCCGCCATGAGCGGTGCGCGTGTCCTTCAGGTCGCGGTCGGCCACGATGCCCAGGGCGATCTGCACGCGCTTGCGCGAGAGCATCTCCACCAGCAGATACACGTTCCACAGATCGGCCATCGAAAGCTTGTGCGAGACCATCCAGAAATTCCCCTGGTCGGTCCGCCCGCGCCCCGGGGCGATCGCCCGCACGTGCTTGAGTTTCTTGAGCTGCCGCCCGATCGACAGAATCAGATGGCTGCGGCGCAGGTTCGGGCGAAGCGGATCGGTCGCCAGGGCAGCGAGGAGGTGGAAATCCCTCGCCTCGAAGACGTACCCGTGATCGCGCCGCCAGATCTCGTACTGCCGGGCGGCGTCGGAGATGGCCTTGCTGTCGTTGCGATAGAGCGAGACGATCGTCAGCAGATCCTCCCCGGAGTCCGGAAGAAAGTCGAACTTGTCCAGAAACTCCTGCATCGCCAGGACAGCCATCGTGCGGGGAGGCAGCGCGCGGATGCGCGTCGCCAGCTGCTTGCGCCCCAGCCGACGGGCCAGCACGGCCACGGCCGACCCGCGGGCAGAAAACCCGTCGCGGTTGAGCCCCTCCAGCAACGCCTGGTCCCAGGGCTTTCCGCTGATCCGCTCGACGACGCGCTCGTAGCGATCCTGGTATCCTTCGGTCTGGCCGTCTCGCGCCCACAGAGCGACCACCTCCGCCAGCACGCCCGGAGTGGGATGCCGCGAAAGCCAATCCAGCACGGTCCTGCGCATCGGATCGTCGGGCTTGAGCTCCGCCAGGACGCGCACCACGTGCGTGGCCAGGTCCGGGTGGTCGCGCTTCAGCAGGAGCTTGAGGACGGCCTTTCGCAACTCGGGCGGGGTGTTCTCGCCGGCAAGCACCTTCGCCAGCTCGGTGCGCACCGCGAGGTCCTGCTCGCCAAGCTGCTCGACCAACTGCAGCGAGCTCTGGCGGGCCTGGGGCGAGATGTCGGGATCCAGCACGCGTTGGAGGTTGTAGAGAATGACCGTCCGCTTGGGGTAGGACATGCGCTGGTTGAGGCGCATCTTCTCGTATTCCACGGTGCTGGCCGGTGGCGGCGCAGCGGGAATCCCGCCGCAGCCAAGGGCATGCAGCATCGCGACCAGCAGAGCAGTCAACGTCACATTTCGGAGCAGTTTATGATTCATCGCGGTTCCATGCGGCGCCGCGACGACCGCGGCTGATCCGTCGGAGGATTGTAGCCTCCCGCCCCGAACCCATGCAAGGGACGGGCCGACCCGGTTCCTATCGGATCGCTCGGGTGTCGTCTTGCATGAGTCGCCATGGAAGGTATACTGGGCGGTCCACTCTCCATCGTATCCCGTGACAGGAACCGACGTATGCTGAGGACACTTCGCCGTATCGGCTGCCCGACCGCCCTGCTGGTGCTGATGCTGACGGTCCCGGCTGCCGCCCAGAATGTACGTATTTTTGGCCGACCGGCCGGGCCGTTCCAGAACTACCTCGTCGAACGGCGGTGGTCCCAACGCGAGTTGACGGTCGAAAACACCGGCGACTCCCCCGCAGCCGTGAAGGTCGCCTGCCAGCCATCGCAACAGAGCGATACCGGCCTGCTGTTCTCCCGCATTGTCGAGCTGCCGCCCCACTCACGGCGTCGTCTCCGCCTGGCGATGCGACCCGACACGCTTCGCGCGGGCGGCAGGACGCTCGGAAAGCTTCCGCTGACCCCGCTGACCTACCGGACCTGGGACCTCTCTGCCGACCGTCAGCTGGCCCCGGTGTCGTACGATGCCGCCATCGTGCCCGCCCGCCATACGCACGTGGGGCTGATGTTCTCCTACGATGGCACGCCCGAAAGCGACAACGACAGCTTCCTCTTCCTCGAAGACCTCAAGAACGCACCGCTTCAGGACGTCACGCTCATGATCTCCTCGGTCCGTCCCGACCAACAGCCGCCCAACCACTGGTTCGGCTATGACGGAATCGACGTGCTGATCGTCGGGCGGACGCGATGGGGCGACATGCCCCCCGCCCAACGAACCGCCCTGCTGGACTGGACCGCCCGTGGCGGCGTGCTGGTGGTCACCGCCGGGCAGGAGTTCCACCGCGTGGTGACCGCTGAGCTCGCCTCGGCCGCCGGCGTGGAAGTAATCGGCGAGCATCGCGTGCAGTCCCTCGCCGCCACCAACCCCGACGGAGAGCAGATCGACCCGGCCGCCACCGATTGGCCCGTCGCCTTCGCCGAGTTGATGCCCACCACCGCCGAGGTCCTCTGGCGGGCGAACGACCTGCCGCTGCTGACGCGGAACGACCACGGCGACGGCGTTGTGTTCGTACTGGCCGCCCCCCTGGGGGCCGTGAAAGACCCATCCCTGCATGGCCTGTGGCAGGACGTGAACGACGCCCGCCGGGCCCGACCCACGCTGGACGCCGATGCCTTCGCCACCGTCGGGCGAGATACCCTCAAGGAAATCGCGGGCCTGCGGGCACCGGGACGCATCTGGCCGGTCGCGCTGCTGGTGGGGCTGGCGGCCGGCAGCGTCGCAGCCAGCCTCGTGTTGCGACGTCTTGGCCGCAGCGAACTGACGTGGGTCGTGCTGGTCCCGCTCTGCCTGGTGCTGGCCGGCGTGTTCTTCGCCTGGTCCCGCATGCGGGGGAACCCCGAGCGACTTTCCAGTATCGGGCTCATCAGCCAGTATCCCGACCACCGATCGCGCGTGCAGGTGCTCAGTGCCTACCACAGCGGCTCGGACGGACGCGAGCAAGCCGCCTTCGATGCCGCTCTCGAAGACGCAGTCATCCGGGACGTTGGAGGCACGCTCGCCGGGGCCATGACGCAACAGGAGATCCGTACCGACTGGACGCTGCTCCTGCCTCCGACCGACCTGCCCACCGGCACGAGCCGTGCGCTGTACCTCGACGCATCCTCCGACCTCACCCCCCTCACGACGCGGCTGACGTTCGGGCCCGACGGGCTCAGCGGAACCGTTGAGAACCGCCTGCCCGCGAATATTACGGGCATGGTTCTCTACGCCGGGCGACGGACCTACCGCATGGGGCCCGTCCCAGCCGGCGGCTCGTCGGAGCTGACCATCAACGACGCCGATCGGCTGCGGATCGTCCGCTATCAGCGTCCCGATCGAGGCCGGCCCGACGCCCGCACATCCGCCGAGGGCGAGTACACCGGCGCACTGACGGCCGACCCGGTCGACCGACTGCGAAACGCCCTGCTGGGAAGGCTCATGACCGTCCCTGCCCCGCAGACGCGCCTGAACGATCAGCCGATCCTGATCGCCTACGCGCCCCACCTGCCCGCCAACCCCATCGACGACGTCACCGACGCCCGTGGCTGGTCGGTCATCACCTGTCCGCTGGTGTTGCAGGCGCCCCCCGCGGGGTCGGACGTCCGCGTTCCCTCCGGGCTGACGCAGACCGAGCTGGACTCCTTGGGGACCGCCACGTGGGACGCGGTCCGCCGCGAGTTCCTCGTAACGCCGCGCGACGGCAAGCTGCTGATCGCCGCTCGTTTCCCGCGCGCGATCGGGCCGGTCTCCAAACCCCGGGCGACGCTGCAGATCGACATCCGGGCGATGAACAATCGCATGACGGTCTACGGTTTGCCCTCCACCTTCAGCCCGCGCGACCGCCGCCCGAGGGGCCTGGTGAAGCTGGAGACCTTTGACGACCCCAGCGGGCTGGTCACACTGAACGTCGAGAACATCGAGCGATTCGCCGACAACACCGGCCGATACCGCTTCCTGCTGGAGGTGCGGCGGACGGGGCAGTCGGGCGAGTCGCTGCTGGAAGCGGGCACCGTGCCCAAATGGTGGCTCAGAAGCGTGGACGTAACCCTGGAAGGACAGGCTGGTGAGTGACACGAACGACATCATGCTCCGCTGCGAGGGGCTCACGAAACGGTACGAGGAAATCGTCGCGCTGGATCACCTGGATCTGGCGATCCCGCGGGGGCACATCTTCGGATACATCGGCCACAATGGGGCGGGAAAGACCACCACGATTCGCATCCTCGCCGGGCTGCTCAAAGCCAGCGAAGGACGCGCCTGGATCGCCGGCGAGGAAGTCACCCACGGCCAGGACAAGATCAAATCGCTGGTGGGCTACATGCCCGACGCCTTCGGCGTGTACGACCAGATGCGGGTGTGGGAGTACCTGGATTTTTTCGGGGCGGCCTTCAAGATCCCGCGCAAGGAGCGGCGCGACCGGATCGACCACGTCCTGGACATCACCCGGGCCGAGTACCTTCGCGACCGGTTCGTGGACACGCTGTCCAAGGGCATGAAGCAGCGCGTGGGCATCGCCCGGACGCTCCTGCACGACCCGCAGGTGCTTCTGCTGGACGAGCCCGCCAGCGGGTTGGACCCCAAAGCCCGCATCGAGATGCGTGAGCTGCTGCGGAAACTCGCCGACGGCGGAAAGACGCTGCTGGTCAGCTCGCACATCCTGCCCGAACTGGCGGCGATCTGCGATTCGATCGGCATCATCCACAGCGGCAAGCTCCGGGCGGCCGGCGACATCCACGACGTTCTCGCCGAGCTGCGGCGGGATCGCCTGATGGAGGTCAAGACGCTCGACGACGGCAGCGCTGCGGCCAGGGTGCTCACTGCCGCCGACGGGGCCGACAAGATCGAGCCCTCCCAGGACGAAGCGGGCGTGATCCGCTTTCAGTTCAGCGGCGACGACGAAGCGCTGGCGGCGATGGTCGCCCAGTTGCAGGGGGCCGGGGTCAAGCTCGTCACCTGCCGCGAGGTGCCCCTCAGTCTCGAAGACGCCTACATGTCCATCAGCGGAATCGGCTCGGGCCTGCCCGAAGAGCAGGACGCCGAAAGCCCGGGCGGGGAGGGGTCGGCGTGAGGCGAAACCCCATCATCCACAAGGAAGTGCTCGCCGCCCTGCGAACGCGCAAGGCGATCGTCATGCAGGCGGCGCTGCTGCTGCTGGCGGCAGGGCTGATCTGGTTGTTCTGGCCGGCCGACGGGCTGCAGGATGTCGGCGGTCAGCAGGCCCGGCGCATTCTGGCGGTGCTGGCGATCGGTGAGCTGGTGATGGTTGCCCTGTTCGCCCCGGCCTTCACCGCCGCCTCGCTGACCAGCGAGAAGGAACACAACACCTGGGAAAGCCTCTACGGAACCGCCCTGAAGCCCTGGGAAATCGCTGCCGGAAAGATCGTCGGCTCGCTGGCGTTTCTCGTGCTGATCGTTCTGACCGGGGCGGTCGCGATGGCGGCCCCGCTGCTGCTGGGCGGGATCACGCTGGCAGCGGTCATCGGCGTGGGGGGCGTGCTCCTGCTGACGGCGTTGTACCTGGGCACGATCGGCCTGCTGGTCTCGAGCGTGGCCAATCGCAGCTATCGGGCGATCATCATCACCTATGCGATCCTGCTTGTGGTCTGCCTGCTCCTGGCGCTGCCGGCCTGGCCGGTGAGCAACCATCTGATCACCCGCGTAACCGGGCCCGGACGCACCGTGCTGCACTACCTCGCGTCGCTCAGTCCGCTCCAGGCGATGCTCTCGCTGGTGCTGGGCGACCAGAGCCCCTACACCGCCCGCTCGACGGGTCTGCCGCCGTACTGGTTGGCGTTTATCCCGATGAGCCTGGGCGCGACCGTCCTCGCGTCGGCCGGGTGCCTGTACAAGCTGCGCCGCCCCGTCGCACCGCCGCGCCCGCGTGAGAAGCTCAAGGTCGTCGAGCGCGGAAAAGTGACGGCCCGGTCGTTCCTGTTCATCATCGACCCGCGCAAACGCAAGAAGAGCATCGCCTGGTGGATGAACCCGGTGCTGGTGAAGGAATTCCGCACCCGCCCGCTTCTGCAGGCCCATACGCTGCTGCGGATGATCGGACTGTGTGCGATCCTCGCGGTGGTGCTGATGTTCTTCGTCTCGGCCGGCGTCTCGGCGCTGGTACAGGAGTCCGGCAGCGCGGTGGATTCGATGATCATGGTCGTGGCGGCCTTGCTGATCCTGCTGCTGATCGTGATCGGCCCGGCGATGACCAGCAGCGCCATCTGCGCCGACCGCGAAACCGGCGTGTGGGACCTGCTGCGCACCACACCGCTGCCAAGCTGGCGGATCGTGAGCGGAAAGTTCCAGGCCGCCATCATCCCCCTGCTCCTGCTGGCGATGGCGACCACCCCGGCGCTGGCGATTCTGCTGTACTTCCGCCCGCCGCTGTGGCCCAACGTGCTCGGCGTGCTGCAGGTGGCGGGAATCAGCGTGCTGTTCGTGGCGACGCTGGGAGTGTTCTTTTCGAGCGTCTTCGAGCGGACGCCCACCGCCACCGCCTGGACCTACGGCGTGGTGGCGACGATGGGCCTGGTGAGCCTGCTGGCGGGGCTGGGAGGGGGCATCTTCTCGCGCAGGTTGGTGCGGGCGGTGTTCGTGGTGAACCCCGTCGCTGCCGCCCTGGACGCCGCCGGACACCCGGGCATGAACGACCTCCGCATTGCCTCGGCCCACGTGCCGATCATGGCCGGCGCGACGGTCATCCTGTTCGCCGTCACCGTCGTACGAGTGCTTCAGTTGCAACAACCCGACAAATAGGACCCCCGCGTGAGACCAACCGCTACCCGATCCAACCGACCGGCCGTTCTCGTCGCGACGCTGCTGGTGACGCTCGCCGCCGCCACTGCGGCCGACAAGCCCGGCGAGTATCGCCCGCGACAACAGTACGGCTCATCCAAAGACGTCGCCCTTCTGGCGAACCTGCTGGACGACCGCGACCCGTACGTCCGCCAGCAGGCCCTCAACGCCCTGGGCGAGACGAACAACCCCGCCGCAGCCGCCGGACCCCTCGGCCTGGCGTTTCGCAGCGACAAGGACGCCGGCGTGCGACTCTCCGCGCTGCAGGCCGCCTGGGAGCTGCCCCACCCCAAGCGACAGGAGCTGCTGAAGGAAGCCCTGGCCAGCGACGCTCCGCTCGCGCTCCAGCGGGGCGCGCTGCTTGAGGTCCGCCGGCGACGCATCGTCCCGGCGAGCCGCGCGGTGGCTGACCTGGTCGGAGGGGACAGCGCCGCTCTCACTGCCGACGCCCTGCAGACGCTGAGCGTTTTGGACCGGCCCGTCCAATCGGCTGCGCTGACCAGGCTGTTGTCACACAACTCGCCTTCCGTCCGCCTCCGCGCCGTGGAAAATGCCCTGCTGGTCAAGTCCGGCAGCGGCAGCAGAGAGTTTATCGATGCCCTCACCGCCCTGGCAGGCGACAAGGTTCCCGCCATCCGCGCCGCCGCCTTGACCGCCTGGGCCGTTCACGCCAAGGCGCCGCCCCGCGAGCAACTCCGCGCCGCGTGGAACTCGAAAGACCCTCGGATGCGAGCTGCCGCCGTCCACGCGTGGGGCCTGACGGGTCAGCCCGGGCAGATCGACGCCGCCCTGGAAGACAAATCCGCGCTGGTTCGCCTGGCTGCGATCCGGTCCGCCGGTCGGCTGGGCGGCGCGCGGTACATGCCCAAGCTGTTTGACCGCCTCGCCGAAGCCCCCATCGACGCCCACCGGGCCGCACGGGAGGCGTTGGTTCAGATCACCCCGCCCAATACCGTCGCGTCGGCGGCGGCAAAGTGGTTGACCGATCCCCCGGGCGGGCTGAAAACCCGCAGCCGGAACTTGCTCAGCGCCCTCTGGCTGCTCAGCGAACTCAAAAGTGACGTCGCCGCCGAGACGCGCATCAAGATGCTGCGCTCGCTGCCGATCGACTCGGCCGCCCTGGCGGAGTGTGCACGCGGACTGGCGACGGCAGAAGTGACGGCCGCCCGCAAACCGTTGCGCGAGTTGCTGGAGCGGTCCATCGCCCAGGCGAAACGCCACCTTTCGAGCACTTCACCGGTGCCCTACTCCCAGGAAGTGACGGTCGCGGCGATGGAAGCGCTGTCGAAGATGGACGCCGCCGATGCGCTTGGGCTGGTGATCGAGGCAGGTCGAGTCAGGTATCTCACCTCGCGTCTGGGCAAGCAGTCTGCCATTGCCGCGCGCGTGGCGGCCAGGCTGGTCAGCGAGGAGAAGTCCCAGGCCGTCGCCGCGTTTCTGTCTGACCTGATGACCGACCCCCATCAGCCGAACGCCGCGAAGTTCCACGCCTGCATCGCAGCCGGCGAGTTGAAGTCCAGGGGCACGACCGACGCCCTGCAGCAGGTTCTGCAGACTGACCGACCCTCCAAACAGGTGCTGCAGGCGGCCGGCTGGGCGATGGAGCAGATCACAGGGCAACCCGTCGAGGTCCCCGCCCCACCGTCGGACCCCGGGCGCACATGGATTCTGCGACGGATGGACTGACACGTCGGTCAGCGGCGCAGGAGCGTTTCGGCGGCGTCGGGGGCGGTGACGGTGCGCAGGATCTTTCCGATGTACACCCGGTGATAGTCGCCGTCCTGGTAGCTGCCTGAGCGGATCTCGTCGGTAAGCTTGTTGGGCAGCACGTCGTTGGAGTGGATGACCTGGCACTCGTAGTGAATGGGGCACTCGGCCGCCACCGGCGCCAGCACGCTGGAGGCCCGCTGCATCGTGAGACCGGTTTCCTCGAACTTATCGACGTCCCGCCCGCTCTGCGAGCCGCATGCCACGCAGGCCATCGCTTGATCGTCGGTGGTGACGTTCACGGTGAAACAGCCCGAATGCTCGATGCAGGAGTAGGTGTGACGGGACGGGCGGACCAGCACCATCCAGGTGGGCACGCCCCAGACCATCCCGAGCGACCCCCAGCCGATGGTCATGAGGTTTCCGTTGCCCTTGGCGTCGAAGCTGCCCAGCAGCAGCCCGCGCGAGGCGAGGGCATCCATGACGGCTGGGACGTGCTGGAATGTTCCTGGTGGTATCTCGGTCATCGGGGGTTCCTCAAACGCCCCTGCCGCCAAGCGGGGGCTGGGTGCTATTCGTAAGTACGTCCGGACTGACCCTTGGCGAGTCGTCGCTTGGCCGACCGCATGAGCTTGTTGCCTCGCTCGGTGGGATACTTGCCCAGTACGCAGCCGGTGCAAAGATCCTCGCCGGCCACGTGGAGGCACGGGCCCAGGTCGTCTATAGGAAGATAACGAAGACTGTCGATTTTCAGTTCCTTCGCCATCTCGGCGTGCATCGCGTCGGACGGGTTGCCGTTGTACCGTTTGGGCGTGAAGTTCGGGGCGAACAGCTCGCCCAGCGTGGACATGTCGATCCCGTAGAAACACGGCGCGACGATCGGCGGACAGGCCACGCGCACGTGAATTTCCTTCGCGCCGGCCCCGTCGCGAATCTGCGAAACGAGCGTCTTGAGCGTGGTCGAGCGGACGATGGAATCTTCCACGAGGAACACGCGACGCCCTTCGAGAACCTCCGGCAGCGCGGTGTATTTGTTCTTCGCGCTGGCCCGGCGCGTGGAGTTGGGTTGGATGAACGTTCGACCGATGTAGCGGTTCCGCATGAGCCCTTCCACGCTGGGAATGCCCAGCGCGTAAGCATACGCGTCGGCGGCGGCCTTGGCGGTATCGGGAACGGGGACGACGATGCAGTCGCCGTTGATTTCCTGGTCTTCCATTTCCGCGAGCTTCTCGCCGCTGCGGGCGCGGGCGACGTACACGCTCTGATCGTCGATCTTGCTGGCGACGTTCGAGAAGTACACCCACTCGAAGAAGCACTTGGCCTTCCGCGAGCATGAAGCGAACTGCTCGAAACGCAACTCGCCGTCCTCGATGATGGCCATCTGCCCGGGCTGGAGGCTGTGAATGGTCTCGAAACCCAGGTTCGACAGCGCCACCGACTCGCTGGCAGCGGCGAAGAGGTTGCCCTGCACGCCCCAGCTCATCGGCCTGAGCCCCAGCGGGTCGCGGCAGACGAACATGCGCCCCATCGCGTCGAGAAACGCGATGTTGAACGCCCCGTCAAAGCTGCGAGCCAGCCCGGCCATCAGCTGGCGCATGTCGGCGGGTTTGTCGCCGCGGAGGCGATACGCCAGCGAGTGCATCACGATTTCCGTGTCGGTATCGAGCGTGAAATGGTAGTGGCGTTTGGCCAGCAGCCGATCGCGCAGGTCGCCGTAGTTGGCGAGGTTGCCGTTGAAGGCGAACGTGAACCACTTCCACAGCCGACCGTGGTGCCGCTCGAACGGCTGGGCGTAGCGGGCGTCGTCCAGCCCACAGGTGGCGTACCGTGTGTGCCCGATGGCGGCCTTCCCGGCGTATTCATCCAGGATCGACTGGTACTTGGGCGGACGCGACATGCGGAACGCCTCGCCGACCGTGCCGATATCCTTGTATGTGTCCAGCAGTTGGACGCGTTGGGGGTTGTACGAGCTCATGCCCGCCGCCAGCTGACCGCGATTCTGGAGGTCCAGAAGGACCTGGGGCATCAGGCGTGAGACGTTGCCGTCCTCGCCCGCCGCCTCGCAACCGGGCCCGGCCGGGTCCGCCCCATCGAATGGTTTGTCCAGCAGGTACAGTGCAGCCACGCCACATTCATGATGAAGCTCGTCGCTCACGGGGGTCTCTCCGTTGGCTGATCCTTCAGCTCCGCCCTTCCCGTCGAGGGGCAAGGGGGCATCCTACACCATCGGGTCGCCCGGGCCAAGTCCCGCGGCGCAAACAGCCGGATTTCGACCTCTCGACGTGACGCGGACTGGCCCTGACCCCATGGATTCGGTACACTCACCGCCGCCGGAGCGATGGACCGCCCCGGCCGTCGTCGCACCCAGCGGAGAGACCCATGCGAGCCGTCATCACCGGACAGGTCGGACTGGACAAGACCCCCTTCCTCCAGCGCGTCAAGCACTTCTGCAGCCAGAGCGGAATGGACGTGCACCTGATGAACGTCGGCGAGTTGATGTACGCCGAGGCGCCCGACGTGGTGCAGGGGCGCATTCTGGACCTGCCCCTGACACGTCTCAACAGCCTCCGCCGCAGCGTATTCAAGGACATTCTTCGCCAGGCAGAGGGCGGCGCGAACGTCGTCGTCAACACCCACGCGACGTTCCGTTGGCGGCACGGGTTGTTTTACGCCTTCGATTACGACCAGCTCAAGTCCTTCGATGCCGACCTTTACATCACCGTGGTGGACAACATCGACACGGTTCACGCCCGCCTCGCCCGCGACGGCCATGCCAATCACACGCTGAAGGATCTGATGGTCTGGCGGGAGGAGGAGACCCTGGCGACCGAGCTGATGAGCCAGATCGTCTCAGGCCACGGGAGGTTCTATATCTGTGCCCGCGGCGCGGACGACTCGACCGCCCAGGCGATCGCTCGGCTGATGACGGATCCGGACATGAAGAAGGCGTACCTGAGCTTTCCGATGTCGCACGTGCTGGACCGCCCGAAGATCCAGGCTGAGATCGACCGCTTCCGCCTGGAGATGAAGAAGCACTTCATCTGCTTCGACCCCGGCGACGTGGAAGAGAAGTATCTCTGCCGTCCGGCGATCCAGGCGGTGGAGAAAGGCGAGCGAACCCTTCGCGTCGGCCCGAGGGGCATGCGCGTGGACGTGCCGGCCGGCGAAGTCATCAGCATCATTCCGGACATCGACGGACAGATCTACGCCCGGGACTTCAAGCTGATCGACCAGTCGGACATGATCATTTCACTCGTGCCCGCCATGGAAGACGGCCGACCGGGCCTCTCCAGCGGCGTCGAGCGGGAACTGCAGCACGCCCACGAAGCCACCCGCGACGTGTACGTCATCTGGCAGCCCGAGGTCGAGCCCAGCCCGTTCATCACCGAGACGGCCACCAGGGTGTTCCGCTCCAGCGACGAGGCCCTTCGCTTCCTCGTCGACGAGCACGGCCTGCCGACCAAACCCGCCGGTGGATTGTTCGACTAGCAGATTGACCACAGATTTGCCGATGGCTTCGGGCACGTAACGCAGCGCAACACGTCTTGGGGTTCTGCGGGTTCCTGCGAAGCCATTCAAAAGTACCGATGGGCTTCGGGTTCGGCCGGTGAACGAACACGTGGGCCCACGCCTGTCGTACGCGAGATGTGTCACCCCTTCGGGGCTTGCCTTCAAGGGGGCGCCCGATTCCGGGGGCTGACGCCCCCCGGCTACATCCTCCCCGCCCCTTCGGGGCTCGATGGTCCGTCGGCGCAGATGTCGGCTGCGGTTCGGTGACCCGCGTCGCATGGGCTTCCAGCCCATGGTCTGTTTTGTCTTTGAACAACCCGTAGGGCTCGCAACTTGTTGCGGGCGCGATCGCGAGACGATGCGGGACGATCACTCTTTGGAGCTTGTGATTTCGAATTTGGTTTTTCGCTGCTTACCCCCACCTTTCGCTTCGCCCTTCGACAAGCTCAGGACAGGCTCAAGATGGGGCTTCAACGATACTCCGGGTGCCCTTGTCGCAATTCGCGTGTCGCTCGTCGCTCAATACCTGGAGCGTGCCCCTGGTTCATGTCGCACACCTTCTCGGGTGGCGGGGTGGTTTACTCTTGAAGGAGCGTGACGTCCTCGGGCGGGATGGTCAGCCGGACGCGTTGGCCCTCGGTAAACGCGCCGGCCCCCCTGCCGATGAGCGAGACGCGCCACTCGCTTCCGTCGACCAACCGTACCGTCAGTTGTTCCATCTCGCCGAGGTACACGCGGGTTTCAACGGTCCCGCTGAGCGCCTCGCCGGGGTCTTCTTCCTCGCCCAGGGGCCCCAGGCCGATGCGCTCGGGGCGGACGCAGCAGGTGACCTCGCCGTCCAGGTCAAGCCCGCTCTGGCTCGATCGTACCACGCCGGCCGACGTACGGACGGCCGACCCGTCGGCGGTTGGCGTCGCCGAGCCGTCGATGAAATTCGCCTCGCCGAGGAAGTCGGCTACGAAACGCGTTGCCGGGCGATTGTAGAGTTGCTGGGGCGTGCCGATCTGCACGAGCTGCCCGGCATGCATCACGCCGATACGGTCGGCCATCGAGAGGGCTTCCTTCTGGTCGTGTGTCACGTAGACGCCGGTTGCCTCACTGCTTTTCACCAGGCGTCGCAGTTCGACGCGCATCTCCGAGCGGAGCTTGGCGTCGAGATTGCTCAGCGGTTCGTCCATCAGCAGGCACGGGTCCCCGCTGGCCAGTGCGCGGGCGAGTGCGACGCGCTGCTGTTGTCCGCCGGAGAGTTGGTTGGGCTTGCGTCGGCCGAACTCCGCCATCCGGACGCGCTGCAACTGGTCGTCGGCCTGCCGGCGCGCTTCGCGGCGTCCCGCGCCGCGCATCCGCGGGCCGAACTCCACGTTCTGATAGACCGTCATGTGAGGCCACAGCGCGTAATTCTGAAACACCAGCGCCGTTCGGCGGTCTTCGACGGGCTGGCGCGTGACATCCCGCTCGCCCAGCCACACCCGTCCGGAGGTGGGTTCGACGAGGCCGGCGATCATCCGCAGCAGCGTGGTTTTTCCGCATCCGCTGGGCCCGAGCAGGAAGAAGAACTCGCCGGCTTCGATGGTGAACGACAGTTCGCGCACCGCCCACACCCCGCCCTCCGGCGGGCCATAGCGTTTTGCGATGCGGTCCAGTGTGATGCTGGTCATGTCGGGGTCCTTGTCGAACGTCAGGCGCGGAAGATTGCGCCGAGCTTGCGTCCCAGCAGAATGCTCGCGACGGCCATCGTCGCCGCCAGCAGGCCCATCCCGTACACGCCCAGGGCCGCGGCGATGTTCATGCTGGCGGCTGTCCCGGAGGTATAGAGGATGTAGATCTGTTTGGTAATCGGATAATCGCTCGCGCGCTGGGCGAGCACCAGCGAGTCGCTGACCTCCAGCATGGCGAACGAGAACGTCAGCACACCGGCGGCGATGAGGTTGGCCGTCACCAGGGGCAGCGTGATCCGCCGGGCCGCTCCTGCGCGGGACGAGCCGAGATTGCGGGCGGCCTCCTCCAGCGAGACGGGCACCTGCTGCAGGCCGGCCGAGACGCCACGAACCACAAACGGCAGGCGACGCACCGAATAGGCGATCACCAGCAGCACGAACGGGTTGTCCACCGGCGTGATGCCCATGCGGTCGAGCATCGAGCCCGGAACGGTCATCGCCACGTATCCTGCCGCCAGGATGAGCCCCGGCACGGCAAGCGGGAGCATCGCCAGGGCGTCCAGCAGCCCCGAGCCCGCCGATCGGCTTCGGACGATCAGCCAGGCCGCCAGCGTGCCGATTCCCAGGTCGATCACCGTGGAGGTTCCGGCGTACTTGAGGCTGTTGAGAATGCTGCGGTAGGTCTCCTCGGACGTGACCACCCCCTGCAGATGGGCGGTGGTGTAGCTGGTGGGCAGGATGGTGTTGATCCACGAATCCGCCAGGGCTGTGAGCACCACGCCCACGTGCGGGAGAATCGCCGCGACCAACACCAGCCCGAACATCGCCCATGCACCCAGCGTCGCCAGCGGTCCGAGTGTGCGTGTCTCCGCCTGCAGCGTTGCCTTCGAGCCGGCGACGTCTTCCGATCGGCCGAACACGAACTTCCCCAGCACGTACAGGCCCACCGAAATCGCCAGCAGAACGAAGACCATCGCGAAGGTCTTGCCGCCGTAGGTGCTGGAGAGCTCCTGGAAAATCCGCACCGGCAGCAGGTCGGTGTAGCTCATGATCAGCGGCGTGCCGATGTCCGTGAAGCTCCAGATGAACACGATGGTTCCCCCGGCGAACAGGCCCGGGCGAATCAGCGGCAGCGTTACACGGAAAAACGTCCGCACCGGACCGGCCCCCAGATTGCGGGCTGCCTGGGTGTGGGACGGGTCGATGTTCGCCAGCGAAGCCGACGCATTCAGGTAGAGGATCGGAAACAGGTGCAGCGCCTGGATGATCGCCACGCCCACCATGCCGCCGGCCAACCAGTCGGGAGGCAGCTCGCCCGGGCCGATCTCCAGCAGGCCGAGGCGTTCGAGGATCAGGTTCACCGCGCCGAACTGCCCCAGCAGCTGGCGCATGGACATGGCCCCCACGAACGGCGGGAGGATCAGCGGAACCAGCACCGCCACGCCGAGAACCTTCTGCCCGAGAAACCGGCAGCGTGCGCGGACCAGCGCCAGGGGAACCGCCAGCACCAGGCTGATGCCCGTAGCCAGGGTCGCCAACTGCAGGCCGTTGATGAGCTGCGCCCCGGTGCGGTCGTGCAACAGGCGGGAGAACCAGTAGCCGCTGAGGCTTCCGCGATGGACAAACGCTTGGTAGATCGCCATTCCGATCGGCCAGAGCAATCCGCCCGCCAGCAGCGCAATCAGCGCGGCCGTCAGCAGCGTCGCGATCGGCTGGGAGCGGACAGACGCGCTCCACCGCGCGATCGGATTGGCCGGTCCGGGGGGGCTCAAGGCAGGTCGATATTTTCTGGTGGGTTTCGTGAACTGCTCCCAAGCCCGGAGGCGTCAATACGTTTCGGCGGGCCTACCGAAGCCCTCCGATCACCTTGCGGTATTGCTCGCGGAAGAAGGTGGACCAGCCGGTGACGATCCGGTCGCGGGCTGTCTCGTCGAGGAGCTGAGGGGCGATCTGCTCGATCTGCTCGCGGGTCCGCACGTTGGGCGGCAGGGCGTAGAAGAGCTTCGCCCGCCTGGCCTCGTGTTTGCTCTCGATCAGGGCCTTCCTGGCCCGCTTGAGCAGCTCGCGGTTGTCCAGCGCCGCCGCCCGCACGAGGTGTCGCAGCAGCCCGAACCGGACATTCCGCATCTGCAGGTCCAGCTTCATCTCCTGGCCGGAAGCGAACGGGTCGGAGATCCCGCCCAGCAGCTTGCCCTTGTATGCGGTGAACACATCGCGCCGGATCGGCGTTCGGAACAGCGGCTTATTCACCGGTCCGTCCTGGGCCCCTACCGGCAAGGCCCACAGCGCCTGCCCGCGACGCGAGAGCACGAAGTTCACGAATCGCTGGGCCAGCTCCGGATGCGGCGGGTTCCTGAGGATGCCGATCGGGTCCGGCGTCAGCGCGGTTTGCCCTGCCGGCGAGACGTACGCCAGTTGGTCGGGGTGGCGACTGACGCGCATCGACCCGTAGAAATCGATGCACGTGGCGATCGGCGCGATGCTGGTCACCGCGTTGGCGGCGTCCGATGCGCCCGTGAAGAACTTCTTGGCGTTGCCCAGGATGTCCAGCAGCTTCGCCCAGCCGTCGGGCCAGTCCTTGCCGGACTGGACGACCATTTCATTCACCGCCGCCGCTGAGCTGCTCTGGGTGGGGTCGGCCAGCACAACCAGGTCGAAGTACTTCGCCTCGCCCAACTCGTCCCACGTCCGTGGGTGGGGCAACTTGAGACGATCCAGCATGCCCTTGTTGTACAGAATGCCGAACGCGCTGATGGCCGTCCCCGCCCAATGGTTGTTCGGATCGACCATCGGCAGCCCGCCGAAGACGGCAGGGACGTTCTCCCTGAAGCCCTCGGGAATCGTCATGGGCTGGAGGATTCCCTCGTCGGTCATTTTCATGAAGTTGTCTTCGCCGCCGCCCCAGACGACATCAATACCGGCCGACTTGACCTTCTCCCGTGAGCCGGAGTAGGTCTTGCGGAGGTTGTCCAGGATGGCGTTTCCCCCGCCGGAGATGTCGCGGTAGTCGACGGCCACGCGCTGCCCGTGTTCGAGGGCGTGGTGGAGGCTGAACGCTTCGGCGAATTCGCGTTCGATGTTGCGGTTGTTGGGGCTGATGACCACCAACGTGACCTCGGGCAGGTCCTCGAACGATCGGCCATGCTTCTCGCGGACGGCGGCGGCGATCTTCTCGCGACGCTCGGAAGCGACGGGGGTTTCTTCCTCGCCGCTGCAGCCGACGCAGGCCAACACGCCGGCCGAGAAGGCCAGCAAACAGAGAAGCGACAGTGTGCGTTTCATCGGTGCCTCCAGGGCATGTTGTGCCTCGCGGGACTGGCGATCTGCGATATTACGCCGGGCGGGACTCGAACCCACGACCTGCGGTTTAGGAAACCGCCGCTCTATCCTGCTGAGCTACCGGCGCGTCGACCTGCATGGGCAGGCAGGCGCAAAGCTGACGAAAACCGCCTCGCGCCACGCGTGTTTGTTCTACCGTGGAGACCGGGCGACGTCAACGCGCGTTTGCCGTAGCTTGTGGTATGCAGAAACAACGTGATACCATGCTACATGCCGGCAGACAGGTTCACAGACCCGCCTCGCGAGAAACCATCTGCCATACAGACCCACGAAAGGCCCATCTACCATACAGACTCACGAAAGGCCCATCGAACCATGCGCCACACTCCGCTGCTGACCGTTGTTCTTCTCGCCGTCTTCGTCGCTCCCCTTTCCGCGTCGGCCGACGACGTCCACACCTTCACGATCGAGAATCCGCTGAATCTGCATTGGCCCTGGGAACTGACCCACAAAGACTTCCCAGCCGGTACGCTCGACGCCAAGGAAGACTGGACCGTCACCATGGACGGCGAAACGCGACCGGCCCAGCTCGAACAGACCAAGACCCGCGACGGAACCAGGGTGGACCGCCTGTGGTTCGTCGCCACCGTCCCCAAACGGAAAGGACGAAAGGACTACGGCACGAAAGTAGTGGCCCGGCCGGGGACAGCCGACTCGCCGTTGCGCGTCCATCGAGACGGAAAAATGCTCACGCTGCGGAACGGAGCGATGGGCCTGGCGCTGCGGGAGTTCACCGCCAAAGGCGACCCCGTGCCCCTCAAGGATGCCGACCACTGGCTGTTCGGGCTGTGGATCAAGGGGCAGAAGCACACCGTCGGCCGATCGAAGTTCAACGGCTTTGCGAAAGTCAGCCAGTCACGCATCAAGGTGCTGCGGAGCGGACCGGTCTTCTGTGACGTGGCGATCGAATACGATTTCCAGGGCTTCGCCAGCCCCGCCAAACGCATTGACGCATCCGGGCTTGGGAGCAGTTCACGAAACCCACCAGAAAATTTCGAGGGCGCGAAGGTCAGCGGCAAGACGCCGGCGGTTCCCATGACGCCGGGAAAACGCTCGCACACGTACAAGCCCAACGAGATTCCCGTCGAGATGGTCCCGCAGGAATCGCCCCACTACCGTGTCGTGCTGCGGATGGTCATGGGCGATCCGTGGGTCGAGGTCGTCGAGCGATACCACCTGCCGGACGAGGCCGGCTACGAACTGCACTTCGGGAAGTACAAGGAAGGCCTGCTGGCGGGCAAATCGATGAAGGTGGACACGACGCTCCGCATCCGCTGGTTCGAGTACGACAGCTTCGGGGGCAACACGAGCCTCAACATCGGCCAGGCGCAGCCGCGGGATATCCAGAAGGGTCGGGCCTACGCCCGTCTTCAGCCTCGCTGGACGCAGCGCGGCGGCGGGGCGCAGGAGCTCCTGCTGACCTCCGGCGGCAAGACGCCCGACGATCCGAACGCCCCGTGCGTGGGGGTGGTCGCGACGTTCGCCAGCAAGTGGGTCTCGCCGTACCAGGGCATCATCAAGGCCCGCGTCGCCGACGGCAATCGGGGCTGGTACGAGTTTCCGCTGCACACCGGCCAAGGCGGCGGTAAGCACTATGGCCAGCGGTCGTATGCGATCGTCGCCGGCCCGCGCAAGCGGTTCGACAGCACCGACAAGCTCAACGGGCTCATCCGCCGTCACACCGACTGGACGCTGGTGGCGGAGATGAACAAGTACGTCCTGCACTGGAAGCGCGATCCGTCCAAGGCGGGCCCGCACATCCTCATGTCGCCCGAGCGACTCGATCGCATCAAGAAAGACTGGCAGACGGGCGAAAAGACGGCCGTCACACGGGCGATGAAGCGGACGAAGCAGCGTCTCATGGAGGCCGCCACCCAGGGCGAGAAACTCGAAGCCGACATCGCAGACCTGCAGGCGAAACTCAAGCAGACCGACGACGACAAACGAAAGGCCGAGCTCCAGACGCGGCTGGATCGCGCGAAGAAGCAGCGAAAGCGAATCGCCAAGACTCTGCGGGGTACCGACGCGAAACTGCTGGCGTTCATCACCGAGGGCAAGTCGGGCGGCAGTCGGCTGCCGAACGTGGGGATCTGGATCGGGCGGCGGTATCAGGACGACTTCCTGAACCCGACCACCTACACCCGCCGCGTACACGGGTGGGGTTGGCCGGACCTCTACGCAGCCGGCTCGCCCATCGGCGGGGCCATCCAGGCAGCGGCGGGGTATATCTTCTCGGACCCGGATCATTGGCCGGGCTGGCACAACGGGTGGAACCCGGGCAACCCGAACTTCCACACGGACAAGTACATGGTCGCCCTCTACGCCGGCGGGGCCCTGCGCGACCATCCGCACTCGGAGGAATGGCTGGAATTCGGACTGCGGAACTTCCGCGACGACCTCTCCCGCGTGCTGCTCAAGCCCGACGGGGTCGGCTGGGAGTGTCCGGGCTACTCGGGCTATTCGTTCAGCCTGCAGATGAAGGTGGCAAGGGTCATCGCCAACACCGGGTACGGCAACCCCATCACCGCCAACCCCATGACCCGCGCGACGGGGGTGTGGCATCGCAAGCTCATCACCCCTCCGGATGTCCGGATCGGCATGCGTCACGAGGCACCCCACGGCGACACGCACCGGTGGACGGCGGGGATGGCGTTCGGCTTCGCCCGCCTGGCGGCGTACTACGGCCAAAAGGACCCAGCCTTCGCCTCGGAGATGATGGGAACGTGGCAGCTGCTGATCGACAGCGGCATGCATGGCGGCCAGTGGCAACCCTCGCTGAAGGAGGCCGTCCTGGAGACCGACCTGTCCATTCCGCCGATGGACGCGGCGAAAATGGACTGGACCTCGCAGGCGTTCTACGGGTTCGGGGCGATCCTACGCGACGAGTTCGGTCAGGCGGGAGAATCGTTCTGCAGCATCAAGGCCGGCCCGGCCCGCGGACATTACCATAACGACGAGCTGGCGTATCACTTCTACTCGGGTCGCACGCCGATCTCGCTGGACTACAACTGCTCGTACCACCCCCGCGCCGACCACGCCTGCCTGCACAATTCCATGACCTTCGGCCGCCAGGGAAGCGTCCTCCACAACGCGCGGAACAAGCCGGTTACCGCCCACGAACAGCTGTGGGGAACCGCCCGCGTGGGTGCGTTCGAGACCAGCAAGCTTGCCGACGTCGTCGTGGCTGAGCGGACCTCGTCTCACCTGACGATGAGCCCGATCGACCCGCACGATCACGAATTCTCCCGGCGGTATCCGTCGCGGAAGATCGAGCAGACAACCCACCGGCGCACGCTGGCGATGGTGAAGCACGCCTCGGCCGACGCACTGGGCGACTATCTGGTGGTGCTCGACCAGACCACCGCCAGGCAGCCCCAGCAACTCAACATCCACCTGCTGGCGCGATCGGCGAAAGTGGACGGCAGAACCGTCACGCTCGACGGGCAGCTGGACAAGGACATCGCGGTGCATCTCGCCGCCGCGCACGACCCGAATGTGCAGGTTCGCTCGTATCACTATCTCGCCAACGAGAAGCGGCCCGGTCCGGCGATCTACGCGATCCGGCCGGGGGAGTCACAGGCGGACTATCGCGATCGTCTGCAGACAATGATGGACCGAGCAGACACCACCTCCCTGCCGATCGACGGGCTGGACGCCACGGCCGGGCTGAGTCGCGAGCAGTGGCACGAGCGGGTCAAGAAGACCAACGGGAAAGCCCTGGCGGTTCCGCCCTTCTGGGAAGGCAAGTGGACCGAGGGCGAATACCAGGTCTGGCTGCGCGTGGAGACCACGCCCGGCAAGCCCATTCTTTGGGTGCTCGCTGCGTGGAACAAGGGCAGAGCTGCCCCGACCATCACGACCATCAACGACGGGGCCGGCGTGAAACTCACCGCCGACGGGCACAGCGAGACCGTCTCGGTCACCGGGTCACTGGACAACCCCAGGAAGCTCGTGCTCACCCGCGACGGCAAGACGCATGAGCTGATCGACCTCTCGAAGCTCCCGCCCATGGGCGAGATCCGGCAGGAACCTATCGGCCGGGATTAAGCACACTTCCGCAACCGGCGCCTACAATGCCTTGTCACTGCCCGAGATACTTTCGGCGGGCTT
>CAZFPT010000019.1:3128-11660 GCA_964521005.1 uncultured Planctomycetaceae bacterium | reverse complement strand
GGCTTGGGAGCAGTTCACGAAGCCCACTAAAGAAGTGGTTGGCGGTTTTTCTGGCGGGGGTCGTGGCCGGTGTCGGCTGCGCGTCGGATCGCGAGACCGGTCGGCTGTACACCCAGCAGCAGTGGGAGGCGATGGTCGACGGCCTTGCCGCTCACGACCAGGGATGGCGAGACGGCCAGTCGCCCGAGATGCCCCCTGCCGGCACGTTGGCGTATTATCAGCAACTGGCCCGGATGCACAGTGACGAACTGAAAGCCGCCTTCAGGCGCTGGCAGGCGGATCTGCAGCGGGTTGCCCAGGTGACCTCCCTGCCGGACCCGAAGCTGACCTACGCCTGGTACATCCGCAACGTCGAAACGCGGGTGGGCGCCCAGCAACAGTCCATCACCGCTTCGCAGACGATTCCGTGGCTGGCCAAGCTGGCCAGGAAGGGCGACATCGCCGCCGCCCGCGCGAAGGCGTCGTACCACCGGGCCGAGGCTGTCCGCTATTCGCTGGATGCCCGGGTCGCCGGGGCGTACGCGAAGCTCTATGAGCTCGGGGCGGCCGTGCGGGTCACGCGGCAGAACCTCAGGCTGCTCCGCTCGCTGGAGAAGACCATCCTGTCCCGCTATCGCACCGCCGAGGCGAAGCGCTCCGCGCTGATCCGCCTGCAGGTGGAAATCGGTCGGCTGGACGATCGGCTCACCGCGCTGGAGGACATGCATCGCCCTGCCTCGGCCCGCCTGCGCGCCCTGCTCGGACGCGACCCCATCGGCCGAACCGAGCCCATCCCCTTCCCCGACGATCTGGCGGACCCGAACGCACCGGTTCCCGAGAATATCGCGCATGTGATCGACCGGAACAACCCCACGCTGAAGGCAGAGCGGGAGAATCTCGCTGCCCTGGCGGATGAAACAGCCCTCGCCGAGTTGGGGTACATCCCCGACGTCACGGTCGGTCTGACGTGGATCGACACGAACCGCTCCACGGGCGGGAGACACCCCGACGGCGATGGCAAGGACGCCTGGATCGCGCGGGTCGGCGTGAACCTGCCCATCTGGCGGGATCGCATCGACGCGCGTATCCGGGAGGCAAGGCTGCGTCGTCTGGCGGGGATCGGCCGGCTCGATCAGACGTCGCACAACCTTCTGGCCGACGCCCAGCAGGCCGCCTTCGAATATCGCGACGCCGGGCGGAAGCTGGAACTCTACCGTCGCGTTCTGTTGCCCAAGGCGACCGAGGCCGTCAAGCTCGCCACGACCGCCTTTCGGGGCAAGGAAGCGTCGTTTACCGATCTCATCGACGCCCAGCGCGTCTGGCTGGAGTTTCAGCTCTCCCACGAACGGGCCCGCGGCGACCGCTTGCGGGCATGGGCGAAACTCCAGGAACTCACCGGCGGCAAGATCGGCGATGCCAACACCTCAAACGCCGCTGCCGCCCAAGAGGAGGCCCCATGACCGAGCAGACTCCGCAGACCGATAAGCCCGTCCATGCCTTCGACTGGCGCGCTGCAGGCAGGCGTCTGCCCGGAACCGTCATCGTGACTGCGTTGGCGTTTCTCGCGGGGATGGGCACGCTTTGGCTGTTCTCCCCGGCCACCGCCCACAGGCCCGACACCAACAGACCTTCCACCCAGCCCACCACGCAACCCACCGACCAGGTCGGCCGGGAGATGCCCCAGGCCGGACAGGTCATCTGGACCTGCTCGATGCATCCGCAGATCGCCCAGGACACCCCGGGGCGATGCCCGATCTGCTCGATGGAGTTGATCCCCCGGCGCAAGAGCGAGGGCGGAATCGGCGCCCCGATCCGCTTCGGGCGAACCGCCCGGCTGTTGATGCAGGTGGCCACCACACCCGTGCAGCGCCGCCTGGTCACCAACGTGGTGCATCTCGCCGGCACGGTGGACTACGACGAGACGCGAACCGGCGTCATCACCGCCTGGATGCCCGGCCGGCTGGAGCGCCTGTACGTGGATTTCACCGGGATGGCCGTCCGCAAGGGCGACCACATGGCCGAGCTCTACTCGCCCGAGCTCATCTCCGCCCAGGAGGAGCTCATCCAGGCGTTCAAGGCGCTCACCGATCTGCGCGACGACGACCCGAACGTTCTGCGCGAGTCGACCATCGCCACCGCCCAGGCCAGCCGCGACAAGCTCCGCCTGCTGGGGCTGACCCCCGAGCAGATCGGCGAGATCATCCGGCGCGGCGAGCCCATCGATCAGCTGACGATCTACGCCCCTCTCGGCGGGATCGTCACGCGCAAGCACTCCAACCAGGGCGCTTACGTCAAGACCGGCGAGAAGATCTACACCATCCAGGACCTTTCCAGCGTGTGGGTGAAGCTCGACGCCTACGAGAGCGACCTCGTTTGGCTGCGTCTGGGTCAGCCGGTGACGTTCACGACGCGCGGGCTGCCCGGCGAGACGTTCGAGGGAACCATCAGCTTCATCTCGCCGGTGGTGAACTCGAAGACGCGCACCGTGCAGGTCCGCGTGAGCGCCGACAACTCGCGCGGCAAGCTCAAGCCCAACATGTTCGTCCGGGCGGCTGTCCGTTCGCGGGTCGCCCGGGGCGGACGCGTCGTCAGCGAGCATCTGGCGGGCAAGCACATCTGCCCGATGCACCCGTCGGTGGTGAGCGACGAGCCCGGCCAGTGCTCCATCTGCGGGATGGATCTCGAGACGGCCGAGTCGCGCGGGTACGTGAGCATCTCTGCCGAGGAGGCCCCGCCGCCGCTGGTGATTCCCGCATCGGCCGTCCTGCGGACCGGGCGGCAGTCGGTGGTATACGTCGAGAAGCCCGCCGGCAAAGACGGCGCGGTGGAGTATACCCCCCGACGGGTGATGCTCGGGCCCCGCGCGGGTGAATTCTACCTCGTCACCGAAGGCCTGGAGGAAGGCGAGCAGGTCGTGACGCGTGGGAGTTTCAAGATCGACTCCGAACGCCAGCTCCGCGGGATGGCCAGCATGATGAACCTTCCCGCCGACGCCGATCAAGCCGAGCCCGAATCGCCCGAGCCCGTCGAGCATGCCGCGGGGATGGAGCTTCCCCCCGGCTTCCGCAAGTCGCTGGGCGGGCTGTACGACGCGCTTCTGCGGGCGAGCGACCGCCTGGCCGAGGACGAATACAAACCGGCCCGCCAGGCGATTCTGGACGCCAACGCAGCATTGGGCGCCATCGACGCCGACACGCTGCCGGCGGCGCTGAGGCCGACCTGGCGGCGCGAGAGCAGGCAGTTGGGCGACGCGCTGAGATCCGCCGCCGGCGAGGACGACCTCGACGCTCTGCGCGAGCAGTTCTACCCTGTCAGCCGAGAGTTCACGCGCATCGTGCGCGACTTCGGTGCCGTCGGTGCCGACCCCATTTACGAGTTCCGCTGCCCGATGGCGTTTGACAATCGCGGGGCGACCTGGCTGCAGAGGGGGAAGGACCTTCGCAACCCGTACTTCGGATCGGCCATGCTTCGCTGCGGTGAGTTGCTTCGGACCTTCACGCCGATGAAACACGCCGACCAGGACACCCACGACCATCCGGAGCATCCGTGAGCGAGCACGACACATCGCGCGATCCGCTGCCGCCCGAGGAAGGGCAACCGATTCCCGAGCAGACCGGCTGGCTGGGTCGGCTGTTGCGGGCGGCGCTGGAGAACAAGCTCATCGTGGGCGTCGCCGTGGTCGTGGTGATTCTCGGCGGACTCATCGCCGCCCCGTTCGACTGGGACCTGGGCCCGCTGCCGCGTGAGCCCGTGCCGGTCGACGCGATCCCGGACATCGGGGACAATCAGCAGATTGTCTTCACCGAATGGGCGGGCCATTCGCCGCGCGACATCGACGATCAGGTCACGCTTCCGCTGACCACCGCCCTGCTGGGCCTCAAGGACGTCCGCACCATCCGCAGCTCGTCGATGTACGGGTTCTCGTCGATCTACGTGATCTTCGACGACGACTCGGAGTTCTACGAATCCCGCACGCGCCTCCAGGAGAAGCTCTTCTCGCTGCCCCCCGACCTCCTGCCTGACGGCGTTCAGCCTCGCCTGGGGCCTGACGCCACCGCCCTGGGGCAGATCTACTGGTACACGCTGGAAGGGCGCGACCCCAACGGCAACCCCACCGGCGGCTGGGACCTGGAAGAGCTCCGCAACGTGCAGGACTACTACGTCAAATACGCCCTGATGGCAGCCGACGGAGTGGCCGAGGTGGCCTCGGTGGGAGGCTACCAGCGGGAGTTCCACGTCGAGCTGGACCCCGAGGCGATGCGCGTCTACGACGTGACCATCGACCAGGTCTACCGCGCGATCGCCCAGGGCAACCTGGACGTCAGCGCCCGCACCATCGAGATCAACCGCGTGGAGTACTTCGTTCGCGGGATCGGCTTCCTGCGGAACGTCCGGCAGCTGCGGGACGCGGTGGTCCGCCAGACCCCCGCCGGAGCGATTCTGCTGGACCAGGTGGCCGTCGTCACGCTCGGGCCCGCCCGACGACGCGGCGCGCTGGACAAAGGCGGCGCCGAAGCCGTCGGTGGCGTCGCGGTCGCACGATACGGCGCGAACCCGATGGCCGTCATCCAATCGGTCAAGGAGGCCGTCGCGGACACCCGCGATTCCATGCCGCGCAAAGCACTGGTGGACCTCACGCAGGCCTCCCGCGCCGAGGTGCGGACATACGCCGAGTCGCACGGCTTTACCGCGTTCGCCGACGGTGTCATCGACCAGGACGCCTGGTTGTCGCACCTGTCGGCCACGCCGCGCGATCGCTGGCCGGACTGGGCGACCATCTCGCAGCTGCGCGTCGTGCCGTTTTACGATCGGGCCGAACTCATCCACGAGACACTCGGAACGCTGGAAAACGCCCTGACCCACCAGGTGCTCATCACGCTGGTGGTGGTGATCCTCATGGTGATGCACCTGCGGTCCAGCCTGCTGATCGGGACGATGCTGCCCCTGGCGGTGCTCGTGACGTTCATCGCGATGAAGCTGTTCAGCGTGGACGCGAACATCGTGGCCCTATCGGGCATCGCCATCGCCATCGGTACGATCGTGGACATGGGCATCGTGCTCTGCGAGAACATCCTGCGGCACCTCGACCAGGCTGACGGGGACACTCCGCGCCTGGAGGTGATCCACCGCGCCACCAGCGAGGTGGGCGGCGCGGTTCTGACGGCCGTCGCGACCACCGTCATCAGCTTTCTTCCGGTATTCACCATGTCCGGCGAGGAGGGTCGGATGTTTCGGCCGTTGGCGTTCACCAAGACGTTCGTGCTGATCGCCTCGGTTCTCATCGCGCTGCTGGTACTGCCGACGATGGCCTGGCTGGTATTCCGTCGGCGAAACCGTCCAGATTTTTGGCGGGCTTCGGGGCAGGTAACGCAGCACAGAACTCGCTTCAGGCTTCTGCGGCACCTCCGAAACCGTCCAGAAGCCACAGCCGCGAGCGCCAGGCGGGTCGGCGCGTGGATCACCAATATCGCCATCGTGCTGGTCGTCTTCACGGTGCTGACGATTCTCTGGTTGCCCCTGGGGCCGCAGCGGGGGCTGGCACGGAACCTGCTGTTCACCGGCGGACTCATCGCCGTGCTGATCGGCTTCTTCCGGGCGTTCCAATGGGCCTACCCCGCCATCCTCGGCTGGTGCCTGCGTCACAAGCTGGTGTTCCTGTCGATCCCGACGGTGCTGATCGTTCTGGCCCTGGCGGTCTGGCTGGGAGCGGCGACGGTGTTTTCGCCCGTCAGGAGTGCCCTCGATCCGGTCGGGCTGGACGACGAGTTTACCCGGACCAACCTCTGGGTCCATGGCGAGGCGCAGTTCCCCGGACTCGGGCGGGAGTTCATGCCCAGCCTCGACGAGGGCAGCTTCCTGTGGATGCCCACCATCAGCGTGCACGGCTCGATCGCCGAGGCGCTGGATACGCTCTCGTACCAGGACCGCGCGATCCAGTCGATTCCGGAGGTCTCGCAGGTGGTCGGCAAGATCGGCCGAGTGGATTCGGCGCTGGACCCGGCCCCGGTGTCGATGATCGAGACGGTCATCCACTACAAACCCGAATACGCCACGCTTCCGGACGGCACGCGCGTGCGGCAGTGGCGGGATCACATCCGCTCGCCGGACGACATCTGGGACGAAATCGTCGACCGCGCCTCGTACCCCGGTGCCACCAGCGCCCCGAAGCTCCAGCCCATCGAGACGCGCCTGGTGATGCTCCAGACGGGCATGACCGCCAAGCTCGGTGTGAAGGTGCACGGCGAGGATCTCCAGGACCTCGAAACGGCGGCCGTCGCCATCGAGCAGGAGCTGCGCACCGTTCCGGAGGTGGTTCCCGGCTCGGTCAACGCCTCGCGCGTCGTCGGAAAGCCCTACCTGGTGGTGGACGTGCAGGACCCCAACTCCCGCGCCCGTCGCGAGCTTCACGGAGTGACGGCGGCGAAGGTCCTGCGAACGCTCCAGACGGCCGTCGGCGGACGCGTGGCCTCGATGACCATCGAAGGACGCCGCCGCTACGCCATTCGTCTGATGTACCCGCGAAGCCTGCGCGACGAATGGGAAGCAATCGAGCGCATCCACGTGGCGACGCCGTCCGGCGCGCAGGTCCCGCTGACCGAACTGGCGGACGTCCAGTACCGCCGAGGACCCCAGCGGATCCAGAGCGAGGACACCTTCAAGGTCACCTACGTGACCTTCGGCGGGACCAGCGGCGTGGCCGAGGTGGACGTCGTCCAGGCCGCCCGCGAGCATCTGCTCCAGGCCATCGAGCGGGGAGACCTCCTGCTGCCCGAAGGGATCTCCTACGAGTTCGCCGGGGCGTACGAAGCCGAGCTGCGAGCCAGCCGAACGCTGAGCTTCATCCTGCCGGTGGCGTGCGCGGCAATTTTCGTGATTCTCTACCTGCAGTTCCGCTCGGTGGGGACGACGGGCATCATCTTCATCGGGATCTTCGTGGCCTTCTCGGGCGGGTTCGCCCTGCTGTGGCTGTATGCCCAGCCGTGGGCGGGCGATTTTGAGATTCTCGGGCGCCGCATGCGAGACGTGTTCCAGATGAGCCCGGTGAATCTCTCGGTGGCGGTCTGGGTGGGGTTCCTTGCGCTGCTGGGGATCGCCACCGACGACGGCGTGGTGATGGGAACGTACCTCGAACAGAGCTTCCGCCGGCGCGACCCGGATAACGTCAACGAAATCCGGGCGGCCGTGGTGGCCGCCGGTACGCGGCGGGTGCGGGCCTGCCTGATGACCACCGCCACGACGATTCTCGCCCTGCTGCCGGTTCTCACCTCCACCGGGCGCGGCAGCGACATCATGGTGCCGATGGCCATCCCGTCGATGGGAGGGATGACCATCGAAGTGCTCACGATGCTCGTGGTGCCGGTGCTCTACTGCCTCATCCGCGAAACGCGCCTGCGGGCCAGGCGGAAGCTGCAGGAATAGTCCTCGTCACGATCATCTGCAGGGCTGGCTGACCGCCGGGAGTGACTCGGACGCGATGGATCGGCGATTCCGTCGGCAAGCCCTCTGATCGGCCTGAGTACAGCGCGCACTCTATGCCCGCAAACACCGTTGCCAGCCCGAGGCGACCTTTCAGGATTCCGAGGGCTCGCCAACCCTACAAGGCATTCCTCTGGTTTACGTCTGCCCCAGCCACGAGCCGTCGTTGTGTTCGTGCCAGAGCTTGCGGATCGCGTCGTTCACGTCGTTGGGCAACGGGCCCTTCTCGACGAGCCGGACGTTCTGCTGAATGTGGTCGGTGTTCGTGCTGCCCACGATGGCCGTGCGCACGCCCGGCTGGGTGAGGCAGAACCGCAGCGCCAGCTCCGCCCAGTCGCCGTCAAAACCCACCGCCTCGGGCGTGAGGCCCATCGTTTTACGCCGCTCGATGTAAGGCTGAACGTACTCGCGGTAGAAGCCCTCAAACGCCTCCGGGTCGCGCCAGCAGCCGTTGGCGATCGGGCGCTTGGCCAACACGCCCAGCCCACCGGACTCCGCCTGGGGCAGGTAGCGGTCGACGGCGTCCTGGTCGGTGAAGTTCACGCTCGTCTCGATCGCGTCGAACAACGTCATCCCTACCGCCTTGGCGGCGGCAACGGCGTCCCCGCTGTACCCGATCGATCGCGTCTTGCCTGCCTGCTTGCACGCCTGCAGCGCCGCCAGCAGTTCCTGGTCGTCCAGCGTCTCTTCCTCGCAGGAGTGCAGCAGAACGACGTCCAGGTGGTCGGTCTTCATTCGCGACAGGGACCGCTCCACCGACGCTTCGAGCAGCTGCGGGGTCCACTCTTCCAGACCCAACTCCTCGGCCTGGTGACCCACCTTGGTGACCAGCACGTACTCGTCGCGCCGGTCGGCGATGGCAGCCCCGATCCGCTGCTCGGCCTGGCCGTAACAGGCGGCGGTGTCCACCACGTTGATGCCCGCGTCGAGCACCGCGTGGAGCACCTTGGACGCCTCTTCCTGCGAGACCCAGTCCTGGCCGATCTCGGCGCTTCCGAACCCAAGGGGCGTGACACTTAATCCTGTATTCCCAAACGGTTGGGTCTGCATGAGCTCTCCTTCTCGTTGTTGGCGGCG
>CAZFPT010000019.1:0-3028 GCA_964521005.1 uncultured Planctomycetaceae bacterium | reverse complement strand
CTGTATTCCCAAACGGTTGGGTCTGCATGAGCTCTCCTTCTCGTTGTTGGCGGCGGGCCTTCGCGACGGCCGCCTTCGATGCGTCATTCGGTTCATTGTATCGGCGAGGTCCGTCTCGCTCGGGTGCAGCCTCAAGCGATCCGCTTATCGGTGGGCTTCGAGGCAGGCAACGAAGCCCGTGCATGCCTTGAGCTTTGGAGGGTCCTGCGAAGCCCTTCAAATTATCGGTGGGCTTCGAGGCAGGCAACGAAGCCCGTGCATGCCTTGAGCTTTGGAGGGTCCTGCGAAGCCCTTCAAATTATCGGTGGGCTTCGAGGCAGGCAACGAAGCCCGTGCACGCCCTGAGCTTTGGAGGGTCCTGCGCAGCCCTTCAAAGAATGATGCTTGTCGATTCCCGCCAATGCGGTATCATATGGGATACACGAAATGACAGAAGAACACGATCTCTCACGGAAAGCTGTTGCATGAAATTTGATGACCTCGGGCTCATCGAGCCTCTCCTTCGGGCGGTAAAACGCGAAGGGTACGATACCCCCACGCCCGTTCAGAAACTGGCCATTCCCCACGTGCTCGCCGGCGACGACCTGATGGCCTGCGCGCAGACCGGTACGGGCAAGACCGCAGGGTTCGCCCTGCCGATTCTCCAGATGCTCCACGCCAACGAGCCCGCCCACGACGTCGAGCCCGTCGAAGCGTCCGACGACCGCGACCAGGACTCGCCCGGCCGGCGGCGAGGCAAGGGGCGCCCCGGCCGAGGGCGTTCCAGCGGACCCGGCCGAAAGCGGTCGCGCCCGCCCAAGCCGATCCGCGCGCTGATCCTGAGCCCTACCCGAGAGCTGGCCGCCCAGATCGGCGAGAGCTTCGACGCCTACAGCCACTTTCTCAAGAACATCGACCATACGACCATCTTCGGCGGCGTGAGACAGAAGAGCCAGACCCAGGACCTCACGCGCGGCGTGGACGTCGTCGTCGCCACGCCCGGCCGCCTGATGGACCTCATGCAGCAGGGGTACGTCCACCTCGACACCGTCGAGATCTTCGTGCTCGATGAGGCCGACCGCATGCTGGACATGGGCTTCATCGAGGACATCCGCCGCATCGAACGCGCCCTGCCCAAAAAGCGGCAGACGCTGATGTTCTCGGCGACCATTCCACCGGCCATCGATCGCCTGGCGCGGAGCATTCTGACCGATCCCGAGCAGGTCCGCATCAAGCCCGAAGCGCCGGCGGCCGAGAACGTCGCCCAGCAGGTCTACTTCGTCGAGACGCCCAAGAAACAGGAGCTTCTCGAGCATGTCCTCGAAGACCAGGACATCACGCGGGCCCTGGTGTTCACCCGTACCAAGCGGCGGGCCGACATTGTCACCGCCCGGCTGAAACGGCTGGACATCGACGCTGCCGTCATTCACTCCGACCGCTCCCAGAAAGACCGCCAGCGGGCGCTGAAAGACTTCAGCGAAGGACGCTCGCGCGTGCTGATCGCCAGCGACATCGCCGCCCGCGGGCTGGACGTGGACGACATCTCGCACGTGATCAACTTCGACATGCCCGACGAGCCCGAGACCTACGTCCACCGCATCGGACGAACCGGCCGGGCCGGCGCGAAAGGCCTGGCGCTGAGCTTCTGCGCCGTACAGGAACGCCCCGTCCTCTCGCAGATCGAAAGCCTCGTGAAAAAACCCATCGAATTCGTCGAGGAACACCCCTACGCCTCACGCCCGCCGGCCAAGAAACGCACGCTCAACCGCACCGCCTACCGAGGCCGACGCAAGCCCGTCCGGCGGAACCTCCTGCGAGGCCGACGACGCTGACACCAAACACCCGATACGCCAAAGGAACATTCCCGCCCGCAACAAGTTGCGAGCCCTACGGCCTACTCACTCTCTGCCGGTGCCGTTGTTGTCTGTTCTGATCTGGCAGACCATGTGTGTGCATGCCCAGACTCATCTGTTTCAACGATCGTCACGCTTCGTAGCGAAGCTCCCTTGGGAACCGGGTGCTCCTGTCCCACCAAGACCCATGCCCCCCCGAAGGCCAGAATGGCCGTGATCAGAAGCGGGCCAAGGACCAGCGGCAACTTGGTTCTTCTGTGCCAGCCCTTCTGACTGGCCGTTCCGTTACCTCTCCAGACGTAGTAGCAGAACCCGTTCTCATGCTCTGGGCGACCCCGCACATCCTTCTGCTCCTGCTTGCCCAATGCGCCCTCCGCCTGCTCCTTGTAGTAGATGTACCAATCAAGGTCCTTCTCATTGGACACGGAAAGGCGACAGAGGAACCACAAGTGGATCATCGCAATCACGAAAGCAACTCCGCAAGGGAGATATGGAGAATGCGGAAACGGATGGTCCAGAAGGAACGCAACGGTAACGGCAATTGCCGCCCACAGGGCGAAGTTAATCTTCCAGAGCATACCCAAACGTTGGGTGTACGCATCAAGGTTCAATCGGGCCAACTGAATGAATCTCTCAGCGCAGGGCTCTTTGGTCGAATCCTCTTGCGTCATGTCAATTCCTTCACGGTAAGCTTGTCCCCATGCGCTGGACCAATTACGTGTTGGAATAGGGTGGAACCGTCGGCATGGGGAACGCTTCGGCTGCTGTTGCGAAGGGAACCCAGAGGGCGACCCGAGCAACAGCAGCATTCGCGGCGATGGAACGTCCATCGCCCGTCTCAAGAATACCATCGCTCCGCGGCCTGGCAAGGACTTTCCGCCCGCCTGACGAAATCTCCAAGCCGTACACGTCGGTCGGGGTCCGACGCCCCAGGTGGTAAGGCGGGGCACTTGCCTGCCCTGAGCCTGCCGAAGGGTGCCCGCCTTGTCGATCGGCTGCGTGGATTCTTGCGATGATCCGGCTCGATCCGCGACAACTCGGTATCGAGGCCCGAAGGGCCGGACAGGAGATATTGATGGGCTTCGCCACCCGTCACGTAAGCGCACACGTTCAGCGCTTCGTTGATCACACCGAAGCCCAACAGGATGTAGCCGGGGTTGACCGAGCGCAGCGAGGGAGCCCCCGGAACGCGTCGG
>CAZFPT010000018.1:0-36141 GCA_964521005.1 uncultured Planctomycetaceae bacterium | reverse complement strand
AGTTATCGACAATCGCAGCTCCACTTCTTGAGCTTAAACAGCGCTGTAGTACTAACCAGAGGAGGCTTTACCATGAAACGAAGTACACTGATGTTGACGGCACTCGTGATCGCAGCGATGCTGCCGGCAGTGGCCGGAGCGGCGGTGATGGTAGAAAGCAGCAGCACGTTCAACAACCAAAGCGGAACGATCACGCTCAACGCGGCCAGCAACTCGGTACTACTGGTCACGATCTCAGAGCAGACGACGAGCTCGGCCCCGGTCCTGACGCTGGACCCCAGCGGCGCGGCGACGGTGTACGACACGCCGGTCGTGTCGATGGTCGGCTCCAGCAAGGGCGTCACAACGTCGATCTTTGCCGTGGATCTCGGTACGGCGGCGGCAGGGGATCTGGAGTTCTCGTCGAACTTCGGGGCGGTCAGCGCCTTCCAACTGTCCAACGCAGTGCTGCCTGTCGCCGATACCGCCACCGGATTGACGAACGACCTGACGGTTCCGATGGTCGCCGAGTTCAATGGTCTTTCTGAGGGATCGTTCATCCTGGCCGTGGGCCATGCCGGACAGGGCTCGTCGGGCGGCCTTATCAGCGCCAGCGGCACGCCTGCGGTCACCTGGACCGACTTCCGCGACCGTACCAGCTTCCTGAGCAGTTCCAGCGTGATTGCTTACACGGCTGGCGTCTCCGGCGATGCGAACATCAGCCTGTTCGGCACAGACTCAACTGACGGAGCGACGATGTCCGCTATCGCGATTGCCCCGATCCCCGAGCCGGCGACGATGAGTCTGCTGGCCCTCGGCGGGCTGGGCGTGCTGCTGAAGCGCAAGCGGAAGGCCTGAGCAGCAGCCGTGCCGATACAGACCGAGAATCGGTTGGCGATCTACTGAGGTATCGCTTGCTGAACGTTGCACAACACCGGGCCGCCCGCGCGAAAGCATCCTCCGACGCGCGGGCGGCCGGTGTGTATGGCCGCCGGCAGGCCGGGCAATGCGCATGGCGCTGAGTCGAAAGAGATGCAGTACATGAAATTCAAGTCGATCTTCCTCGCCGGGGCGCTTCTGGCGGTGTGTGTGGGCCTCCTGGTCTACCAGGTGGTGCAGACAACCACGCCCGCCGACGCGACCTCCGACCCTAACGGGGAAGTGGCCTACGCGCAAACCGCCGCGCCGCCCCGACGCGAGGCAGCGGTGTTGGCGATCGCCCGCCAGGGGCGTCGGTCGGTCACCCAACTGCGACAGATCGCCCGGGAAGACCCGGAGCCCACCGTCCGGGCGGCCGCCATTGCGGCCCTCGGCGAGCATTACGATTACAGGAGCATGGACCTTGTGCTGGAACGGCTGGAGAGCCCCAACTCGATCGAGCGGGCACGCTCCCACTCGGCGGTGGTGCGCATGCTGGGCCCGCGCATCGTGCCCCAGA
This sequence comes from uncultured Planctomycetaceae bacterium, assembly GCA_964521005.1. Classification (GTDB taxonomy): domain Bacteria; phylum Planctomycetota; class Phycisphaerae; order SM23-33; family SM23-33; genus CAZFPT01. The sequence goes on along the minus strand of CAZFPT010000018.1, from coordinate 34,724 downwards.
CGAATGACTGATACGCACAGCCGTCGGCTTCGGCCTGCCTGCGTTCACAGCCAACGGCTTCCCTGTAGCTCCCACGACAGCGCCCTATTGGAGTATTCAGACGATGAAAAACCGTATCCTGCTGAGTGTTGTGCTGGCCCTGACCGTTCCCCTGTGTGCCGGCGAGATGAACGGCTACCGAGGCGACACGAGCGGCGTGTTCCCCGTCGCCGACGCCCCGGCCAAGGGCAAGGTCCTCTGGCGGGCACCGCTGCCCAACTGGAGCTACAGCTTCCCTGTGGTGGCCGATGGGAAAGTCTTCTGCATGTCCGAGCCTGGCTGGAAGCACACGTTCCCGCTCGTGCTGTGTTTTGATGCCAAGACCGGCGAGAAGCTGTGGGAACTGGAACTGGACCATCTGAAGTTCACCCCGCTGTCGAAAGAGAAGCAACAGCAGTTTCGTGACGAGATGGACCGGCGTTGGAAATGGTGGCGGGACGCCTGGACCAGCGGGGGAGGCAAGAGCCCCAAAGCTCGCCGCCTGAAACCGGAATGGGACCAACGTGGATACAAGGGCTTGCCGATGCAGCAGTACGGTCTCTACGCAGGGACGTGGTGGGACTGGGGGATGAGTCTGATCGGCCACACCTTCCCCACCCCGGTGACCGACGGGAAAGACCTCTATGTGGTAACCAGCCGCGGCACGCAGGCGTGTATCGGCTTCAATGGCAAAGTCAAGTGGCTCACCCGGACGGAGTACGACATCTACCGCGGCGAGGACTGCAAGAACGCCCGGTCGCCGGTGCTCTGGAAGAACCTGCTGATCTGCACCAACGGCACGGCCGTGCGGGCCTATGACAAGGCCACCGGCCAGGAGGTCTGGCGTGTCAAGACCGGCGCCGGGCATACCGTCGCCACGCCGGTGTTCATCACGCTGGATGACACGGAGTTCATCTATACGTGTGTCAATACGTTCATCCGGCTGAAGGATGGTAAGAAGATGAAGCTGGAGGGTGGCATCGGCGAGGGTGTCCACACGCCGGTCGTCAACGACGAGTACGACATTATCTACTTCAGTGGCAACGGGGAGCACTGCTCGTTTACGCACTCGCACAAGGGCAAGGGGCTGGGCATGCCGACGGCCGTCAAGTTCCGCCTCGACGGCGAGGTCGTCAAAGGCGAGATCCTCTGGCAGGGCCCCAAGGGTCGGGGGAGGGAGAACCAACCGCCGCTGTACTACAAGGGCAAGCTGTATTGCGGGAACACGATCTTCGACGCCCTGACCGGCAGTATCGTCAAGACCGGTGATCGGCGCAATCGGGTGCTGCCCGAGACGCGGCACGTCCTTCTCACCGACGGCAAACACGTTTTCGGCGTGGACGCCCGTTACAACAGGCGGAAGAAGGAGGGCAACCCCGGCGAGATCCAGGTATTCACTCTGGACGGCACGCTTGCCGGCAAGACGGAGCTGCTTTACCGCGACATACTCGACCCGGCTCGCTGCAAGGCCAAGATGGGCGCCGCCGACTGGGGCTTCAGCAACTCTTGCCCGTTCACGTTGAGGGACGGCAAGATTTACGTCCGTGGGTTTGACGCACTGTACTGCGTCGGGCAGTGAGGCCGCTGGTCTGCGGGAATCATCTTGGCCGGAAGGAAGTACATTGTGAATGTCCTGTTGATCATCTTCGACGACCTGGCCCCGCTGGCGGGCGAGTATGCCAGGCCGATCACGCCAAACATCGACCGCCTCGCCGCGCGCGGCGTTACCTTCGATGCCGCACACACCCCCTGCGCGATCTGCGCCCCAGGCCGGGCGTGCGTGTTCACCGGCTTGCGACCCGACACGCACGGTGTTCGAACCCTTCAGGACAAGTTCCGCGGCCGCCTGCCGGATGTGGTCACCTGGCCGCAGGCGCTTCGCAGCCGAGGGTGGCACACGATGCGGTCGGGCAAGGTCTACCACAAGGGGGTCCCCGAGTGTAACGCCGGCGGCAGCGGCGACGACGATCCGCATTCCTGGTGCGAGGCGATCGACCCGACCGGGCTGGACCTGAACTGCTCGGGCATCCGGCGGAACTACACGCCGCGTGACACGCACGTCGTGGGCAGTGGCGGTGCCATCCAGTGGGTTCGGGCCAAGAAGGGCGACGAGATCCACCACGACTGGCGGGCCGCCACCGACGTCTGCCGGGCGATCCGACAGCGCCAGCAGGATGATCGCTGCCTGTGGGCGGCCGGGTTCATTCGGCCTCATGTGCCGCTGGTGGCGCCCGAGCGGTTCTTCGCGATGTACGACGACGTCGAGATCGACATCCCCGATGAGCACCCCGGTTCCACGCCGCAACCGGACTACATCCGCCGGCAGTGGTGCAGCGAGTTCGGCCTCTCGCCTCGGCAACGGGCCGGGGCTATCCGGGCATACCTGGCGTGCATAAGCTTCGCCGACGAGCAGGTCGGTCGCATCCTCGATGCGCTGGAAGACGAAGGCCTGGCCGACGAGACCCTGGTGGTGCTCACGGGCGATCACGGTTTCCAGCTTGGGGAGCACGGGCTGTGGTTCAAGAACTACCTGTACCGCGAGTCGGTGCGGATTCCGCTGATCATTGCCGATCCGCGCCGGCCCGCCAGCCACGGCAGCACGTGCGGCGCGCTGGTCGAACAGAGCGACCTGTTCCCGACGCTTGCGGACCTGCTGGACTTCGAGGTAGCCCAGCGGCACGAGGGCGTCAGCCTGGCAGGTCTGTTGGAAACCCCCGACGGCCGAGTGCGGGACGGCCTGCTCGCACAGGTCCACTGGGGCCACGCCGAGGGTCGAAGCATCCGCACTGAGCAGCACATGTACGCCGAGTGGCAGACGGATGCGGGTGTGCAGCGGCAGTTATTCGACCTGCGAAACGACCCGCGTGAGGAGGTGAACCTGTTGGCCGACGGTGCAGACAACGCGGCTGCGGGGGAACTGTCTCGGATGCTCCATGCCGAATGGAGCGATCTTGCAGTGGGCAGTAGGACTGCTCGTCCGTGACGACCTGGAGACCTGCAGGTGTGCAATCGCCCGTTTCAGAGCAAGGAGAGTCTGGTTTGAGCCGAATCGACCGAGTCACCATCCCCGCCCGTCCTGCCGACGGCGCACGCTTTGCGCATAGCTGGCGGTTCTGTATCGGGTCCGGTCACTGACGTTCTGGACGTGGCCGGGCCAGCAGGTGGGAGTTCACTCGCCGGTGGGCTGATCGATATCGACGACGGCCTGCTGGGAGAATGTCTTTCCGGTGAGGTGGTCGAAGAATTCCACGCGCACGGTGATTTTCTCGCCGGCAGGGGGGGCATCGTCGGGCCAGGGGCAATCGAAGCGGAAGTGATACACGCCGAAGCCGCCGTACCAGTGGTCGTTGAGCTTCTCGGCGGGGAAGGTGTACTCGCCGATGAGCGTGTTCTTCGGATCGGTCGCGAGGTCGAACAGCTGGACGGTCACGTCACCGGCAGCTTTGATCGTGCTGCCGTGCGAGTCGGTCGGCTTGAGGTAGACGCGGGCGGCGTCGTGGCCGGGCTTTTCATCGAGGTCGATCCCGCTGGTGTTGCCGAGGGTAATTCGGTCGGTCGTGAAGAGGTGCTCGATCCGCTCGACGCCGAGGGCCTGGAGCTTGGCGATCCGAGCGTTTTTGTGGCGCAGGGTCTTTTCGAGCTCCCCGACTCGCTGCTGCAGTTCGGCGATGGTCTCCTCGCGCTGGAGGGTCTGGCGGTTGGCCTCGGTCAGCGCCTCGTGCATATTCTTCCCGTCACAGCCGACGCTCCCAGCGATCAGCAGGGCTCCCAGCACCAGGAGAATGGCGGCCGATCGGGTGGTCATTCGCTGCTGTCGTCCTTGCCGGTTGCGGTCATGTGCTGGAGGACCTGGTCCACGCAGCCGTACGTGACGGCCTCGTCCGCGTCGAGCCACTTGTCGCGGTCGCAGTCGTGTTCGATCTGCTCGACGGACTGGTTGGTGTGGCGTGCGAGAATCTCGTAGAGCCGCTGGCGCAAGCGGAGGATTTCCTGTGCCTCGATGTCCAGCTCGGTGGCGGTTCCGGTCAGTACGCCCGAGATCAACGGCTGATGGATCAACACGCGTCCGTTGGGCAGGCAGTAGCGTTTGCCGTCCGTTCCGCCCGCCAGCAGGACGGCGCCCATGGAGGCGGCGAGCCCGACGCAGTAGGTGGACACGTCGGGGCGGATGAACTGCATCGTATCGTAGATCGCCAGCCCGGCCGATACGCTTCCGCCCGGGGAGTTGATGTACAGGTGGATGTCGGCTTCGGGATCCTCGTTGGAGAGGAACAGCAGCTGGGCGACGATGAGATTGGCCATCTGGTCGGACACCTGCCCGGTGACGAAGACGATCCGGTCGCGCAGCAGGCGCGAGAAGATATCGTAGCTTCGCTCACCGCGTCCGGTTTTTTCGATGACGATCGGTACCAGGGATTGATTCTCTACCATGTTCAGGCCCTTCGGGGTCCGTGGGTTGTGGGGTCACTTGCGGCGGAGGCGGATCAGCTCTTTTTCTTGCCGGATTCGTCCCGCGTGATGATCTCGTCGACGATGCCGTATTCCTTGGCTTCTTCGGGCATCATGTAGCGGTCCCGCTCGGTTTCTTCGGCGATCTTGTCGATGCTTCGTCCGGTCATCTCGGCCATGATCTCGTTGAGCATCTTCTTGTTTCGAAGGATCTGCTCGGCCTGGATCTTGATGTCGGCGGCCTGTCCGGTTACGCCGCCCCAGGGCTGATGGATCATGATCTTGCTGTGGGGCAGGGCGTATCGCTTGCCCTTCGATCCCGAGGCGAGAATGATGGCCGCTCCGCTGGCGGCCTGGCCGACACAGTAGGTGGCCACGTCGCACTGGAGGAACTGCATCGTGTCGTAGATCGCCAGGGTGTCGTCCACCGCCCCGCCGGGGGAGTTGATGTACAGGCTCACCTCCCGATCGGGGCTCTTGGCGGCCAACTCCAGCAGACGCATGATCAGTCCGCCGGCCGAGGATGCGTTGATCTCGCCCCAGAGGAAGACGATCCGCTCTTCGGCGAGTCGCTCCTCCAACGTCATCTCCCGACGGGTCTGGTAATCTCGATACGCCCGCACGCCTATTCCTGACCGCTCTTGCATATGAACTGCTCCTGGAAGAAATCCTCGTTGAGGTCTTGGGTACTCTATCGGCTTACTCGTCGGATTTCTTTTCACTCGGGGCCTGCTCGGACTTCTTCGCCTTCTTCGAGGACTTCTTCTTGGTCTTCTTGGCGGCCTTCTCTTCGCCCTTGTCCTCCTCGGAATCCGAGGCTTCGTCGGCCTCCTTGGCGTCGGAGGCTTCCTCGGGGCTCACTTCCTTGACCTCGGCCTCGCCGAGAAGGGCGTTGAGCACCTCCTCCTGGAGCAGCGAAACCTGCAGCTGCTCCAGCGTGCCGTCCTGGGCCAGTTCCTGCCGCAAACGCTCCGGGCGATGGTCGTAGTACGACGCCATCTGGGCGATCCGCGAGTTCACCTCGGCCGCCGTGACCTCGATGTCCTTGTCCTCGGCGATCTGCTCGCAGATGAACTGCAGCTTCAGGTCGCGCCTGGCCTGTTCGGTGGCGGCCGCCTTGAGTTCGGTAATGTTCTCGTCGACCTTCTCGCGAGGCACGCCCATCTTGAGCATCTCCAGGTAGCGTCGCTGAATGATCTGCGAGGCGTGACGGTTGGCGACGCCCTCGGGCACATCCAGTTCGGTGTTCTCCAGCAGGAAATCTTCGATCTGCTGACGCATGTTCTGCTGGGCCTCGCCCTCCATGCGCGACTGCAGTCGGCCTCGAAGGTAGCTGCGCATCTCGCCGATCGAGTCGAAGCCCATCTTCTCGGCGATCTCGTCGCTCAGCTCGGGGATCTCACGCTTCCGCACGCCGGAGACGACGATCTCGATGGTCATCTCCTTGCCCTGCCAATCCTCGTTCGGGTGGGACTCGGGCACGGTGACCTTCAGCGTCACGTTGTCGCCGGGCTTGGCGCCGGTGAGTTCCTTGCCGAGGTCCACCAGCGGAATGCCCTCGATCTGCCCCGGGGCGGCCCGCAACGTCAGACCTGGCCGTTTGACGGGCTCTTCGAGACCCTCTCCGCTCAGCGTGGCCGAGGCGGTGACCGTGTCGCCTTCTTCGACGGGCTCGTCGGATTCAACGTACTTCGCCATCGATTCGAGCATCTGGTTGACGTACTGGTCGACCTCTTCGTCGCCGGCTTCGGACACGACGCGCTCGACCGTGATATCCTGGGCGTCCGGCACGTCGAAGTCCGGGACAACCTCGATCTCGAAACTGATTTCCATATCGCCGGACTCGGGAACCTCGATCTCATCGAGATCCAGCTCCGGCTCACCGACGGTGTGGAGCTCGACCTTCTCGAGGGCATCCCCGATCGACTCGCCGACCAGGGCGTTGCGGACGTCCTGGGAGACTTCCTTGCCGAACCGCTTTTCCAGCAGTCGTCGCGGCGCCCTGCCGACGCGGAACCCGGGGACCTGGGCCTGCTCGCGCAGCTCGCCGAACATGTCGTCGTACTGGGCGTCGATCCGCTCGCGGGGAATGGTGATGGTGATTTTCTTCTTGAGCGTGCCGGCATCTTCGACGTCGACGGTGTTCTCGGGAAGGTTGTCGGTCTGCTCGTCTTCGTTGGGGGTGAGGTCCTGCGTCTCGTCGGCCATGATCGGTTGTGGCTCCTGCTGGGTCCCTGCGACCAGGTCGGCCAACACGGCCAACCCCCAGCAGGGACAGTTCAATCCGCCCGTGCTCTCTATCGGCACGGCCTCGGTGGAAACGCCAAAGTCTAGAGAAACGCATCGGCTCCGTCAATGGCGGCGCGTGAGGAAATGTCACCGCCGCGCCCCGGACACGTTTTCCGAGAACATTATAGACGCCCGATGCGGCGGGAGGGTTCGCTTCTGCCCGTGCCGCCAAACCGTTGGACATCGCGCCGGTTTGCTCTATAATCTCGGTTTCGCCCCGGGTCGACGCGCCCGGATGCAAGGACACGCCATGACGATTGATCAATGCAGCCAATGCGACGGGAAGTGCTGTAAGTACTTCTGCCTGGAGATCGACGAGCCGGACACCTACGAGGAATTCGAGGACGTCCGGTGGTATCTCTGCCACGAGGATGTCTCCGTCCACATCGACGAGGACGGCGACTGGTACCTCTCGGTCATGAACGCCTGCCGCTTCCTGGACGACGCCAACCGCTGCACGATCTACGAAGACCGCCCATTGATCTGCCGCAACTACTCCCAGGACGGCTGTGATTTCACCCAGGGCGACTACCAATACCAGCAACTCTTCCACACGCCCGAGGAACTGGACACCTACGCCGAAAAGACACTCGGCAAGCTGGCGTACCGCTCAGCCAGGAAGAAGGCCCGCCGGAAGCTGGAGAAAAAGGCCCGGAAAGAAGCCCGCAAGCTGGAAAAGAAGCGAGACAAGGATCGAAAGAAGGCCAGCGGCAAGACCGGCGACAAAGGCGAGAAAAAGAAGAAGGGCAAACGCGGCAAGAGCAAGTCCAAGGGCAAAGGCAAGAAGAAGTGACGCTCCGGCGGCAGGGGGGGCGTCGGCAGGATGCAGGACATTCGAATCTCGCAGACGAGGCGACAGTGACATGAAGTTTCAGGCAGTGAAGGGCACGCGCGATTTCTACCCCGAGCAGATGCGGCTGCGAAGCTACATCGTGGACGCATGGCGGCGCGTGTCGCTGCGCAACGGCTTCGAGGAATACGACTCGCCGATCTTCGAGTATCTCGACCTGTTCACGATCAAGAGCGGCGAGGAGATCGCCGAGCAGCTGTTCAACTTCACCGACCGCGGCGGCAGAGACCTCGCGATCCGCCCGGAGATCACCCCGTCGCTGGCGCGGATGGTCAACGCGAAGATCAACACGCTGCCCCGCCCGATCAAGTGGTTCTCCGTACCCCGCGTCTGCCGGGCCGAGCGTCCTCAGAAAGGTCGGCTGCGGGAGTTCTTCCAGTGGAACATCGACATTATCGGCTCCGACGACGTGCTCGCCGACGCCGAGTGCATCTACGTGGCCATCGACCTGCTCCGCGAGCTGGGGCTGACGCCCGAGGACGTGAACGTCCGCATCGGGTCCCGTACGCTGGCGGTGGCGGCCATCACGTCTGCCGGCGTGGGGGGCGAGAAGGTCGACGAGATTCTCCCCGTGCTGGACAAGCGCGCCAAGCTGCCCGAGGAAAAGTTCACTGCGCTGTGCGAGGAGAAGGGCCTTACGCCCGGGCAGATCGACGCGATCTGCCGCTTCCAGGACGCCGACAGCGTCGAGGCTGTCCGATCGGCACTGGGCGACAGCGACGACGAAACCATCACCGCTGCGCTGGACGATCTCCAGCAGTTGCTGGACCATCTCGGCGCGATGGGCGTGCGCGATTTCTGCCGGCTGGACATGCACATCGTCCGCGGGCTGGCGTACTACACGGGCATCGTCTATGAGATCTTCGACGCTGCCGACAGTCTCCGTGCGGTGGCCGGCGGCGGTCGATATGACAACCTGCTGGAGGTGCTCGGTGGGCCGAAGGTCGGGGCTACGGGGTTCGGCATGGGCGACGTGGTGCTGGGAATCCTGCTGGACGAGAAGAACAAGGTGCCCTCGCTGGATCAGGCGATTGACTTTTTCGTGATCGACGACGAGGACGACTGCCTCGATCCGGTCCTTCGCGTGGTGGCCGGTCTGCGACGGCTTGGCTGGCAGGCTGCCTACAGCTTCAAACGCCAGAAGACGCCCAAGCAGCTCAAGGAAGCCTTGCGATCCGGCGCAGCGGCGGCTGTCTTCATTTCCCGTGATCAGAGCGGGTTGGCCGGCTATCGCCTGCGTCTGAAGAATCTCCGCACCGGAAAGCAGCACAACAACAACTTCCTCGTCCGCGAATTCCTCGAACGCCCGGAACTGAGCACCGTCCGCGATATCGACACGCTCCTGGAGCGGTTCGGACTTGACGGGGAATGACCGCAACCCGGCAGGGGGCCATGACCAGGCGAGCCCAACATTACGAACAGGCGTTCGACGACTACCTCCGGTCGCGAGGTTGGCCGTTCGTGCCCGTCGACCAGGCCAAACGCTCGCTGCTGGCTGAGGCCACCATCAAAAGCTTCGACTTCATCGTCTACTCCGAGACCGGCCCGAACCTCATCGTGGACGTGAAAGGCAGGAAGTTTCCGGACTCCTCGCCCGGCGCGTCGCGCGGAACGCGGGCCTGGGAGAACTGGATCACCCGCGACGACGTCGAAGGTCTGCGTCAGTGGCAGGGGGTCTTCGGTGTGGAGTTCGTGTCGGTGTTGGTGTTCGCCTATTGGCTGCAGGGCCCGCCGGCCCGGGCGCCCTTCGAGGATGTCCACTGGATCGAAGGCCGACATTACGCCTTCGTGGCCCTTCCGCTGGAGGACTACGTCTCGCTGGCCACCCCGCGCAGCGCGAAGTGGCGTACCCTCTCTGCCGCCTCCAGACCCTTCTCGCAGGCCGTCGTGCCCATCGAGGAATTGCTGTAACCCATCGCGCGGCGAAGTTTTTCGCCCACATGTGCCCTAACCACCGCTCCGATGGTGTGTCTGCCCCCACGCAGCCGCAATGACGCGGGCCGATGGTTGCACCCGGCCGAGGCTCCCGGGTATAATTCCCGACATGAAACAACTTCCCGGAAAAACACGGTCGTTCGCAACGGTCCTGGCGGTGCTGGCGGTGTTGACAACCGCCCGCCTCGCCGGTGCCGCCGACGGGTTCGAAGACCAGGCGCCGTATCTGACCGACCCGTTCGCACGCTGGCATGCGGTGGGCATGACGTTCCTGTTCGCCGCACTGGTCGCCGCCTGCGGGTTCAAAGACTCCAAACGCACCCACTTGGACTGACCCCGGCCGAGAGAGACATTCGCCCCGCCACGAGACGTTGATCGACGTAGACACGCCTCGTTTCGACGGGATGACATGCATTAACGTAGGAGACACAGGATGAAAAACGCGGTTATCGTCGCACTCGTGTGCGTCAACCTCCTGATCCTCATCGCCCTGGTCGTGGGGACCGGGTCGGTGCCCCAGGCCAAGGCGCAGGGATTTGTCGGCCAGGACTACATGGTCGTCGCCGCCAAAATCGGCAAGACCGAAGACGTCATCTTCGTGACCGACCTGGCCAAGCGAAGGATGCTCGCCTTCCAGTTCGACCAGCGCAAAAAGCAACTCGTCCCGTACCGCGGCGTTCGGCTGATGCGCGACTTCGGACGTCAGGCACAGAACAACAACTAGCCCAGCCCGGGAGACAAGCCATGATAAAGAACCCACAGAACGTGACCATACTGCTGCTGACGATCAGTGCCATTCTCCTCGGCTCGCTGCTGGCGGGGCTCAGTTACACCGATCCCGCCCAGGCTGGGATGGCCCAGCGACGTAACGAGTACATCCAGGTCACCGGCCAATACAACAGTTCCACCGAACTGCTCTACATGGTCGACCTGACCCAGCAGAAGATGAACGTCTACTTCGCGGACGAACAGAAGAAGACCACCACGCTGCTGACCCAGCTGGACCTCAAGCGGGCGTTCCAGGAGTAGCGACGCGACAAAACGCCCCCCAATGGGCCGAATCTGATTTTCCCCGGGCGGGCCAGTGCGTCGGTGCTGAGCCCGCCCGCTGTTTTGCGCACCCTCCGGAAGGGGGGCAATGGCAGGGGGGCTGGAGAAGGGCGGCGGCCGATTCCACTCGCCCTGCCGCGATAGAATACTACAATGACTCAGCAGCCCCGCCTCGGTCGAAGCTCGGCCGACGGCTGCACTGCCACCCTCAACAAAGGAGTACGCTCATGAAGAAACTCGCATTCGCACTGCTCATCGCCCTGAACGTCGGCCTGCTGCTTACGCTCGTCGCCGGCAGTTGGAGCGTCGAGCCCGCCCGGGCGCAGGGGTATGTCACAAACGACGTCACCATGATCAGCGCCCGCCTGGACGGAGACGAAAACATCATCTACATGGTCGATCTCAAGACCGGCAACATGGTCGGCATCCGATACGACAAGCAGGAAGAGGAACTTGTTCGCTACAGCGGCCTGAACCTCCTGCCCGCAGCAGAACAACGCAAGCAACGCTGAACGCCCGGCCTGAAACCGACCATCCTCCAAGCCCAGAACCCAAACACGGGAGAAACCATGAACCGCAATCTCAATACTCCGATCCTGCTGCTGACCATCTCCGCCATTGTCCTTTCGGTGTTGGTCTTCTCGCTGAACACGCCCGACGAGGCGCAGGCCGTCGGCGACACCGTCCGGCGAGGCCGTTGGATGATGTCCGTCGGCCAATTCGATCGCAATGCCGATCTGGTCTACGTCGTCGATCTCAAGGCCCGCATCCTGAGCGTGTACACCGCCTCCGATCGCCATAAACGCCTTGGACGCATCACCAGCGCCAAGCTCGACGATATCTTCCGACGTAAAGCCAACTGAGCCCGCCCGGGCCGAGAAATCCGCCAAAAAGATACATAAGATATATTATCGGACGTTATGAAAGTTAGCGTTGAAGTGGGGCTGAAGCCCCATGGTGAGCCCCGCGAACCGTGGGGGTAGAGAAGCAGAAAGCAGCGACAAGCGAATCGCGACAAGCGACAAGGGGTTGATGTGCAGTTGAAGCCCCATGGTGAGCTCCGCGAACCGTGGGGGTAGGCAAAGCACCGGCGTGCGGAGATGCCGGTGGCACCCCTTTCCCGTCGCATGGGCTTCCAGCCCATGTTCTGTTCTCTTTCCGAACCGACCCCGCGATACCGTCTCGCCTTCGGCAAAACCTGCCTGGCGGCAGACTCGCCCGCAACAAGTTGCGAGCCCTACGGCACCGGCGTGCGGAGACGCCGGTGGCACTCCTTTCCCGTCGCTCGGCCTTCCAGGTAAAGCTCATGCGACGCGGATCACCGAACACCAAACGGCGGAGTCGCCAACGTCCGATAATCGACGCACAGCTTTTCCGATTTCTGCCGATGCTGCCAAGGCTTGCCGAATTTCAGAGTTTCCTCCAACGTCCGATAATGTATGATCCCCTGGTGGCTGACACGAACTGCCGGGATTCGCGGGAGCGTCGGTGCAGGTTTCGGTCGGCCGGGATATCGCGGAGCGTCGGCGCGGCGGCATACCGCGAACCCAACCGATCGGCCAAGGCTGCTGGTGAGATGTCAGGACAGGCATGCTTCGACAGGCGTGGCCGACACGGGAACGTACACCCAACCCGGTGGTAGACTCGGTAACCGCTTGTCCGTGCGCAAGCCACGGTAAGGCCATAGCTTGCTTGGGGAGTTTCTGCAGAATCGAGCGCTGGCCGGATACGCGACCACCGCCCTGCCACAGCCGATCAGCCAAGGTGCCCTTGCTCCTCCTGGTGCCTCGTGTATCTCCTACTCTTGCCCCCCTGCCACCGCCCTGCCGTCGTCGGCCATTGCGCTTTCGGTGTCTCTGTGTGCCACCTTGGCCCGGGTCTTCCGACGACCCATCAGGACGCGCCGAAAACGTCTGATTATCGCAAGATGGCTACGTAAATGTTGCGTGATCGTTGCAAACACAACAATGTTGTCGCGCTACGGTCGGACTACTTCATGTTTGTATGCATTGTAAGTTAATTCTATGCAAGGGGCTGCAGGTTATCACCAATTCTGGCACGAGTTGTGCTTTGTCCGAAGCAGGCACAGGTTCACCAGGTATCCAGGTACACGAGAAAGGGAAACTGCACATGATGGAACGATTGCTTCCACGAGGGAGGCGCGCCGGGTTGCTCTGCGCGCTGGCCCTGTCCGTATTGGTCTTGTCGGCAGCGCCGGTGGGCGCCCAGGACGCCGACCCCAACGCCGTCCCGGAGATGTCAGCCAAGGCTGAACCGGCGATCCCGGCGAACGTCACCGAGATGGTCCTCAACAGCAAGATGGCCGTCGACACGGTCTGGGTGTTGTTGGCGGCGTTTCTGGTGTTCTTCATGCAGGCCGGGTTCGGCATGGTGGAGGCCGGTTTTATCCGGGCCAAGAACGCCTGCAACATTCTCACGAAGAATTTCATCGACTACTGCTCGGCCAGCATCATGTTCTTCCTGGTCGGCTATGCGTTCATGTTTGGTCAGGGCAACGGGTTCATCGGCTGGTCGGGCTTTGGTTTGTCCAACGCACAGAACCCCTCGGGCGTGCCGATCTGGGCGTTCTGGCTGTTCCAGGCGGCCTTCTGCGGAGCGGCGGCCACCATCGTCGCCGGCGGGATGGCCGGGCGGATGAAGTTCCACGCGTATCTGCTCTACACGGTGGTCATCTCCGGACTGATCTACCCGATCGTGGGTCACTGGATCTGGGCCGGCGGCGGCTGGTTGGCGGAGGCGGGGTTCAAGGACTTCGCCGGCTCGACGGTGGTTCACGCCACCGGCGGCTGGGCTGCGTTCATCGGGACGATCATTCTCGGACCGCGGATCGGCAAGTACGTCAACGGCAAGGTCAAGGCCATCCAGGGACACAACATCCCGATCGCCTCGCTGGGCGTGTTCATCCTGTGGTTCGGCTGGTTCGGGTTCAACCCGGGCTCCACGGTGGGTGTCTCGGGGGACGGCGGATCGCTCGCTGCGATGGTGGCGATCAACACGAACCTCGCCGCGGCGGCAGGTGCGCTGGCTGCGATGGTGACCATCTGGATCGTCGTGGGCAAGCCCGATCTGAGCATGATCATGAACGGCTGCCTGGCCGGGCTGGTGGCGATTACCGCTCCGTGTGCGTACGTCGAGCCGTGGGCGGCAATCGTGATCGGCATCGTCGGCGGCGTCATCGTGGTGCTCGGAACGCTGCTGCTGGACCGCATCCGCGTGGATGACCCGGTCGGCGCGGTGCAGGTGCACGGGATGAACGGCATATGGGGTACGCTGGCGGTAGGCCTGTTCGGAACCCCCGCCCTGCTGGGGGCCGAGACGTCCGGCGCCGGTCTGCTGTACGGCGGTGACGGAAGTCTGCTGGGGATCCAGGCGATGGGCACGTTCGCCGTGGTCGCCTTCGTCCTGGTGTCGATGGGCATCGTCTTCCTGGCGATCAAGAGCACCGTCGGGCTGCGGGTCTCCCGAGAGGAAGAACTCCGCGGGTTGGACATTGGCGAGCACGGCCTGGAGGCGTATGCTTCCTTCCAGATCTTCACCACAGAGTGATTGCGAGGACAACCATGAAACTGATTACCGCATACATCCAACCGGAAAAGCTCAGCGACGTGAAGCAGTCTCTTTACGCGGCTGAGGTGTACAAGATGTCCGTGACCAACGCCATGGGCTGCGGCCAGCAGAAAGGCTACCACGAGACCTATCGCGGCGTCGACGTCGAGGTGAACCTGCTCAAGAAGGTTCGCATCGAGATCGCCGTAAACGACGATTTCGTTCAGCCGACAATTGACGCGATCATCGAAGGAGCCCGCACGGGCAACATCGGCGACGGCAAGATCTTCGTGACCACGCTGGAGCAGTGCGTTCGGATCCGCACCGGCGAAACCGGCCACGAGGCGATCGGCTGATCGCTGAGACAACGCACCATGCGAAGCAAACGCGGGGCCTTGGCCAAGTCGGCCAGGCCCCGCTGTCTGTTGGGGTATCGTGCGATTCGTCGGAACGCGGGCGTCAGCTTACGAGCCTGGAATAGGCCTCGCGGCGGGCGGCCCAGTCGTCGGCGTCCTGCGGGGTATAGTGGGTGACCTCCACCGAGCTGCGCATGACGTCGCGGATCGCCTGGGGGCTGTCCAGGTGCCCCATCGCCAGGGCCTGTCCCAGGGCGTTGCCCATCGAGGTGCATTGGTCGGCCCCGGCGTAGACGTCCAGGCCGCAGGCGTTGGCGGTGAGTTGGCAGAGCAGCTTGTTGTGGATGCCGCCACCGACAATGTACAGCGCCTCGGGCTTGTGTCCCTGGAGGTCGGCGACCATGTCCAGCCGAAGGTTGTACTCCAGCGCCAGGCTGTCGAGCACGATGCGGATGAGCTCCCCGCGCGAGGTCGGGTCGGGTTGGCCGCTGTCGGCGATGAGCGTTCGCAGCGCGTCTTCCATGTCGTCGGGGGCAAGAAGCGAGTCGTCCGCGACGTCCACAAGCGTACCGCTGGGAGCGCCGCCGGCCTCTGCGGTCATGCGGTCGTAGTCCCACCGGTCCGAGGCGGTGTCCCACTTGCGACGGAGCTCCTGCACCAGCCACAATCCCGAAATGTTCCGCGCCAGGTACCACCCGCCGATGGTGTACTCGTTGGTGAAGCCCATCTCCAGCGCCCGGCCGGTGGGAATGGGCGCCTCCAGCAGCGTGCCGATGATGCTCCACGTCCCGCACGAAAGGAACGCCCAGTTGTCTCCCTCGCCCGGGACGGCCGCCACCGCGCCGGAGGTGTCGTGCCCGCAGGTCGCCACGACCGGCACCTCGCCGATGCCCGTCTCCTGGCGAACCTCGTCGCTGAGCGGGCCGATGACCGTCGCCGGCGGGACGAGCCTGGAGAACATTTTCGTCTTGAGCCCGAACCGTTCGATGATCGGCCGACACCAGGTGCAGTTGGTGCTCATGAGGTTCGAGGTGTTCGCGATGGACATCTCGCTGACGCGCTGACCTGTGAGGAGGTAGTGCATCAGATCGGGCATGTTCAGGAAGCCTTCGGCAATCGCCAGCTGCGGCGAGTCGTCCCGCTTGAGCGAGAGCAACTGAAACAGCGAGGCGATCTGCCAAGGCTCGTAGGCGGTCAGCTCGTAGATTTCCCGGCGCGACATGATCGGGTCGGAATACTCGTGGATGCCGTCGGTCCGCCCGTCGCGGTAGTTCACGGGGTTGCCGATCAGCTTGCCGTCGCGATCCAGCAGGCCGAAATCCACGCCCCAGGTGTCCACGCTGATCGACTCGATCGGAATCTTCTTCTCGGCGCAGATGCGGATGGCCTGGAGAATCTCGCCGAACAGGTACGGAACGTCCCAGTGCAGCGTGCCGGCCAGGCGAACGGGTCTGTTCGGCCAGCGGTGGATCTCCTCGGCGGAGATCATCCCGTCCGCCAGCGTCGCCACGATGCCCCTGCCGCTTTCGGCTCCGAGGTCCAGCGCGAGGTAACGATGTTCAGCCATGATTCAGCCTCCCTGCTTGCGTCGTCAGTTCTTGCCTCTGTTTCGTCGTCGTTGCGTTTTCTTTCGCCCTCGACGGGCGGCGGGTTTGCCGGGCTCTTTTCCGGCGTTGCGCAGCGCGTCGACTTCCGGCGGGCTCATCGGTCGGTGCGAGCCGATCTTCAGCCCGCGGTCGGTGATCGGACCGATCGCCTTGCGGTGCAGGCGGCGGACCTTGTACCCGCAGCCGGCGAGCATGCGACGGATCTCGCGGTTGCGTCCCTCTGTCAGGCGGATCTCCAGAAGCGTCCGGTCGCGGTTGCGTTTGAGAACCTTCACGCCCGACCGCTGCGTCCGCTTGCCGTCGATGTACACGCCGGCCTTGATCGTCTCGATGTCCTCGCCGGCGACCTGCGCGGGGATTTCCACCACGTACGTCTTGACCACCTCGTACCTCGGGTGCGTGAGCTGCTCGGTGAGCTCGCCGTCGTTGGTCAGCACGATCAGCCCGGTGCTTTCCATGTCCAGGCGACCGACGCAGTAGACGCGTTTGCCCATGTTGGGCACGAGGTCCACCGCCCGGGGCCGACCTTCCGGATCGCTCTGCGTGCAGACCACGCCGCGCGGCTTGTTGAGCAGGATGTACACCCGCCCCTCGCGCATGCTCTCGGGTCGGGGAAGCGCCTTGCCGTCCACGCTCACCGTGTCCACTTCCGGATCCACAAAAACGGGCAGCTGCCGCACGGTCGTGCCGTTGATCTGCACGCGGCCTTCCTCGACGAGCTCTTCCGAGGCGCGGCGCGAGGCGACTCCCATGCGAGACAGGAATTTCTGTATGCGAAGCTTGTCCATCGGGTTTCTTTCGTTCGGTCCGTCCGGGAGTCAGCCCGTCGGGAGCGTAATTTCCAGCCAGCTTGCGTCGGATTCCGAGCTCACCGCGGCAGCCTCCACGCCGGCGGGGACCAGGGCCGTCCCCCCCTGCCGCAGGGGCACCTTCGGCTCGACCGACCCGCCGTGACGCAGCGTCATTGGCCCGTATCCTTCGAGAATCATCAGGGCAGTGCATCTCCC
Source organism: uncultured Planctomycetaceae bacterium (assembly GCA_964521005.1). Taxonomy (GTDB): domain Bacteria; phylum Planctomycetota; class Phycisphaerae; order SM23-33; family SM23-33; genus CAZFPT01. The sequence goes on along the minus strand of CAZFPT010000018.1, from coordinate 17,596 downwards.
GGCGGGTAGCGTGGCGACCTCGCCGGCCTTGACCGACCGCCTGGCTACGTTGAAATGGTCCGTCTTCAGCAGCGTGTCGCCTTCTGCGCCCGGGGCGTCCTGTCCGGTCTGGTCGAACCGGATGCACTGCATGGAGCGCTCGATGTGAATCTCCCGCCCGCGGCCCCAGTCGGTCACGCGATAGGTCGTGTCGGAGGGGGTCTGCACCTCGGCGACCACCAACCCCGGCCCCAGTGCGTGAACCGTGCCGGCAGGCAGGTAGTGAAAATCTCCCGCCGTCACGTCGACGCGGCGCACGACGTCCTCGGCCCGCTCCTGCTCGATGGCCTGGCGGAACTGCTCGGGCGTCACGCCATCCTTCACGCCCAGGTAGACATAGCCCTGGCGGGAGTCCAGGTAGTACCAGCATTCGGTCTTGAGGGCGGCGTCCTCGCCGATTTCCTCGACGGCCTGCTCGTCGGGGTGCACCTGCAGGCTGAGAATACCGTTGGCGTCCAGCAGTTTCAGCAGCAGCGGAAATCGCCCGTCGGGCATGGGGCTGGCCCCGCCCAGCAGGTCCGCGCCCCATCGGGCGGTGAGTTCGGTAAGCGTAACGCCCGCCTCGGGCCCGTTGACGGCGATGCTCACGCCTTCGGTGAGGTCGGCCAATTCCCAGCTCTCGCCGATCTTCTCCCCTGCGGGCAGGGCCCGGTCGAAGAGGCGTTCGAGGTTTCGACCGCCCCAGATCTTCGGCTTGTAGATGGGTTGGAACTTCAGCGGGTACACGTCGCTCATCGCGCGGTCCTTTCGATGCGTGCGGATCGGCCGGGTTCGCCCGGCGATGCGCGGTATTCTACCCTCCTTGGGCAGCGTTGACCAGTGTCCTCACCTTGCGGGGCGACGGAGAAGGCGATACACTTCGCTGCCTTGACCTTCGACGCACTCAACAGGAGCAATACGATGAGCGAATCCAGTGACGCCAAACCCATCATCACCTACGACGATTTCGTCAAGCTCGACCTGCGGGTCGGCACGGTCACCGAAGCGGGCGACCATCCCAACGCCGACCGCCTCATCGTTCTACAGGTGGACCTCGGCAGCGAGACGCGCCAGATCGTCGCCGGCCTCAAGGCGTGGATCGAGCCGGCAAGCATGGTCGGCAAGCAGGTGATCGTCGTGGCCAATCTCGCCCCGCGCAAGATGCGAGGCCTGGAGTCTCAGGGAATGCTGTTGGCCGCCAGCGACATGAGCGGCGAGGGCGACAAGCCCGCCAACGTCGTGCCGCTGAGCCCGTCGATCGACGTGCCGCCCGGCTCGCCTGTCAGCTGAGAGCGGCGCCGGTTAATCGTCCCGCCTCTCGGGCGGATGGGCGTTCGGTTCGAGCTGCCCCGCGGCGAGTTGCTGGATGAGCTTCGCGGCGTTGTCGGACGCCGAGCCAGGTCGCTCCACGCGCAACGGCTGAACGATGCGCAGCATTTCTCGCCGCATCTCGAAGAGATACCCCAGGTCGTCCATCACCTCCAGCACGACGCGCTGGAGCAGACGGACGTCGCCGCGCCAGGGCATCAGCTCGGGCACGACCCGCCGCCCGGCGAGGATATTCACCAGCGAAAGATGTCGCGTCCGGACCAGCCGGGGGAACTTCCCCAGCGTCCGATGCAGCAGGTTCAACAGCCAACCCGTCCGATAGAAGACCACCGCGGGCACGCCGAAATGGGCGGCCTGCAGCGTCACCGTACCGCTGCAGGCGACGGCGAAATGCGACTGGGCGAGTATCTCGCGCGTTCGGCCCACGGTGATGTCCAACTCGTCGGTCCCGCAGACCTCGCGGATCAACTCGGCGTCGTCCTCCGTGCGGGCGGTAAAGGTACACCGCGCCTTGGACCACTTCTGCTGGATGGCAGCGCCCACCGCCAGCAGCGCCCGTGCGTGTCCTCGGATTTCGCCGCGTCGCGACCCCGGCGCCAGCGCCACCCGCCAGGTGCCCTCGTACCACGGTTCGGTGAGGTCCGGGAGGTTGCTGGGGCTGGGCGGGAGCGAGTCGAACAGCGGATTGCCCACGAAGGTGGCGTTCACGCCGCGCCGGCGGAGGAACGGTTCCTCGAACGGCAGGATGCACCCGACGTGATCGGTCAGGCGAGCGAGTTTCTTCACCCGCCAGGGCGCCCACGCCCAGACCTGCGGGGCGATGTAGTAAAACACCTTCGAGCCCGCGCCGCGGGCGGCCTTGGCGATGTGCCAGTTCAGCGCCGGCGAGTCGACCGGAACGTGCACGTCCGGTTGGATCTCGGCGACGGCCTTCTTGATCCGACGCACCGCGCGAATCCAGAACGGCAGGCGCAACAGCGGGCCTCCCAGCATCGCCGCCTGGCGGGTGAGGTCCATAATCGGCTCGCAGCCGGCCTCGGTCATCTTCGGACCGGCCACGCCGATGAACTTCGCGTCGGGCATGCGGTCGCGCAGCGCGCGGATCAGGTGGGCGGCGTGCTCGTCGCCGCTGGCCTCGGCGGCAGAGAGGAAAATGGTTCGCTTGGGTTCGGACATCGGGTTGAGGTGCAGATCATACCGACCGATCGTCCGCTTGGGAAGCGCCCGCCCGAGCGATCACGCCAAGAGGGGCAAAGGGGTTACTTCTCGGCGATCGCCGAGGCGATCGCGTGGGTGGAGACGTGGCTGATGGACACGAGAATCCGCTTGAGCCCCTGCTGGTCGGCGATTTCCCGGCATCGCCCGCTGAGATGCACCGCCGGTTGGCCGCTGGCCTCGTTGATGGTCTCGATGTCGGTCCAGCCGATCCCCCGCTGCCAGCCGGTCCCGAGAACCTTCAGAACCGCCTCCTTGACGGCGAACCGCCCGGCGAGGTGTTCGATCCGCCGCTTCCGATCGGCGCAGTATTCCTGCTCGCGCGGGGTGAACACGCGGTCGAGAAACCGCCGGCCGTGCTTGTCGATGGCGTCCTGGATACGGCTGCACTCGACCATATCCACGCCATGGCCGGCGAGGGTCATCGACGCCTCCCCCAGAAGCAACCGCCTTGGCGAGCACGGGGTATTTGGTGGTAAGTCCTTATGGCGTATCTCCTTCGATAATCTCACGCAGGGACGGCTTCACGAAGCGGTCTTCCAGGGCCGGGTGGTCTTTCAGGGCAGCGGCGAGGACGGCCAACTGATCGGCAGTGCTTCCGCCGGGGTCCAGAAAGAGCACGTCCTGCCCCCGGAGTCGCACGACGGCCCCGCCGGGATGGCTGGTCGCGTCGGCGGCGGGGCTGATGCGAACCGGAAGACCGATCTGCTCGGCCAGCTCGGTCAGCTCGGCGATCGCACTGTATGGATCCATTTTCGAGCACCTTCATGGGGGGATTTCCCACTGCCGGATTCAAGTTTCCGATCATCTCGGCCGATGAAAGTAGGGAAACGACCTGATATCACATCGCATACATACATGGAGTGGACTTTCCATTCAAGAGGCTCGCCGGATGGATGACCAACAGGATTACGTCACCAGGTCAGCCCAGCTGAACCTGGAGGATCTGATCGCCGAGAACGAAGCCCTCCGTGATCAGCTGCGCCAATCGCAGCGGCTGGCGACCGTGGGGACGATGATGGCGATGGTCGCCCACGAGTTCAACAACATCCTCACGCCCATCATCAACTATGCCCAACTGGCCCGCAAGAACCCCCGCCTGACGGACAAGGCGATCGCCCGCGCTGCCGATGGTGGTCAGCGGGCAACAGCCATCTGCCGGGCGCTGCTGGGCGTCGCCAACGGCAACAGCGACGGCCCCGAGTTCGTTTGCGTCTCACAGCTGGTGCGGGACACCTTCGAGGCGATGGCGCGCGACCCGGAGAAGGACCGCATCGACCTGACCATCGACGTGCCCGACTCGCTCGTATTGCTCACCCACCGCGTCGAACTGCAGCAGATCGTGCTGAATCTCCTGATGAACGCCCGGGCGGCCGTCCTGCCCAAACCGGGGCTGCGACGCGTGCACGTCCAGGCCACCGGCAATACGAAATGCATCGAGCTGGCCGTCTCGGATACGGGCGTGGGCATCCCGCCGGAAAATCTTGAGCTGGTGTTCGAGCCGTTCTTCACCACCCGTCGCGACGAGGCCGGCCAACCCAAGGGTCACGGGCTGGGTCTGGCGATCTGCCGCGAGATCATCGAAGAAATGGAAGGCTCGATCGGCGTGGAAAGCACGCTTGATGAGGGCACGACGTTTTCGGTGACGCTGCCGGCCGCCCGCATCGACGCGGTCTGACGTACTCCCCCCCCGCCCTGCCTGGATCGGGAACACCAGGAACCACGGGCGCCGACCTTCGCGCTGTTGACTCTCCGCGTCGGAATCGCTAACGTGAACCCATGGCGTTGTCCGAAATTGGGAACGGACAATATATTGCGCCGGCAAAGGAGCAACCCATGAGAACACGGACGGTACTCGCGCTTCTGGTATTATCGGGCATCTCGGCGATCGCCTCAGGACAGACGGACGACTCGGAGAAGACATGGACGGGCATCGTCACCGGGGATGACGTCTACGTTCGCTCATCGCCCAAGGTGACCCCCGGAACCCGGTGCGTCAAACTCGACCAGGGCGCGAAGGTGACGGTGGTCCGATCCATCGGTGGCGGGCTCAGCCGAAAGTGGTACGAGATTCAGCCGGTGGAGGACACCTTCAGCGCAGTCGCCAAGCAGTACGTCGAGCTTTCGAAGAATCAGGAGAAAGGGACGATCACCGGCAACAACGTGAATATCCGCGGCGGCGGCGAACTCTCGCGACGTGGCCAATTCAACTACGTCCATCGCGTCCGCCTCAACAAGGGTGACACGGTCGATATCAAGGGCCAGAGCGGCCAATACTATGCGATCGAACCGCCCAAGGGCGCGACGTTCTTCATCTCGGCCGACCACGTGGTTCCCGCAGCCAACTACACTCCGCCCAAGAAGACCGACGAGCAGACCAAGGACGACTCGGCCGTTGCCGCCCCCGACGGCGACGACGACACCCAGACCGACGCCAACGGAACCGACGTGGTGAAAACCGACGAGCCGGCCGAGGAGGTCGCTGCCGTTGTCAAAGCCTGGAAGGACGCCGAGCAGGCCCTGCAGGCCGAGTACAAAAAGCCCTACGCCAAGCGAGACCTCCAGGCCGTCCTGGCCAGGTACAAGGCGATCGAGCTGTCCAAGGACAGCTACCTCAAGCCCTACGTCAAGGCCCGCGTGGCGTTCCTGGAAACGCAGATGAAACAGGCCGACGAGCTGGAGAAGATCGACCAGATGGTCAAGAAGAGTCTCGCCGAGCAGGAACGGCTGCGGATGCTTCGCTCGAAGCTTCAGGGCACGGTGCCCACGACCGAGCCGGTTACCGAGTATGCCGTGACGGGCGTCCTCAAGGCCAGCCATCTCTTCAGCGGCGGCGCGACCGGCGCCAAGCGATACATGGTGCTGGACCCCAAAGGCAGCCGCATCAAGGCGTACGTCCAGAGCATCCCCGAGCTGGTGGACCTCAGCAAGTACGAAGGCAAGTACGTGGGCATCTACGGGCCGAAGAAGTTCGACAAGAAGCTCAGCGGGCTTCACATCGTCAAGGCCGAGGCGGTGACGGTGCTCGACGAGGAGACCAACCTGCCCGAAGGTCCGAAGTCGAAGGTGAAGGCCCGGCCGGTGAAGGCGACCAAACCCTCCCCGAAGACCACCGACGACAAGGATTCGGAGTCCACGACCGAACGCCCTGACTTCAGCGGGCAGGACAAGGAAATGGACAAGGCCAAAGAGGCCGTCGAAGAAACCGACGTCGAAGACCCCGAAGACATCGAGGTCGAAGACGTCTCCATCAGCGACTTGCCCGAGACCGGCCTGCCAGTGGCCGACAGCTCGGTGTCCTCGCCGGACGGCGAAACCATCGACGAATAAAGCGTCGGCTGACGGAAATCATCAAAAAGGCCCACCGCGCGATGCGATGGGCCTTTTTCGTGTGAAGCGGAATCGGCCGAGATGCCCTCAGCCGTGGAAGTTCCGTTCGTCGGTGTCGTGCGGGACCACGTCGCAGGTCTCCTGGTACCAGGTGAGCAGGCGTTCCTTGAGCTCGGCCAGCACGCCGGCCAGCGACGGGTCGGCGATGCGATTGGTCGTCTCGCGCGGGTCGGCGTTGAGGTCGTACAACTCGTCGGCCTCGTAGAACCGCCGCACGTACTTGTAGTCCTTCGTGCGACACATCGCCGCCTTGGTGTGATGCATCACCTCGTCCTGCGTCTGCAGCCGCAGGCGCGGATAGTACAACCCCTCGGGGTTCTGGTTGGACTTGCTCTGCAACTCCATGCAGTGCGTCTCGCCGCGCAGGCGCCCGCCCTCGCAGAAGACCGCGTCGCGGTGTTCGTCGGTTTGGCCGGCAACCACCTCCCGAAGCGATCGGCCGAAATGCGTGTAGTCCGGCTCGATGCCCGCCAGGTCCTGGGTCGTCGCGGTGAAGTCGATCAGTTCGACCATCGCCTCGCTCACCCTCGGCTGGACGTCCCAGTCCTTGGGCGGCTTGACGATCAGCGGCACGCGCGAGAGGCAGTCTTCGAACGTGTTCTGCGTCTTCTCGACCAGCCCGTAATCGCCGGTGAAATCACCGTGGTCCGAGAACAGGAAGATCGCCGTCTCGTCGTAGATCCCTGCCTCTTTCAGTGCATCGCACAGCAGGCCGAACTGGTGGTCCACCCGCGTGCACATCCCGTAGTAGGTGCGGCGCAGCTCCTGCCAGCGGTCCTCGCTCCAGCCCTGGCAGCGCTGCCCTTCCCAGATGCCCTTGAGGATGGACGGCTTCTGCAACCAGTCCTCCGGCGTGGGCGTGCGCGGCGGGATCTTCTGCGGGTCGATCATGCTGTAGTACGGGTCCTCGACGGCGTAAGGCGGATGCGGATAGCCGATCGGGATGTAGAGGCACATCGGCTGATCGCCCGGCGGATTGTGGATGCGGTCGATCGCTCCGTGCACGTTCGCCCAGTCCCAATCGTAGTACGTGCCGCCGTCGGGCGGGTCCTGGATCTTCCCGGCGTAGAAGGAATACCAGTTGTCCCCCTCCGGGTCGCCGCGCCAGTCCGTCTCCTGGTGGTGGTTGTGGGCCCGACGATAGAGGTCCGTTTTCTCGGGCGGCACGGAGTATTTCTCGTCGACATGGTCCTCCCAGCCGTCCTGGCCGGGCAGGAGGTCGTTCTTGCCGCCCCACCACACGTAGTACCCGGCGTCCCTGAGCTGCTTGAGCAGAACCGGCTCGTGCTCGCGGAGCATGTGGTACATCGTCCGATGGCCTTGCACGTGCGGATACCAGCCGGTCATGAAGCTGCAGCGAGACGGCGTGCAGACGGTGTTCTGGCAGAATGCCCGACGGAACGAGACCGCGTCGGTTTCCACGGCCCGGTCCAGGTTCGGCGTGACTGCCGCCGGGTCGCCCATGTGGCCCAGAACGTCGCCACGCCACTGGTCGGGGTTGAATATCACGATATGGGGTTGCTTGCCGGGCACGGTGGGTCCTTTCCTCTCGGCTGTCGACCGGCGCCGCCGGATGGCAACGCGAATCGGCCTCATGATCTGCGAGCCCGTCAGCATATCCCTTCGCCGGGTCGGCTGCAAACACCCAGACGCGGCGAAGGCGTTTTGGCGAGGGAGGCGAAGGGTTTTGCCATTGCCCAAACCGTGTGCGGGCCGTACCCTGTGCACGACGCGACAGACGGAGCATAGCCAGGAGAGGCAGGCGATGAACAAGGTGCGTTTCGGAGTGATCGGGCTTGGCACGGTGGGGGCGGCGCATGCCCGGGCCATCGCGGCTGCGGGGTCCGGCTCGTTCGAGCTGGGCGGCGTCGCCTGCGCCACGCCCGAGAACGCCCATCGCGCCGCCGACGAGCTGAACGTGCCCCACTTTCACGATGCCCAGGAACTGCTGGACTCGGGCACCATCGACGCTGCCGTCATCGCCACGCCGCACTATTGGCACCCGCCGCTGGCGGTTCGCGCGGCCCGGGCGGGAATCCACGTGCTGTGCGAGAAGCCCCTGGCCGTCACCGTGGGCCCGGCGCGATGGATGATCGAAGAGTGCCAAAAGCACGGTGTTGCCCTGGGCGTGATGTTCCAGCAGCGTCTCCGCCCGATGGTGCAGCGGATGCGCAGGCTGATCGACGACGGAACGCTCGGAGAGATCTTCCGCGTCGAGATGGTCTGCTCGGACTGGATCCGCACGCAGGCGTACTATTCCTCCGGCGCGTGGCGGGGCACGTGGAACGGCGAAGGCGGCGGGGTGCTGATGAACCAGGGGCCCCACTCGTTGGACCTGTTCCTGTGGCTGGGCGGGCTGCCGCGTGAGGTCTTCGCGTTCTGCGCGACGCGACATCATACGATCGAGGTCGAGAACACCGCCGAGCTGGTCTGCCAATACGCCGGACCGGCCACCGGGCACATTTACGCCTCCACCGCCCACGCGCCGGGCATTGAGCGACTCGTGCTGTCCGGCGACCGGGCAACGGCCATGATCCAGGGCGATTCGCTGAAACTCGGAACACTCGCCGGCCCGCTCGGCGAGCACATTCTTACCTGCCCGCGTGCCGGCAGCGAGGAAGGCGCCCTATCATCGGAATGGGTGAAACTCGACAGCGCCGCCGAACCGCCCGCCGAGGAGTTGCGGCTGGCGGTGATCCACGCCTTCGCCCGCCATCTCATCGACGGTTCGCCGATGGTCGCGGGCGCACAGGCCGGGCTCCACCAGATCGAACTGACCAACGCCGCCTACCTCGCCAGCCGTCGCCGGGCGGCCGCCGCCCTGCCGGTGGACGAAGCGGCCGTCGAGCAGATGCTCGAAGAGAACGCCGCCGCCTCCAGCGCGGACGGGCTCGCCCTGCGGGCCTCCGCCAACGAAGACATCCGAACCCTCAAAGAAAGCGATTGAACACCCCATGGCCAAGCCGACCGATATCCGCGTAACCGCCGCTGAACTGACCTTCCTGCCCGTCGAGACCCGCGTGCCGCTGAAGTTCGGCACCGAGACGCTCACTCACGTGACCTGCGCCCGCGTGAAGCTCACCGTCGCCGACCAGGACGGCCGACGCGCCGAAGGCTGGGGCGAGACGCCCCTGAGCGTACAATGGGTCTGGCCGACCGATCAACTCAGCTACGAGGACCGGCACGAGGCGCTGAAGGGCTTCTGCGAACACCTGACGGGCGACTGGGCCCGGTGGGAGGGTTCGGGGCATCCGCTGGAAGTCGGCCATGCTTTTTTGGAGCAGAGGCTTCCGCGGGCGCTGCGGGACTTCTCCGAAGGTCGTCCCGAAGGCGAGATGCCCTACCTCGCTGCCCTGGTCTGCTGCAGCGCGTTCGACATCGCCCTGCACGACGCCTTCGGCAAACTCCACGAGATCGACGTCTACAAGACCTACAACGAGGAGTATCTATCGAGCGATCTCTCCGCGTTCCTCACGCCGGCCGACCGGTCCGACGTGTCGTTCCAGGGCGTCTATCCCAGCGAGTTCCTCGCCTCCGACCCGCCGGCGAAGCTTCCGGCGTGGCATCTGGTGGGCGGCAAGGACCTCATCGACCCGAGCGAGCTGACCGGCGACGAGCCCGACGACGGCTACCCGGTGCTGCTGCGCGAGTGGATCCGCCGCGACGGGTTGACGTGCCTGAAGGTCAAGCTCCGCGGCAACGACGCCGCGTGGGACTACGATCGACTGACGCGCATCGGCCAGATCGCCATCGAGGAAGGCGTGCTTTGGCTGACGAGCGATTTCAACTGCACCGTCACCGATCCGTCCTACGTTAACGACATCCTCGACCGACTGGTGATCGAGCACCCGCGGATCTACGGGATGATCCTGTACGTCGAACAGCCCTTCCCATATGACCTCGAAGCCCACCCCATCGACGTGCACAGCGTCTCGGCCCGCAAGCCGCTGTTCATGGACGAGAGCGCCCACGACTGGCGACTGGTCGCCCAGGGACGCCGCCTGGGCTGGACGGGCGTGGCGCTGAAGACCTGCAAGACGCAGACCGGTGCGCTGCTGAGCCTCTGCTGGGCGAAGGCACACGGGATGACGCTGATGGTGCAGGACCTGACCAACCCGATGCTCGCCCAGATCCCCCATGTCCGCCTGGCTGCCCACGCCGGGACCATCATGGGCGTGGAGACCAACGCGATGCAGTTCTACCCCGCCGCCAGCGACATCGAGGCCGAGGTGCACCCGGGCCTCTACCGCCGACGCGACGGCCAGGTGGACCTGTCCACACTCGGGGAAACGGGCATGGGATACCGCGTGAACGAGATCGCCCGAGACCTGCCCGAACCCGCCGCCCGCGCGGAAGAATGAAGCCTGCCCGCCGGCCGGTTTGTCGCTTCATTCACAACGAAGGGTGCGCAAAACCAAGGGAGCCCGACGTTGTGCCGTTCCGAGCGACCCCAAACCAAGGGTGCCCGGCGTTGCGCCGTTTGGAGCGACCCCAAACCAAGGGTGCCCGGGCTTGTGCCGTCCCGACTGAGCCTGCGAAGGAGGAACGGAGCAACCCGGCGCGGGGCTATGCTTCTTTCCGCGTGGTGGTCACGTCGTTGACGACTTTGCGCAGGTAGGCGACCTCGCCGGCGAGTTTCTCGATCATCACATCCGGCTCGCCTTCGTTGTAGAAGGGCATCCATACGAACGTCCCGTCGAAGTCGATCGCGTCCAGCGAGCGGACCAGTTCGTACCAGTTGGTGATTCCCTGATCCAGCGTGGTCCAGCTTGTGCCCCAACCCTTGTCCTCCTCGCCGATGCGGGAGGTATCCTGCGTCACCCGGGCGTCCTTGACGCCGATGGCAGCGACGTTCTCACCCAGCAGCTTCGTCGCCCGCCCCCACCTCTCGAATCCTTCGTTCGCCTGGTTGCCCGGATCGAGCATGACGCCGATGTGCTCACCCGGCAGGCCTTCCACGACGTGCCAGATCGCGCTGGGCGAGGGGATGCCCGTCCCGTGGTGGATCTGGTAAACCGCCTTGACGTCCAGCCGATCGCAGAGGTCGGCCAACCGGGCCATCTCACCGCGCGCGGTTTCCAGCGTCTTGCCCGGCTCGTCGCCGCCTTTGTAGTACCCCAGGCGGAACTCACGAACGCCGTTGTCGGCCAGCACCCGCACAGCGGTGTCGTCGGCGAGGATGTCCGCGGGCATAAAGCCGGCCGTGGCGAAATGCACCTTGATGTCGGCCTTTTTCATCGTCTTGAGGAAGGCGGGCACGTCGGCAGCCAGCGAATCGGGCTTGCACCAGAACCCGTCGCGGATCACGAGGTTGGTCGTATCCAAGCCGACCTTGTGGATGGTCTCGGCGAGTTGCTCAGCGGAGAGCTTGCGGAGGAACTTGGGAAAGATGCTGAAAATCGCGTTCATCGCGTCGTCCTTTTCTGGGTTGAAAGGTTGGTCAGACCGGTCTTTCGTGTTGGTTTCGTGCGATTCGCGGCGGAAACCACTTGCACAGATTCGACTCATGATATAGCATAAACGAGACAAGGACGAGATAAGAATGGCAAAACGGGCGATTGATTTATCAAAACAGGGCGTTTCCTCATTCCAGGGCAATCCCCTGCGATGCCGGATCCTGTTGTGTCACAAAGGTTACGCCTCCCAGGCCCGCCCGGTCCCCGAGCATTCTCACCCCTTCTGGCAGATCGAAATCATCACGCACGGGCCGATCGTTGCCCGGGCCGGTGACATCGATGAGCCGCTGGAGGAGGGGCAGGTCCTGCTGATTCCGCCGCACTGCAAGCACCAGTTCGTCTACGAACAAGGCGGCGAACAGTGGTTCTCGCTGAAGTTTTCCGCCAACGGCGTATCCGACGACGCCTCGGTGATGCTGCTGGGCGACGACCGGGAAGACACCGAAGAAGTCACGCTCATCGAGACACTGCGGACGCTCCTGCCACCGACCCCCGAGCCCAGCCGTCGTAAGCGATGGGTGCTGGAGCATCTCCTCGGCGCCCTGCTGACCCATCGGCTGGGACCGGTCAACGACACGCCCAACCAACCCGACCAATCGTTGATCTCGCGGATCGCCTCGCTCGTGGAATCCAGCGGTGGACGCCGATTGGCCGTCTCCGACGTGGCGGAACACCTGGGTTACAGCGTCTCGCACGTCTCTTCGCTGTTTCGCAAGCACTGCGACATGCCGCTCAAATCGTACCTGGACCTGGAGCGATCGAAGGTGGCTTCCCGCCTGCTGGAGTACTCGGACCTGAACATCACCGAGGTCGCCGAGACGCTCGAATTCCCCGACGTGTTCAGCTTCTCCCGCTTCTTCCGGCGCGTGGTGGGCACCAGCCCCCGCCCGTATCGGCGGTCGGTGCGGGCCCGGCATGCCAAAGAGGCCCAACAGCCCGCCACCGCCGAGGTGCCCGCCGACTATGTCTCCGATCAAGGCCGAGATGGCATCGAATCCGAGGCAGAGTCTTACCGGGCCCGGTGAGCCTCGCCGTCTCGCCCACCGTTGCATCACTCGCTGAGGGGCGGTATCCTTCGCCTTCTGATTGTCCGACGACCCCCAAGCGGAGCACCGCATGAAGCTTGTGACCTACACCTACGACGGAAAGACGTCGTTCGGCGTGCTGCGAGACGACCACATTCAGGACATTCCATCGGCCTGGCCGGATGGCCCATCTTCGCTGCGGGAGGCCATCGCCCGCGGAAGCGATGCCCTGGAGGAACTCGCCCGCCGGGCCCAGACGCCCCCCTCCCGCCGCCTGACGATGGACGACGTTCGCCTGCTGGCGCCGATTCCCGACCCGCCCAAGCTGATGGGAATCGCGGTGAATTACGTCGAGCACCATCGCGAGTTCGACCGCGGGCGCGACCTGCCCGACGACCCGGCCAATACCACCACGCCCCGCCCCTTCCTGATGCCCCCCACCGCGGTGGCGGCCACCGACGATGAGATCCCCTGGCCGACGGTGAGCGAGGAGATCGATTACGAGGTCGAGCTGGCGGTTGTCATCGGTCGGGAGGCGAAGGATATCACGCCAGCCGACGCCGACGCGTTCATCGCCGGGTACACCATCGCCAACGACATCTCGGCCCGCAGCATGACCCACGCCGACGGGCGATCGCAACGGCCGAAAGACCCGTTCTTCGATTGGCTGCACGGAAAGTGGCACGACAGGTTCTGCCCGATGGGTCCGTGCCTGGTGACTGCCGACGAAATCGGCGATCCGCAGGCGCTCCGCCTTCGCCTCCGCGTGAACGACGAAACGCGGCAGGACGCGGTTACCGATCAGATGATCTTCTCGGTGCGCGAGCTGGTCGCCTTCTGCAGCCGACTGGTGACACTCACGCCCGGCGACGTCATCGCCACCGGCACGCCCTCGGGAGTCGGCAAAGCAACCGGCAAGCTCCTCCAGCCCGGCGACCGCATCGTGGGCACGATCGAGGGAATCGGCGAGCTGCACAACACGATGGGCCCCAGACCGACAAGCTTCTACCGCCCCTGCCACGGGTAATTCGACCCGGCGGGCAGCCTTGCCAAACCCCGGCTGCGCCGGTAAGGTGACGACATGAATCAGCCCGACACTCCCAGCCAGACCGAGCAGACCGACGAGGCGGTCGAGACGACCGACCAGAGCGTCGATACGCCCGTCGAACAGGCGGACACCGCCCCCGACGTCGTGGACACTGCCGACGACCAACAACCCGCCGCCTCGGGCGATCCGTCAGCCGACCGGCAGGATGAGATCGACGAGGGCGAGAGCACGGATCAGCCCGCTGAAGATCTGGCGGTCGACCCCCAGGAGGCCGCCGCCGTCGTGGAAGCGATCCTGTTCGCCACCAGCCGGGCGATCTCGATCTCGAAAATCCAGCACGTCGCCGAGTTGCCCAATCGCGGCGTGGTGAAAGACGCCATCCAGACGCTCAACCACCGGTATGACGAGATGGGCTGCGCCTTCCGCATCGAGAGCATCGCGGGGGGCTACCAGGTACTCACGCGCGAGGAATACGACGACGTGGTCTCTCGGCTGTTCAAGGTCAAGAGCGACTCGAAGCTCTCCTCGGCGGCCATGGAAACACTGTCGATCATCGCCTACCGTCAACCGATCATGCGGGCAGACATCGAAGCCATCCGCGGGGTCTCCAGCGGCGAGATGGTTCGCAAGCTCATGGAGAAGAACCTCGTGAAGATCGTCGGCCGGGCCGAGGTGCTTGGACGCCCGATGCTCTACGGGACCACGACGTTCTTCCTCGAAGCGTTCGGGCTCAGCAGCATCGAGGACCTGCCCCGCGTCGATGAGCTTCGACCCAGGCCCGAACCCATCACGAAAGAACAGGGCGACGAAGACAGCGACCAGAGCGAGTCGGCCGATCCGGACCAGTCAGCCGCTCCCGAGGACAGCAAAAGCGAGTCGGCCGAGGACGCGCCGGACAACGAGCCCGTCAGCGAAATGGATGCCAGCGAAGCCCCCGCCGAGACGGCAGAAGCCCCCAGCCATCCCGACGCCGGCGACGAAGAAGAGTAACCCCCCCGCCCACACAACGAGACCGGCCATCCGCAGGACAGTCGGTCTCGGTTGGGTCTCTCAGGCAGCTGCGAACGAATTGTCTGCCGGGATAGCCACCGTTTTTGCCGGCGCCTTGGCGACGAGGCTCACGCGGCGTTGCGGCACGCGCACGAGACTGTCCAGCCCGTACTCTCCCGGTTCCACGCCGAATGCGGCGTAGTCGGTGAACCACTCGCCGTCAGCGCAGTAGCGGAAGCGGTATTCGCCGGCGGGCAGGTCCAGCTTGGCCGACCAGTACCCGTTGCCGACGGACGTCATCGGCGTCCGGACGGCGTCCCAGTCGTTGAAATCCCCCGCGAGGAGCACTTCCCGCGCCCCCGGCCGATAAAAACGAAATTCCGCGCACTCTCCCTGAATCGTGACCATGGGTCTCCTCTTTTCCTGGTGCCTGCAGCGTATCGTGATCCACCCCGAAGGCCTTCCGCAACGAATGGAAGGCAACCTCACTATCGGAATGAGGGAATGTACCATTGATGGAAAATCCGCCCGACCGGGATTTTTCGCTCACTCCGAAGCCACCTGCTCCGGGCGCATACCACAACCGCCAACACTTGTTTTGAACTAAAGTTACGATCCGTAAGGCCCGGGAGTATCCCCGCCGACCGATCCGGGCGAGTGGTCCTGTTTCACCACCGGCCGTAACTGCAGGAATTATACGCACGGGGGGAGGGCCAAGCCGTATCACCCAAAAACAAGACCGGAATGAGGCGGATTTACACCCCTGCGACAAAGCCGGTATTGGCCTTGCCTTACCTCCCAATTCCCCAATAATCCCCGAATGCAGATTGAGGGGAAGCGCCCATCGTTTCGAGCGCGATTCATGGTCGGCCGGCCCGACCGACGGGTGGAACCGTCGGCCGGGGCGTTTCGCCGCGGTTTGTTGCTTTGTGGACTACTTCGCCAGTTCTGGCACGTCGACCCAGGCGCGTTTGTTCCAGCTTTCCAGGCCCAGCTCCGCCAGTTGGACGCCCTTGGCGCCCTCGCGGAGGTCCCACTCGAAGGGCTCGTCCAGCACGAGGTGCCGCAGGAACAGTTCCCACTGCGCCTTGAAGGCGTTGTCGTACTCGATCTGGTCGGGCATTTCCTGCCAGCCGTCGTAGAAATCGATGGGCTGATCGATGTCCGGGTTCCAGACCGGCTTGGGGGTGGCCCCGAAGGACTGGATTCGGCAATCGCGCAGGCCCGCCACAGCCGAGCCTTTCGTACCGTCGACCTGCAGGGTAAGCAGATCGTCGCGGCGGACGCGGGTGCACCAGGACGAGTTGAAATGCGCGATCACGTCGCCGGCCAGCTCGAACGTCGCGTAGGCGGCGTCGTCGGCGGTTGCTTCGTAGGTTTGGCCGCTTTCGTCCACGCGCCGCGGGATGTGCGTCGCCCCGAGGCAACTGACGGCCTTGACGTCACCGAAGACATTGTCCAGCACGTACCGCCAGTGGCAGAGCATGTCCGTAATGATGCCGCCCCCGTCTTCCTTGCGATAGTTCCAGCTGGGTCGCTGGGCCGGGACGATCTCGCCTTCGAACACCCAGTAGCCGAACTCGCCGCGGACGCTGAGAATCCGCCCGAAGAATCCGCTGGCGATCAGCGTCTTGAGCTTCATCAACCCGGGCAGCCAGAGCTTGTCCTGCACCACGCCATGCTTCACGCCGGCATCGCGGGCCTCGGTGTAGAGCCGATAGGCGTCCTCGGTGGTCAGCGCGGTGGGCTTCTCGCAGTAGATGTTCTTGCCGGCAGCGATCGCCCTGGAGACATTCTGCACCCGCAGCGTCGTCGACAGGGCGTCGAAATACAGCGGGTACTTCTCGTCGGTGAGCACTTCGTCCAGGTCGGTGGTCCACTCGGTGATACCCGTAAGCTCTTCAAGCTTCTTGAGTTTCACCGGGTTTCGCCCCACCAGCACGGGCTCGGGCATAATGAACTCGGTGGGGGACACCTTCACCCCGCCCTGCTCGCGGATGGCCATGATGGACCGCAGCAGGTGCTGGTTGGTGCCCATCCGTCCGGTGACGCCATTCATGATGACGCCGACATTGTGTATTTTCGCGTCCTGCATCTACGTCTTCCTCGTTGGTTGGGGTTTTGCTCTGCCGCCGCCGAGATCGTCTCGGCCGGGGCGGGTTACATGGGTCCGGGGGCTACCCGGCGTCGGAGGGCTTCTCGGTGCACTGCTGGCGGGCACCTTCGGGCAGCGGCGGGACATCCACGCCGGCCTTGGGCAGCGTTCCGGCAAGTTCCTGCTTCCAGTGGTCCACGTCGCCGGCAGGGCCATAGACGTAGATGAACGTAAGTGGCGTGTCGCCGATGTTCGTCAGCTGATGGAACACGCCGGAGGGGATATACACAGCCTGGCCGTCGGTGAGCGTCTGCTTTTCTTCGCCCAGGCACATCTCGCCGGTGCCGTTGAGCACGAAGTAGACCTCCTCCTGCTCCTGGTTGTGCCACGGAACCTGTCCGCCGTCGGGATCGAGCGTGACGTATCCCATGGAGAACGCCGTCGCCTCGATGGGGCTCGCGCCGCCCACGACGTTCTGCGTCCGCCGACGGGCCGGGTAGGTCCTGCCTTCAATCTTGCTCAAATCTGCGATTTTCATGGTGGGTCCTCGGATGGCGACGGGCGCAAGAGTGCTTCTGCCCGTCGCTCGTGAAACATCGATCCTTGTCGAAACAGCAGAGCATACCCGCACCGCCTGCATCCGACAAGGGAGATTCCCTCCATCGCGCCCCCGGACATGACGTAGAGAAGCGAAAAGCAGCGACACGCGGTGAAACAAAGCTGAAGCCCCATCTTGAGCCGGTCCTGAGCTTGTCGAAGGGCGAAGCGAAAGGTGGGGGTATCGCGCGACGCGCGACGCGCGAATCGCGACAAGTGGTCAAACGCATTTGAAGCCCCATGGTGAGCTCCGCGAACCGTGGGGGTAAGAAGCGAAACTCCAAATTCCAAAGGACAAGTTCCAAGGAGTCATCGTCCCACATCGACCGGCGATCGCGCCCGCAACAAGTTGCGAGCCCTACGGCCGATCAGCCCTTTCAAGGGTGCCCCGGTTTGTGCAGCGAGCCCAAGCGAGCTGAGCAACCGGGTTGCT
>CAZFPT010000017.1:34305-36314 GCA_964521005.1 uncultured Planctomycetaceae bacterium | reverse complement strand
GCACCGGCGTGCGGAGACGCCGGTGGCACCCGAAGTATCGTTGAAGCCCCATGGTCAGCCGGTCCTGCACGTCGCATGGGCTTCCAGCCCATGTTCTGTTCTGTTTTCGTCTTCGGCGATCGCGCCCGCAGCAAGTTGCGGGCTCTGCGCCCTGCCGGTATATTCTCGCAACGACCCGACAAACAGAAACGAGGACATCACATGACCATTCCACGCCCCGAGCACCCCACCCCGCAATGGGTTCGCACCCACTGGCTCAACTGCAACGGCCGATGGGACTTCGAGATCGATCCCGGTGACAGCGGCCTGGAGCGAGGGCTGCTCGATGCTCCGCTGGCCGGCGAGATCACCGTGCCCTTCTGCCCCGAGAGCGAGCTGAGCGGCGTGGGTCATACCGACTTCATGGCGGCCGTCTGGTATCGCCGGGAGATCACCGTCCCCGCCGATTGGCCCGCCGACGGCCGATTGCTGCTGCACTTTCAGGCGATCGATTACGACGCCACCGTCTACATCGCCGGCAGGGAGGTCGCACGCCATCGCGGCGGGTTCACCCCCGTCACCGTCGACCTGGGCGAGTCGCTCAAGCCGGGCGAGACATTCACCGTCACCGTCCGCGCCCGCGACGACCACCGGCAGATCAAGCCCCAGGGCAAGCAATCGCGCGAATACCACAATCACGGCTGCCACTACACCCGCACCACGGGCATCTGGCAGACGGTCTGGCTGGAACGCGCAGGGCGATCGTACCTGGGACGACCCGTGATCACGCCCGATCTGCCCAACGGCCGATTCGTGGTCCAGGCGCCCGTCGAAGGTCCCGCCGCGGGGTCGGCCGTCCGGGTCGCACTGCGCGACGGTGACGGCGAGATCGTCTCGCAAACCTCGCCGGCGTCCACCATGGGCACGCTGTTGGTGCTGGACATCCCTGAAGATCGACGCCGGGCGTGGTCCATCGACGACCCGCACCTCTACGGCCTGACGTTCCAACTGCTCGACGCCGACGGGAGCATTCTCGACGAGGCAGAGAGTTACGCCGGCCTGCGGAGCATCGCCATCGACGGCAAGGCCGTCCTGCTCAACGGCGAGCCGGTCTTCCAGCGACTCGTGCTGGACCAGGGCTACTACCCGGACGGAATCCTCACCGCTCCCAGCGACGAGGCCCTCGCGCGGGACATCACACTCTCGCAGGAGGCCGGCTTCAACGGCGCGCGGCTGCACCAGAAAGTCTTCGAGGAGCGGTTCCTCTACCACGCCGACCGGATGGGCTACCTGGTGTGGGGGGAGTTCGCGGATTGGCACCTGCCGAAATCCCACGACCCGCGCCCCACGTGGATCACCCAGTGGATCGAGGCGGTCCAGCGCGACCGCAACCATCCGTCCATCGTCGGATGGTGCCCACTGAACGAGACCGAACAGCCGCTGGTGGACCGGATCGACGAGCACGACGACAT
The DNA here is from genome assembly GCA_964521005.1 of uncultured Planctomycetaceae bacterium. GTDB lineage: Bacteria > Planctomycetota > Phycisphaerae > SM23-33 > SM23-33 > CAZFPT01. Next base: position 34,863 of record CAZFPT010000017.1, on the reverse strand, counting down.
GATGATCGGCTGCTTCCGCGCCACCCGCGCCGCCGACCCGACGCGGCCGATCCTGGACGTCAGCGGCTACTGCCATCGCGTCTCGCAAGCCGACGTGTGGGACTGCCACGACTACACCCAGGACGCCGACGAACTGGCTGCGCGGCACGCCGGACTCTCCGAGAACAGCGCCTGGAAGCACGGGCCCGGCGAGAGGTCCTGGTCCGTGCCGTACCGCGGCCAACCGTTTTTCGTCAGCGAGTTCGGGGGGATCTGGTGGAACCCCGACGCCGGTGAAGACGAAGACAGCTGGGGCTACGGCAACCGCCCGGCGACCGAGGAAGAGTTCTACCGGCGGTTCGAAGCACTTACCGGCGTGCTGCTGGAGAACCCGGGGATGTTCGGCTACTGCTACACGCAACTGACGGACGTCTACCAGGAGCAGAACGGGATCTACCGCTTCGACCGGTCCGGGAAGCTCGACGTCGAGCGGATCCGTGCCGCCCAGCAACGGTCGGCCGCCATCGAAAAGTAGCGAACTGGAATGGCACTGCACCGATCGGGCGCAAACCTTGCCCG
>CAZFPT010000017.1:0-34205 GCA_964521005.1 uncultured Planctomycetaceae bacterium | reverse complement strand
TCGAAAAGTAGCGAACTGGAATGGCACTGCACCGATCGGGCGCAAACCTTGCCCGCCCGATCGATTTGCGGTATCTGGGGATACAATGGTTCGCCGCGTCGGCTAGCACTGGGGTTTGGAAGGATGCACAAATGACGAAGGATCTCGACATCGTGAAGGAATACCGACTGAGCAACAAACCTTCGCTTTCAGAGTATGTTCGAGCCTTCAAAGCGGTCTCACTGACCGAACGCGATACTGCTGTATTGACAACGCAATACAACGCCCCTGGAAGAACTGTAACAGCCACTCAATTGGCGTCCTTGGCTGGGATAGGTGGAGGGCATCCGGTTGTGAATCTGCTCTACGGAGGGCTAGGCCATCGGCTCTGCGACATACTCGGAATCAGACCGCAACTGGATGAGGACTCAGATAAACCCCGCTGGTGGTCCATCTTGTCTGTTGGCCACCATCGAAGCGATAATTCCTTCCTTTGGGAAATGCATCAGGAGGTCGCCACGGCTTTGGGCGAACTGGCACTCGTCGAATCTGAGACTTATCTGCCTGAGGAAGTGAAAGAAGGAACAAAGTACAGGGAAGGCTCTGTCCGTCGCATCCAGATCAATGCGTTTGAGCGAAATCCTCAGGCGAGAACGGAATGCCTCAATCACCACGGTAGTAGCTGCTCTATCTGCGGTCTTGAGCTACGGGACATCTACGGCGAAGCCGCCAGGGGTTACATCCATGTGCATCACCTCCGCCCCCTTGCAGAGGTCGGTGCTGAGTACGAGGTGGACCCCATTGACGACCTTCGTCCTGTATGCCCCAACTGCCACGCGGTGATTCACCTGAAAACCCCCTCCTTCACCATTGACGAAATGAAGGCCATGTTGACTCAGGCCAAATCAGGTGATGATATTATCCCAGAGTGACCAGCGACCAACTGCTTGTGGACAACGCATGGCAGAGAGTATTGTCGACATTCGGGACGTGCGGTTCTCCTACGAGGCCGAGACGGTTCTTGAGGACGTGAATCTCGCGGTCCAGGCCGGCGAGTTCGCCTGCGTGGTCGGGCCCAACGGCGGGGGCAAGACCACGCTGCTGAAGCTCATTCTCGGGCTGCTCACCCCCGACAGCGGAACCATTCGCGTTTTCGGCAAGCCTCCCTGCCGCGCGGTGGACCGGATGGCCTACACGCCGCAGCACATGCGGTTCGACGCGACCTTCCCGGTCAGTGCCCGTGACGTGGTGCTCATGGGAACGCTCGGTCCCGGCAGGCACGTCGGACGCTACCGCAAGGACGACCACGCCGCCGCTGCCGATGCCCTGGAAGAGGTCCACGCGACCGACCTGGCCGACCGTCCGTTCTCGGCGCTGTCGGGCGGGCAGCAGCAGCGCGTGCTCATCGCACGCGCGCTGGCCGGTCGACCCGAACTGATGCTCATGGACGAGCCTACCAGCCACCTCGACCCGCGCACCGAAAGCGAACTGCACGACCTGCTCCACCAGCTCAACGAACGGCTGACGATTATGCTCGTCTCGCACGACGTGGGATTTGTCTGCGGGGCGATCCACAGCGTCATCTGCGTGAACCGCACCATCACCACCCACACCACGCGCGAACTGACCGCCGACCACATGGCCGACCTGTACGGCCGACACGTGCGGATGGTCGACCACCACAGCCAATGCCTTCGGGAGGATGCATGATGGGCGAATTCCTGGACGTCCTGCGGACCTCTGCCCTGCTGCAACGGTCCGTGGCTGCCGGCGCGATGGCCGGGGTGGCCTGCGGCGTGGTCGGCTCGTTCGTCGTCGTCCGGCGGATCACCTATGTCGCCGGGGGAATCGCCCACTGCGTGCTGGGCGGGATGGGGGCGGCGAGCTATCTTCGCGCGGTGCATGGCTGGCAGTGGATGGACCCGCTCTACGGCGCGCTGGTCGCTGCCCTGCTGGCCGCAGGGCTCATCGGACTGGTCTCCATGCGATACCGCCAGCGCGAGGACACGCTCATCAGTGCCCTCTGGGCGGTGGGGATGGCCGTCGGCGTGCTGTTCATGCAGGCCACCCCCGGATACGCACAGGACCTCATGAGCAATCTCTTCGGAAGCGTGCTGATGGTCTCCCCGGGCGACCTGTGGCTGCTGGGTGGGCTGACGGCTGTGGTGGTGGCGTTCAGCCTGGCGTTCTATCGCCCCCTGCTGGCGGTGTGCTTCGACGAGGAGCACGCCCGCACCCGCGGCGTACCGGTGGAAATCTACTACCTCCTGCTGCTGGGGCTCACCGCGCTGACGGTGGTGCTTCTGGCGCGGGTGGTGGGCATCATCATGGTCATCGCCCTGCTGACGCTTCCGGTGGCGGTGGCCGGTCACTGGGCACGACGGTTGTGGCAGATGATGGTCCTGGCGGCGATCGCGAGCATCGCCCTGACCTTCCTGGGGCAGGCGGCAAGCTACGCCCGCGACCTTCCGACCGGGCCGGTAATCATCGTCTTCTGCGGGGCCGCCTACGCCCTGTCGTTCTCCGTCACCCGCCTGCGGGCGCTGCGGCGCCGTCGCGACCGCCTGCCCACCGACTCGCCGCGTTGACAGCGGCTTGGATGACTCGTCCCTGCCTGTCTCGACTACATCTTCCGTGCCAGGAAGGCCTGCATCTCATCGAGGACACGTTCGGGGTCGCCGGAGTTGGCCTGCACGATCGCTTCGAGATGGCCGAACGACTCGATGCCCGTCTCGACGAACTCCACGCCGACCCCCTCGTCGCAGACACGGGTGACCTTCGAGTGCGACTCGATGACCGGTCCGTCGGGCCCGTCGCCGAGCTTGATGCGCAACGTCAGCCCCTCGCCGGCCGACACGCCGGTAACGCTCTCGATGAACGCTCCGCGGATGCTCAGATCCCGCACACGCACAGCGACCGATTGGCCGTCGGCGTCGATCGTGGCTGTCATCTCGAACGGAACGCGTATGAACGCCCTGTTTTCCATTATACTTACTCCCCGTGCTGACGCCCTGCGGCTGCACCCGACCTGCACTGCACCCTTCCATTCGGCCCGGCCGTGGCCGGATTTGAAGGAATTCTCGACCTCCCCCCTGTAACGGCCCTTCCCAACGTCGATCTGCACTTACCCGACAACTTCGGCCACCCGCTGGTCGCTTGTCGCGTTCTCTGCCGTTTGGGCGTCGAGTTGGCATCTTGACAAGTCCTTCGCACGCGCGTAACCATATTGGGCCGCAACCCGCTCCCGTCGGGAGGGGTTGTGAAGGTAGGGACGTTGGGAGACGTCCCCCGAAGTCTGTCGACGGCGGACGAAAGAGCCACCGCCGACGGCCTGTACTGAGCCTGTCGAAGGGCTCCGCACCAGACCAACGACGAGGAGATCGTATGATTCACGTGAGCAACCTGACGAAATGGTATGGCCGGGTTCTCGCGGTCGACCATATCTCGTTCCACATCGACTCCGGGCAGGTCGTGGGTTTCCTGGGCCCCAACGGCGCGGGCAAGAGCACCACGCTGAAGATGCTGACCTGCTATCTGCCGGCCAGCAGCGGGTCGGCCTCCATCGCCGGCTATGACGTGTTGAGCAACTCGCTGGAGGTCCGTCAGAACATCGGGTACATGCCCGAGTCGGTCCCGGTCTATCCCGAGATGCGGGTCGAGGAGTATCTCCTTTTCCGCGCCGCCCTGCGGGATATCCCCTCCCGCCAGCGACGTGCCGCCGTCCAGCGTGTGGCCGAGCGGTGTTGGCTGAAGGAGCCCGAGAACATGATGCGCCGCCGCGTGGGCGAGCTCTCCCGGGGCTACCGTCAGCGCGTGGGATTGGCCGAGGTGCTTCTGCACGACCCGCCGGTCCTGGTGCTCGACGAGCCCACCCTCGGGCTGGACCCGGTGCAGATCCGCTCGATGCGAAACCTCGTGCGCGACCTCGGCGACGATCACACGGTGATCCTCTCCAGCCACATTCTCGCCGAAGTCGAGCAGATCTGTAACGAGATCATCATCATCGCCGGCGGGACCATCGCCGCACAGGGCAAGCCCGAGGAGCTTCGGGACAAGGTGGTGAACCCCTCGCGTCTGATCGCCGAGATCAAGGGCGCCGAGCCCGAGGAGATCGTCCGGGCGATGAAGGGGCTCACCGGCGTGCAGGAGATCGAGCACGAACCCGCCGGCAGCTGGACCCAGCTGCGCATCCAGGGCCCGCCCAGGCAGGACCTCCGCTCGGAGGTCTACCGCACCGTCGCCGAGAAGCGTTGGCAGATGCGGGAGCTGCGCCGCGAGATCGGCTCGCTGGAAGACTACTTCGTCGAGATCACCTACAAGCAGAACGTCCGGGCCGCCTCCCAGGCCGCCTCCGCCTGATTGTCGGCGGACGCAACCGAGACAGAGGGAAAGGACTCACCCGATGCGAAAGATGCTCACCGTCGCCCGACGGGAACTGGCGGGATATTTCTTCTCGCCGATGGCCTACGTCAAAGGGGCCAGCTTCCTGCTGGCTGCGAGCCTGTGGTTCTTCGCGATGATCTTCCAACCCGGTCAGCCGGCGACCCTCCGGCCCCTGTTCGAGGGCATCGCCTACCTGATGGTCCTCACCATCCCCCTTCTGACGATGAAACTGCTCAGCGAGGAGGTCCGCTCGGGCACCATCGAGACGCTCATGACCGCCCCGATCACCGAAACGCAGGTGATCCTGGGCAAGTTTCTCGGGGCGTGGGTGTTCTTTCTGGCGCTGCTGGCGGGCACGGGGGTCTACCTCGGATTGATGATCGCCTACGGCCAACCCGACCCGGGCGTGGCGGCGATGGGATACCTGGGCATGATCCTGCTGGGGGCCGCCTTCCTGTCGGTGGGGTTGTTCGCATCGAGTCTCACCAAACACCAGGCGGTCGCCGACATCACGGCGATGGGGATCCTGGCGGTTCTCACGTTCGGCATGCAGCTGCTGGCGATGCACGGGCCTGACGCCCTGCGGAGCTTCGCCACGAGACTCAACATGTTCACCTACCTGCGTGAGTTCTTCCGTGGCGTGTTCGATCTGCGGGGGGTTGTCTTCCTGCTCAGCGTCACTGCGCTGTTCCTCTTCTTGAGTGTCAAGAGTCTGGAGTCCCGACGATGGCGATAACCCAACGCGACGACGCACACGGAATGATCCAGCCGGACAGCGCCTACCAGGCGGGCATTGCCGGTTTTGCCGGCGCGGCGATCCTGGCGGTGGCTCCACTGATCTACATGAAACTGCTGCCCACCGACGCCGTCCCCCAGGGCGCCCTGCTGGCGGCGGGCCTGGTCCTGGCGGCGCTGATCGCCGTGGGCACGGTGCAGGTGCTGCGGCGGGTTGGCTGGGGGCAGAGTCTCGCGGTGGGGTTGTGGATCGTCATCGGCTGCGCGGGGCTGTTGGCACTGGTGGCGAGTCTGCTGGGCGCCCTGCCCGAGGGTTGGCCGACCGGTTGGAAGACCAGCCTCGCCGCGGCGGTGCTGTTTGCACTCGGGGCCGTCGAGACGGTCCTGATGCATCGCGCCAGCGAACCCCGCTCGCGCCAGCGGTATGCATCGACCGCCCTGGTCACCACCGGCGAAGTCTTCGCCCTGCTGCTGGTGATCAACATCATCGCCCAGACCAGCTACGTCCGCCTCAACGCCGAAACGCTCGGCCGGTTCGGCCTGAGCGACCGCTCGCGCCGCATCCTGGAAAACGTGGACGCCGAAATCACCCTCACCTGCGTGTATACCACCAGCGAATCCGGCAAAGAGCCCGCAGAATACCGCTCGCGCCTGCTGGAGTTGCTGGAGGAGATGGAGGAGTTTCGCCCGGACAAAATCGACGTGCAGAACGTCGTTACCGACGGCGGGCGGGCCCGGCTGATGGCCCGGCTGGCACGCCAGCGGGAGCAGAAACACGCCGACCACCTCGCCTTCGTCCAGGCGTTTCAGCAGTCGGCAGAGGAACTCCAGACCGCCCTCACACAGGACACCGACCCGCTGCTGGTCGCCCAGAACGGAAGCTACCTCGACCAGTGGCGACTTCGGGCGAGCATCGGCCAACAGGTCGGCCAGCTCACCCAGCAGATCGAGACCACGCGGAAGAAGATCGGCCGTAACCTGCGCAGCGGCGTGATCGAGTACGGCCAACTCGTCTCGGACGCCAACGAAGTCGTATCGAGCGCCCACGAGTTCGTCGCGTCGACGCGGGACGCCCTGCTCGAGCGGGCCCGCCTCGCCCAGGCCGTCGAGCAGACCGCCCCCAACGCGATCGCCGCGGTGGACGCCGCCATCGCCGAATCGAAAACCATTCCCGCCGCCCTGATCGACCCCAACGGCGCGTCGGTGAAGGACATGCAGGCCTCGATCTCCAGGATGGCCGATGCGCTGCAGAGCACTTCCCGGGCATGCGCCGAGGCGGCCGGGCAGCTGCGACGCCTTGGCGGCGAGCAGTTCCCGCTGGTGTACCAGTCCGATGCGTGGGTCATCGTGCAGATGGGCATCGCCCAGTACTACAACCGGATGGCCGGCGACCTCCAGCAGGAGGCCGCCAGCTACCGACGCGCCGCGACGGTGCTCACCGAAGCCGACGAACTCCGCGTGGCGCTTCGCAGCCTGCGGCGCAACGTCGGGGGAATCCCCCCCGCCCTGGGCGACGGCAAGACCGCCCTGAAATCGGCCATCGCGTCGCTCACCCGCGTCGACCGCCAGACCGAAGCGGTGTTCCAGGCGGCCCGCGAGAAAACGCTGATGTCCCGAACAGCCGCCATCGTCAACCGTCTGGCGAAGCTGGCTGCCAACCTCACCGAGACCGACGATTGGTTGGCCGACGAATTGGCCGGCGAGAACATCGTGCTGCTGGAGGTGGGCGACCGGAAGGCCGTCGTCCCCTTTGACGAGGTTTGGCCGATGACGATCCAATCGGCCCCGAACAGCGACGAACCCGACGCCCGCCGGTTCAACGGCGATTCGGCCATCGCCTCGGCCCTGCTGAGTTTGGTGCGCGAACCGTTCGCGAAGGTGTACCTCACCCACTTCACCCCGCCCACGCCGCAGCAGATGCACCCGATGATGCAACGGATGATGCCCCGCTCCTCCCTGCCGCCCGAGGTGCTCACCGCGCTGCAGGACCGCCTCAAAGAGGCCAATTTCCTCGTCGAGACGTGGAACCTGACCGACCCGGCCCCCTGGTCGGACCCCAACGCCGCCGACGCCAACGCCCCCAGCACCGCATCGGCCAACAGGGGTCAGGAAGACAAGCTCCCCCGCGTACTGCTGATCTGCCCGCCGGCGACCTCGTCGATGGGCCCGATGGGAGGACAGTTCCCCCAGTTCGGCCCGGAACACGAAGCGAAAATCCGCGGCGCCATTGACGACGGCATCGGCGCGGTGTTCCTGACGCACTTCCACGTGCCCCAGTCGGCCGGCATGTACGGAGGCGAGCCGACCAGCCCGCCGTATCCCCTGGAAGACTACCTCAAAAACGCCTGGGGCATCGATCCGCTCAACGAGTTCATCGTGTTCCCGGCCTCGCGCGATCCGCAGCAGCCCGACCGACTGACGCCGAACCTGCAGTGGTTCAGCCACCTGCCGCTCAGCGCGTACACCGACCATCCGATCGGCAAGCCCCTCCAGGGACGACGCACGCTGTGGCCCATGGTCTGCCCGGTGGCCCCGGTATCGCCGCTGCCGGAGGGCGTCTCGGTGAGCCCGGTGCTGCGCGTGCCCGCCTCGATGGACACCGTCTGGGCGTCGCGACATTTCATCGACCTGGTGCGTCAGTTCCGGGTCTCCGAGCAGAGCACCGTCTCCCCGCAGTTCGACGACGGAGACATGCGCCCGCCCTTTCCGGTGGCGATGGCAGCCACCCGCAGCGGAGCCCCCACCGCCGACACGCGCATCGTGGTGCTCGGCGTAAGTGCGGGCCTGGCCGACCAGTACCTCAACGAGCCGGTCCTCCAGCTGCGCGAGGACGGTGGGAGCAAACTCACCGACCCGCCCTCGGCCAACGCCGACCTGGTCATCAACAGTTGCCTCTGGCTGACCGGCTGGGACCAGTACATCGCCTCGGGCCCGACGCGGATCCACCCCATCGAGATGGTTGACCCCGTCGAGATGGATATCCTCTGGAGCATCTGCGTGGTGGGCATCCCGGGGATCGTCCTGGCGATCGGAATGATCGTGATGGCCCTGCGGCGACGTCAGTAGCCTCTCCCGCGAAGGAATCGAGAACCCCAACTTATCGGAGCCGACGTACCATGAAGGCGAAAACCGCGATCCTGTTGGCGATCCTCCTGATCGTCGCGATTGGGTTCCTTGCGATCCGCGAAAGCGACCTCCTGCCCGACGGCGAGTCCGGCGAGTCGCCCAACGGCGTCCTGTTCGAAGACCCGGCCTTCGCGCCGACCACCCTCACCCTGACCGACTCGACCGGCGACGCCGTGACGTTCGAGAAAACCGACGGCGACTGGCGAATCACCCAGCCGACCCCCGCCGACGCGGTCGACTGGAAAGTCCAGCAGCTCACCGCCCTGCTCGACGCCGTCGCGTACGACCGCCGGATCGACCCGACCGACCCCGAGGAAGTCTCCTACGAGTCGGCCGGCCTGGCGCCCCCGCTCTGGACGCTCACCGCCCGAACCGCCGACGGAGCCACGCGCACGCTGCACGTGGGCAGACCCGTCCCCCGCATCGGAAGCGGGCAGGCACGCACCTACGTCCGCCCCGAAGGCCGGGAGCGGATCTTCGTGGCCGACCGGGCCTTTGCCGACGTTCTCGCCCGCAACGTGGGAGACTACCGCGAGCTGAAGCTGCTCTCGCTGAGCCCCGGGCAGGTCCGCGCCCTGACCGTCTCGGGCCGGGAGAGCTTCTCGCTGGTCGCCACGGAGGACGGCTGGCGGCTGACCCACGACGACGTCACCGCCCGGGCGGACGAAACGAAGGTCTCCGAGTTGCTCTCCAGGCTCACGAAACTCACCGCCGATGCCTTTGTCGCCCAGGCCCCGACGCCCTCGAAGCTCGCCATGTACGGCCTGGCCGAGCCCCGGCTGACCGTTCAGCTGACAGTGACCCCATCGGCGACCACCCAGCCCGCCGACGCCAACACAGCCGTCCACACCCTCGCGATGAGCGCCCCGGCCCGCGATCGCGTCTTCCTTCGGCTGGACGAGTCCGACGCCATCTACCAGGTCGAGAAGTCCCTGCTGGACTCCCTCCAGCCGGACTGGAACACGCTGCGAAGCATGCGCGTTCTGGACGTCCGCCCCGACGAGGTGCGCGAGATCACCATCCGCCGCGGCAAGCAGCTCACCAGGCTCACGCGCGCCCAGCAGGACGCATGGACGATGAACGCCCCCCACCAGGGCCCAGCCAGCCCGACAGCTGTGGGGCGACTCATCCAGGACCTCGCCGAACTGCCCGCCCGGCAGTGGCGCGACAACCCGACCAGCCCGGCAACCCTCGGCCTGGCCGACCCCGTCACGACGGTCACGCTGCGGGCCGGCGCGACCGACGCCCCATTGACACTCGAAATCGGCGCCACCGACGGCAACGACGTGTTCGTGCGAACCGCCGGCGCCTCCAGCGTCGCCGTTGTCAGACGGGCGGCCCTCCAGTCGCTCCGCGATGCCCCGGCGGGCCTGTGGGATCGCACCGTGATGGAAATCGGTCCCGGCGAGCGGGTAACGTCGCTCCGAATCGACCGCCCGGGCCGCGATGACATCCCCGGCTACGTCGTCGCGCGATCGCCCCGGGACCAATGGACGCTTACCGCGCCGGTCGCCGCCCCCGCCGACGACGAAACGATTCAGGGGATCCTCCACCAGGTCGAGAGAGTCCAGGGCCGACGGACCGTGGCGCTGGGTGAGGTCCCCGCGAAGTACGCCGACGCCAACGAGCACCTCAAGGCCACCCTCAGCATCGCCCCCACCGACGCCGACGCCAATGCCCCCCAACCCCGAACCGTCACGCTGCACGTGGTGCGAATGGACGGGAAGGGCTACGCCTGGCGCGAGGACGAAACACCGCAGGCCGTCCGGGAAGTGTCCAGCGGCGTGTTCATCGACCTGGCCGAGGAACTCCGCAATCGCGACCTCTTCGCGAACTGGTCCCAAGCCGACCTCAAGAGCGTTCGGATTGCACCGGCCAAGGGAAAGACGATCACGCTGGAGCGAACCGACGGAGTCTGGAGCGGGCAGGTGGACGGCAACGCCGTCGCTGCCGACAAGGCCCTGTCGCTGGTGGAGAATCTGCTGGCCACCCGCGCCGATCGGTTCGTCGCCCACGGGAAGACACCCCCCAAGGCCCACGGGCTCGATGCGCCGGCCTGGCGGTTCACGGTCACCCCGAGCAAGGGCGAACCCCGCACGTTGCGGCTCGCCCCCGAGCTGATCGACGCCCCAGCCAAGGGCTACCCAGCCTCGATCGACACGGTCACCGGCGTGTTCACGCTGCCCCCGTGGCGCGTCGACGGGCTCTCCGGGGCCGTCGAACGACTCGGACACAGCGAGGAGTAGCCCCCTCCCCGAGCCAACCTTCGGCCCGGTTGCGTGTCCGAGACGATGATGAAACGCGCAGAAATGGCTGCATGCGTGGGATTCCCGCGGTATAATCGCCGGATCATCGCGCCGCTGTTGCGCACTGGCTATCACGGAGTCCGTTCCATGAAACGCAATGCAATCCCGGTCCTGATCGCAGTGGTCCTCGCCGCGGCTTCGCTGCAGGCCGCCGACAAAAAAGGCCCCGGCAAGGACGATCTGGAGAAGATCGCCCAGCGCCTCGAGAAGACAGCCGACGCCCGCTTCCAGGGCGATGACCCGAACGATTCATACGAGACGATCCTCAAGGGCGTGGTCTACACGCAGGACACTGCCAACTTCCTGCCCGGCGTGCTCAGTGCCCGTCGCCCGATCAACACCGGCGCTGCGGTCACCAACCAGTTGCTCCAGCCCCTCCTCGATGCCGACGAGACGGTCATTCGCCGATTGATGCCCACCGCCCTGGCGCTTCAGCGACGCTACGTGCGATACGTTCAGCCGCCCAAGTACCGCGACAGCCAACTTCGCTCGCTGGTGTTCCCGGACAACCTTGAGAAGCTTCGACCCGCCCAGGCGCTGCAGGTGATCGAACGCGTGCAGAAGCTGCGTCAGCGCAAACTCCAGCGCGACCAGGAAGTCGCCTTCCGCAACCGCGCCGCGTCCAACCTGCAGAAAACGGTCTTCCGACTGATGGTGCGGGCCCGGGACAGCCAATACGATCGCCAACTGCTCGCCCAGCTCAAGGCCGCCGAGCGGGCCAATAAGTACGCGTTCATGCACATCCTGAACGTCCTCCGCGACGAAGCCGACAACATGCCCAAGCCCAAGGCAAAATGGTGGTTCGACGAGATCAAGAGCTATGGGGACGACCGCAAATACGAGCAGGATGAACTGATCCAGCCCGGCGACGTGAAGCTGCGGGCCGCCGAGAACAGCTCCATCGACAAGACGAAGGTTCTGATCGGCTACGAGCTGTACAAAACAGCCGACAAACTCGCCAAGGCCGCCGGGGTCGGGAACTTCAAGCACCCCGACAAGAAAGAAATCGAGAAGGTCATCAAGAAACGAAAGAAGTAGCCCCCTGGCAGGCCATCCCGACCGCTCGCGCCAAAGATCGGCCGCTACCGGAGATCCCTCGTTGCCTTCCGCCGAACCCACACGCCTGATCGTGCCTCTGACCGCAACGAGTGTCGGTGAGATGTGCGCCCAGGCCCGGCTCGCTCTCGACGCCCGCGCCGATGCCGTGGAGTTCCGCGTGGACTTCCTCCCCGCCCTGCCGGACCGGAACGCACTGCGCCGGATGCTCCGCTCAGCCGGCGAGTTGGAAACCATCGTCACCTCTCGCCCCCTGCGGGAAGGAGGCCGATGCGGCGCGCCCGACGCCGATCGGATGGCGATGCTCACTGCCGCCCTCACCGAGGGAGCCACGTGGGTGGACGTCGAGCTCGATACCGACCCCGCCGGTCGGCCGCCGCCCGAACGGACCATCCTCAGCCATCACGATTTCACCCGCTGCCCGCCGGATCTGGACGCCGTCGCCGCCAGGCTCCAGGAGGCCCCCGCCGCCGTCGCGAAGGTCGCCTTCACGCCGGCCGGTCCGCACGAGGCGCTGCGGGCGTTCGACGTGCTCCGCGCAGCGACCAAGCCCACCATTGCCCTGGCGATGGGCGAAGCGGGCGTGCTCACCCGATTGGCCGCCCGAAAGTTCGGCGCGTTCGGTACGTTCGCCGCATTGCGGCGTGGCAGCGAGTCGGCGCCGGGTCAGCCCACCGTCGATCAGCTGCGGGACCTCTACCGCTGGGACACCGTCACACCGGGGACGCCGCTTCTGGGCGTGGTGGGCTGCCCGGTGGGACATTCCATGAGCCCGGCGGTCCACAACGCCGCGATGGACGCCGCCGGCTGCGATGGGCTGTACGTGCCCCTTCGCGTGGAGCCCGGCTGGGAGGCGTTTGCCGCCTGGATGCAGGCCGTCGAGAACCGTCCCTGGCTGCACTGGCGCGGGCTGAGCGTGACCATCCCCCACAAGGAGAACGCCCTCCGCTACGTCGGGGAGGGCAACTGCGACCCGCTGGCGGTTCGCATCGGGGCGGTCAACACCGTCACGTTCGACCAGGGCAATCAGCTTCGCGGCGACAACACCGACTACGCCGCCGCCATCGACGCCCTGTGCGAGGCGATGGGAATCTCCCGCGATCAACTCGCCGCTCGGCCGGTGGCTGTGCTCGGCGCCGGCGGGGCCGCCCGCGCACTGGTGGCCGCCCTGACACACTACGGCGCGGAGGTGACCGTCGCCAACCGGACCCTTCAGCGGGCCGACTCGCTCGCGCGGGAGTTCGGCGCGTCGGCTGCCCCGCTGGAGCTGGACGCCGTCGCGGGCGCCGAGGTGCTGATCAACTGCACCCCGCTGGGGATGCACCCGAAGGTGGACGCCTCGCCGATTCCGTCGATCCCGCCGGCTGCTGGCGTGGTGTTCGATACCATTTACAACCCCGTACGCACAAAGTTGCTGCGATTGGCCGACGCTGCCGGGGCGCGGACGGTGACCGGCGTCGCCATGTTCGTCGGGCAGGCCGTCGGGCAATTCGAGCGATGGATGTCCTGTCCGGCGCCGCGGGAAGCAATGAGAGACAGACTGCTGAGAGAACTGGGAGCCGCTGAGGAATGAGTGACACACGCTATGACGCGCTGGCCGAGACGTACCGCCGATGCTTCGCCGGCCTAGACGATTACATGCCCCTGATCGCCTACTCGAAGTACCCTGCAAAAGCGGACGAGGCATCGTGATGGCCGGCTGGGCACCGTCGGTGGACGACGCCAAACGCCTCTACGCCTACTGGCGCGAGAAACAGGGGCGGTAAGCGGGGCGGTCGGCGGTCGGAAAACCACTTTCCGCCGGGCCGGGCGGGATGTACAATTCGTGGTTTCCCACAGACCCCGAGAACAACCATGGCCAAGAACGCAATCAAGAAGATCGTGCTCGCCTACTCCGGCGGGCTGGACACCTCCGTCATCCTTCCCTGGCTGAAGGAGAAGTACGGCTGTGAGATGGTCGCCTTCGCTGCCGACGTCGGACAGGGCGCCGGCGAGCTGGACGGCATCGAGGAGAAGGCCTACGCCAGCGGAGCCGACGAGGTGATCGTCGCGGACCTGAGGCAGGAGTTCGCCGAGCAGTACTGTTGGCCGATGCTGCAGGCCGGCGCGACCTACGAAGATCTCTACATGCTGGGTACGTCGATCGCCCGGCCTTTGATTGCCAAAGCGCAGGTGGACTGCGCCAAGAAGACCCGCGCCGACGCCGTCGCCCACGGCGCCACCGGCAAGGGCAACGACCAGGTCCGCTTCGAGCTGACCTTCATGGCCTTGGCGCCGAAGCTGAAAATCATCGCGCCGTGGAAGGACTCCAGCTTCGAGCTGACCTCCCGCGAGGCGGCCGTCGAGTACGCCAAAGAGCGGAACATCCCCATTCAGCAGAGCAAGAAGAAGATCTACTCGCGGGACCGCAACCTCTGGCACATCTCGCACGAAGGGGCCGATCTCGAAGACCCGGCCAACGAGCCGCAGGACGAGCTGTGGGTGATGTCCGTGCCGGTTTCCAAGGCGCCGGACAAACCCGCCTACGTGCAGGTGGACTTCGAAAAGGGTACTCCGGTGGGCATCGACGGGGTGAAACTCGACGGCCATGTGCTGATCGAACGTCTCAACGCGCTGGCCGGCAAACACGCCGTGGGGCAGGTGGACCTCGTCGAGAATCGCCTGGTGGGCATCAAGTCGCGCGGGGCCTACGAGACGCCCGGCGGAACCGTGCTCTACGAAGCCCACCGCGCACTGGAGAGCATCACGCTCGACCGCGACACGGCACACTACAAACAGCAGGTCGCCCTGAAGTACGCCGAGATGGTCTACAACGGCCAATGGTTCCACCCGCTGCGACACGCCCTGGACGCCTTCGTGAAACGCACCCAGAAGAACGTCACCGGCTCGGCCCGCGTGAAGCTCTTCAAGGGGCGGGCCACCGTCGCCGGCGTGACCAGCCCCAGGAGCCTCTACCAGGAAGACCTGGCCAGCTTCACCATGGGCGAGGAGTACACCCCCTCCGACGCGACGGGCTTCATCAAACTCTTCGGCCTGCAGATGCGAGGCCGGGGCAAGGGCTGAGGCGAGTCGATCAACCGATGATCTGACGGGACCTGCCGACCGGGCGAGACGCACTTCTCCGCCCGCGCGACCCGCCGGGGGAGCGAAGCATGGACGAGCAAACCGACAAGTGGCTCGGCTCATTCGATCGGCCCGGCCCGTCGGGGCTGGGCAGTCGTCGCTCGTACTTCAAGACGGCCCCGACGGCGGAGCGCTTCCGCGTGCGAACCATGGTCGCGGCGGGGAGTCTTCTGGCCATCATCGCCATGTTCCTGGCGGCTGCGTACCACTATGCCGACACCAACTATTCATGGGTCGGCCTGGGTGCCCTGCTGGTGGCCCTGGTCGGCGGATTCTGGCTGTGGGGCAACCGTCCCAACGGGATTCGCCTTCGCAAGAACACGCTGGTCGTTGAGTTCGCCGCCGGCGGTCGATACATCCATTACGACACGATCGAATCGGCGGAGATCTACACGCCCGACCGCCGCGACCCGCCACGAAAACGCCAGGGGCTGCTTCCCGTGGCCGGCTGGTTCGGAGTTTACGGTACGCGCGAGATCCCCTGGTACCGATCTTTCGTGGCGTCGGAAGGCCCGTGGGTTCTCGTGCGGCGGAACAACGCCATCCCGTTCATGATCGACCCGGCCGATGTGGACGAGTTCCTCTCGCTGCTGGAGGAACTCCGAGCCGAACGCATCCGGAGCGAGGAGACACCAACTCCGTGAGTGCTCAACGGACCTCTTCGTCGGGCAGGAACAATTCGCGCGGCGTGTGCAGGAACAGTGTCTCGGCTGTCCGGATGGCGAGTTGCTCGGTCCACCACCCCTGCTGCACTTTTTCTGCGAGCACTTCGGCGAGCACGCGGCGTGTCATCTGCAGCCGAGCGTAGGTCCAGTCCAGGCACCACCCGTCGGAGAAGAATCCGCACAACCGCGACGCGGGAACCATGTCCAGCCGGCGTCGCCAGGCGGCGGCCATCACGGACGGGTAGAACATCTCCCACCAGTAGCTCGCCAGCGAGACGTTCTCGTATGCCAGGCAATGGGCGCACAGTTCCGGCTCGATCGGTTCGTAGCCGTTGAGCAGGTTGAAGTGAATGTCGGGATACTCCCCGAACAGCCAGCCGAGGCTGGAGGCGAACTGCGGGGCGACCCGCGCGACCGGGTGCGGCTTTCCGGGCGTGAGGAACTGCACGCCGAAGCACATCTGAAACGTGGCGGTATGCGGGGAAATCGCCTCGCAGACACCGCGGATGATGGCCGCTTCGAGCATGCGATTCTGCTCCGGGGCGATCGGTTCGCCCTTTCTCGCTGCCTGCAGGGCGGTCTCGATGTCCGCGTCGTCGGCCGGCCTGAAATCGCACTCGGAAGAGTACCAACTGACCAGCGCCCGTTTGCCGGACCAGTCCTTGGCGTCGTAGAACTCGCCGATCGCCTCGCGAAGGCCTGCCAATGTACTCACATCGCGCCCGGTTTTCTGTTCGATGTACTCCAGCCGTCTTGACCAACCGATGTATTCGCGCGTGCCGCTGGTCGGCGAGGACTCGATCGTGAAGCGGATCCCCAGATCGTCGGCCCCGTCGGCGAGCGGCTCGACGTCGGTTCGGCTCGAGAGGATCCGCCGGATGCCGCCTTTCTGAAGGATGGATCGGCCCCAGTCGTCGCGGGCGGTGTTGGCCTCGAACTTCGCGCGCAGGGCGGGCAGTGAATCGGCGGTGAGGGGCTCGTCGAACTCGTAAAGATCGCGAAGGATCGTCTCCAGCCCCCAGGCGAAGCCGGTATTGGCGATGCGGCCCCAGGCGTCGAAGAGTGGCTCCCACGGGCCGGTGTTGGAATGAAATTTCCCGCCCGACCAGAGGGCCTCTTCGCTCACGCCGGCCGAGCGGAGCGGGTATTGCACCATGTGGTAGAACACAACCTGCTCGAGGCTCTCACCGCCGGGCTGATCGCGCGAAATGTGGCTGTGAACGTCGATGACCGGCAGGGCCTGCAGCACATTGAACAGTTCGTCGGAGTGCATCGGAGTTCCTTTGCTTAAGGGATGCGCCACTCTAGCGAGGTGGCCATCCCCCGGCAAGGCCGAAGCGATCGGGGGGCCATTCCAACGTGTCCGACATGAATCGGCACATGCTTCAGGTGTCGCGCGACGGGCGAATGGGGAAAAGCAGCGACACGCGAATCGCGACACGCGACAAGTGGTGAATTGCATTTGAAGCCCCATGGTGAGCTCCGCGAATCGTGGGGGTACGGCGCCTGGTGGGTGGGCACTTGCCTGCCCTGAGCCTGCCGAAGGGTGCCCACCTTCCGGACTCAGGAAGGGGCTTCAAGGAGACGAACCCACGCGGCGCCGACGATCGCGCCCGCAACAAGTTGCGAGCCCTACGGCCTGCCCGGCGCATTTCATCCGCTTGCAAAGCAACCCGCGGCGCGGTAGCGTCTGCCGGACCGTTAACCCCGGCCTTCACAGAGGATCCCCGCGTCGGATGCACATATTCTGGATCATCTTCCTGTTCGTCCTCGGAGCCTGCGTGGGCAGCTTCCTGAACGTGGTCATCCACCGCGTGCCCCTCGGCCTGAGTATCTCCTTCCCGGGCAGCCATTGCCCCCGTTGCGGCAAGGCCATCGCGTGGTACGACAATATCCCGATCGCCAGTTGGCTCATTCTTCGAGGCCGATGCCGTCAATGCGGGGCGGGGATTTCCTCGCGATATCTCGTCATCGAGCTGATTACCGCGGCCTTGGTTTCCGGGCTGTACGTCTGCTACTGGGTGCTGGACCTTCGCCCGGCGGCTGGGACGTTCGAGGATCATTGGCCCATCATGGTCTCTCATGGCATGTTGCTCTGCGCGCTGCTGGCGTGCTCGGTGGTGGACATCGAGATCTGGGAGGTGCTGCCCGAGGCATGCTGGGTGGCTGCCCTGGTGGGTCTGGGCGTGGCGACGGCGCACCCGGCCACCGACGGACCGGCCCCGCTGCTTGCCCCGGTGGGACCGGCCATGGCGCTGATGGCCGTCGCGGGCGGGGCGGGCGTGATCATCGCCAACCTGCTGCAATGGCGGGGCTGGATTCAGCCAAGCTTTCTGGACGCCGAGAACCCCGCCCGCATGCGAGAGGATGAGCCGATCCCCCCGCCGGGCGAAAACGAGAACGA
Organism: uncultured Planctomycetaceae bacterium; assembly: GCA_964521005.1. Taxonomy (GTDB): domain Bacteria; phylum Planctomycetota; class Phycisphaerae; order SM23-33; family SM23-33; genus CAZFPT01. Next base: position 16,428 of record CAZFPT010000017.1, on the reverse strand, counting down.
TGACGAAGGCCGACAGCTTCGCAAGCAGCGCCGCAAGCGCAAAGGGTCGGCCGATCCTGGCGAACGGGCCCAGGAGCCGACCTCCTTCGCGTACACGAGCGAATGCGGGGTGAATCCGCGTTTCGAGATGTTGCGTGAGCTGCTGTTTCTCGCCCCGGTGTTGCTGCTGGCCGGCGGGGCGTGGGCGGTGCTGCACTGGCTTCCGGACATTCGCGACGCATGGACCGAGTGGTATCTCGGCCCGTCGTGGATCGCCCCTCACGCCCGCGGATTTGCCGCCTCCCTGGCAGGCTTCCTGATCGGAGGGGGGTGGATCTGGGGCATTCGCATCCTCGGGACGCTGGGGTTCGGCAAGGAAGCGATGGGCCTGGGCGACGTACACATTCTGGCGGCCGTCGGGGCCGTCACCGGCTGGGTCGTTCCGACGATCGCGTTTTTCGTGGCGCCGTTTTTCGGGCTGCTCTGGGCGCTGTACCTGCTGGCGGGGCGCAACCAGCGGGAGTTGCCATACGGGCCCTGGCTGGCGGCCGCTTCTGTGGTGGTGATGATATTCCTGAACCCGATTTCACGTTGGCTGGCGGCGTATACCGCGATGCTGTGATTCGGGCTGCTATGATAAGGTATGACCATGAACAACAATCTCGCAAAAGGGTACGCCCTGACCATCCTCGGGGCGCTGGTGCTGGCAGCGGCGGCCATGATCGTCCTGTTCAACTCCGGTCCTGTGGTGGACGTTCGGCTGTTCAACTTCGCCTTCCAGGACGTCTCGCTTGGCGTGGTGATGGTGATCTCGGGCCTGGCTGGGGCGTTCGTGCTCCTGATGGCCAAGTACATGGTTGTCGGAATCTGGTCGTTATGGAAGGGTCGGCGCGAGCAACAGCGTGTCGAGAAACAGGCCCGCAAAATGAGCGACCGCGAAGACAAGAAGAAGCATGCCGACGAGAAGATGGGCCAACCCAAGGCGGAGACACCGGGGCACTCGGACGGATAACCCCCTTCGGCCGCTGACCAATTCCGTGGAAAAACCTCGTCGAACACTTTCCTCCCCGCCTGGGAGCACTATAATCGCAGCCAGACCAATCGATTCGACTGGGTGACTGGATGAAAGGAGACATCCTGATGAAGACTTTCTTGACACGTGCACTGCCGGCTACGCTGCTGGTGGCGCTGACGATCGTTGCACAGGGCTGTTGCACCGAGCAGAAGCAGCAGATCAACGCCCTGAAGGAGGCCAATTACAAACTGGAGGACCAGAACAAGGACCTCCGCAGCAAGTACTCGCGTGCCCAGATGGGCCAGCAGCAACTGCAAATGGAACTGCAGGACGCTCAAAGCGATCTGAGTCGCAAAGACGATACGATCGAGGACCTGCGCAGCCAGCTCGCCGGTCAGCCCGATACCGTCGCGGAGGGCAACGGCGAAACCGCCACCGGTTGGGAGCGAGGCCTGGTCGGTGACAAGGTCACGGTCGGCTCGGACGTGCTGTTCTCCAGCGGGCGGGCGACGCTGACCGACAAGGGCAAAAGCAAGCTCGCCACGATCGCCCGGCAACTCAAGGGCGACTATCAGGGCCTGCCCGTTCGCGTCTATGGCTACACGGACTCGGACCCCATCGTGAAGACCAAGAAGCTCTGGCAGGACAACCTCGATCTGTCCGCCAACCGGGCGATGGCCGTCACGCGATATCTGATTCAGCAGGGCGTGGACAAGGACCGCCTCGAAACCGTCGCAATGGGTGCGACGAACTTCGTCGCCGCCAACAAAACCAAGAGCGGCAAGGCACAGAACCGCCGGGTGGAGATTATCGTCATCCGGAAGTGACGCCCACGGCCGCGAAGCAGCCGACTGTTGAAACTGCCCTTCCCCACGCGGGAGGGGCAGTGTCTTGTGGATCGGGCCATACTCGGCCCGAAGCGGAGCTCTCGGCAGAGACCAGCCATGATTGCGATTATCGACTACGAAATCGGGAACCTTCGCAGCGTGCAGCGAGGCCTGGAACGCGCCGGCGCCCAGGCCAGCATCGTCCGCACCGGCGAGCAACTCGCCCGGGCCGACAAGATCGTCCTTCCGGGTGTCGCCGCGTTTGGCGACGCCATGGATTCGCTGCGGAAGCTCAAGCTCGTCGAACCGATTACCCGGGCGATCGCGGAAGGCACGCCGTACCTGGGCTTCTGCCTGGGTCTTCAGCTGCTGTTCGAGACCTCCGAAGAGGACGGCGAGCACGAGGGGCTCGGCGTGATCGGCGGGCGCGTAAAGCGGTTCAACTTCGATGCCGCCGACCCGGCAGTCAACCAGTTGGCCGTACCGCACATGGGCTGGAACCAGTTGAACATCGAGACCCCCTGTCCGCAGCTGAAGAACGTCGACGACGGGGCGTATGTCTACTTCGCCCACAGCTATCACGTCGAGCCGACCGACGCGTCGGTGGTCGCGACGACGACGGAGTATGGAACGCGGTTCGTCTCGGCGATCCGCAAGGACAACGTATTCGCCACGCAATTCCACCCGGAAAAAAGTCAGATTGTCGGGCTGCGAATTCTGGAGAATTTCGTCAGTATCTGATATAAGAGGGTTCTCGATCGATCGCTTCATCGATCCTCCCAGCCGATCCGGGCCAGCCCGTCGGCCGCTTCAGGGACCAGGTAACGCATGCAGATTCTGCCCGCAATTGATCTACGGGATGGACATGCTGTTCGCCTCCAGCGGGGCGACTACGACCAGCAGACGACCTATTCCGATCGACCGGCGGACGTGGCGAAGGAATTCGTCGCTTCCGGGGCGAAATGGATTCACGTGGTGGACCTCGATGCCGCACGCAGCGGCGTACCGAGCAACACCGAGACGGTCCGTTCGATTATCGGCGCCGCCGACGTGGATATCCAGATGGGCGGCGGGATCCGCGACGAGAAGACCATCGACGACGTACTGACCGCCGGTGTCAGCCGGGCGGTGATCGGCTCGGCGGCGTTGAAGGATTGGCCCTGGTTCGAGCGGATGGTTCGGCGGGGCGACCTGGCCGGGCGCATCGCGTTGGCGCTGGATGCCCGCAACGGCAAACTCGCCCTGCAGGGCTGGACCGAGCAGGTGGAAGTGACGCCCCTGGAGCTGGCCCGTCGCGTGAAGGGTTGGCCCCTGGGCGCTATCGTGTATACGGACATCTCGCGCGACGGGATGCTCACGGGTGTGAATATCGACGGCATCCGACGCCTGATCGAGGCCACCGACGTTCCGGTGATCGCCTCGGGCGGAGTCGCCTCGATCGAGGATATTCGCCTGTGCAAGGAGAACTCCTGTGGCGGGGTCATCGTGGGAAAGGCATACTATGAAGGACGCCTGGACCTCGAGGAAGCCTGTCGCATCGCCGCCAACGATTAGAGCAAGAAAACGGTTGATTCAAGACCCCCGAGTGGATTTAATCAGATCTGGGGGTTCTGCTTACACACTCTTAACGCCCGCTTCCATCGGAGCGGAACTCGTGCAACGGAAGACTCGTACGGTTGTGTTGCAAGGAAGGTTTCAGACATGAATCAGAAGCAATCTGCATCGGCGGACGAGGCCAAGAAGAAAGACTCTGGCGATGCCGCCGGCGTGCTGGAAGTGACAGACAAGGGGTACGGTTTCCTCCGCCAGAAGGAGAACAACTATCGCGCCACACCGGGCGATGTGTTCGTTGGCAAGGATTTCATCCGTCAGGGAGGGTACCGCACCGGTCTGCACCTGGAAGGACGCATCGTTCCGCCCACGAAGAAGAAAGGCGGCCCGAAGCTCGACGTGGTCAGCAAGGTCAACGGCAAACCCGCCGACGAGTACACCGACATCATCCCGTTCAGCGAGATGACGGTGATCGACCCCCAGCCCCAGATCAAGCTCGAGACCCCCGGCGGGCCCATGGAGATGCGCGTGCTGGACCTGATCGCGCCGGTCGGCTACGGCCAGCGTGGTCTCATCGTCGCCCCGCCCCGCTCGGGCAAGACGATCCTCCTCCAGCAGATCGCCAACGCCGTGGCCAAGAACGCCCCGGACGCGCACCTGATGATCCTGCTGGTCGATGAGCGTCCCGAGGAAGTCACCGACTTCCGCCGCCAGTGCCCCGACGCCGAGGTGATCGCCTCGAACAACGACATGCCCGTGACCAATCACGTGCGCATCGCGGAGTTCACCATCGAGCGGGCCAAGCGGATGGCCGAGTTCGGTCAGGACGTGGTGGTCCTGCTGGACAGCCTCACCCGCCTGGGCCGGGCGTACAACCGTCACGTCGAAGGCTCGGGTCGCACGATGAGCGGCGGCGTGGACATTCGCGCCCTCGAGAAGCCCAAGCGTCAGTTCGGTGCCGCCCGCAAAGTCGAGAACGGCGGAAGCCTCTCGATCCTCGCCACCGCACTGATCGAAACCGGCAGCCGAATGGACGACCTGATCTTCGAAGAGTTCAAGGGCACCGGCAACATGGAGCTCCAGCTGGACCGCAAGCTCGCCGAGCGGCGCATCTACCCGGCGATCTCCATCCCCAAGAGCGGCACGCGCAAGGAAGAGCTGCTCATCGACGACTGGATGGTCCCGAAGATCCACATGCTGCGCCGCTTCCTCTCGTCACTCAGCGTGGACGAGGAGATGCCCCAGCTGCTCAAGGCCCTCGAACGGTTCAAAGACAACGAGGAATTCCTCCGGCATCTGGATGTGAAGAATTACTGATCTCCCCACAGCCGCGGGCTTACCGCGCCGGCCCGACGCCGGCGCCGCAGCCCCCGCGGGTCAACACAACGCACGAGTCACGGGCCCTGTCGAACGAATCGGCAGGGCCCGTTTTTTTCGTCGGGCGCACGTCCGGCACGCCACAAAAAAACGGGCTCGCGAGGGTTGCTCGCGAGCCCGTCGGCATTGCCGTAAAGCGTGGGTTGACCTAGAGGCAGGCGTCCTTGGCGGCCTTGGCGATGCGGAACTTCAGCACCTTCTTGGCCGGAATCTTGATCGCCTCGCCGGTCTGCGGGTTGCGACCCATGCGGGCCTTGCGATGCTGAACCACGAGCTTGCCGAGACCCGGAATGGTGAAGCCCTTCTTGGCTTCCTTGTACGCCATGTCCACCAGCGTCTCGACGACCATCTGAGCGTCCTTCTTGCTCAGCCCGGTCTTCTCCGCCAACTGTGACAACATCTGGGACTTCGTCAACGGCTTGCTCTTCTTTGCTGCCTTCTTGGCCATCGTTCGCTCCTTCTCTGTAGAACCTGATGTCGGCCTGTCATCCGGGTGGCGGACGCTCACATCCCTGTTCCGTCGGCCCGGCCTGAGTGATGAAACGTGAATTGTGCCCATATGTTGCGCCCGCAGCGGGCAAGCATCAAGCGAAAAGTAAACTTTGGCCAATAAAAATGGGGCTTTCGTCGACCTCCATTTCCCGCCCGGCCGCGCTGCGTTTTTCCGAGGCGACCTGTTCGAGTCGATATCATGTACGTGGAGGTGACATCCGACCAATCCGCCTCCATGGGAAGGACACTATGCTACGAAGCGTCAAGGAAATCATCGGGTACGACTTGCTGGCGACCGACGGTTCGATCGGACAGGTCAAGGACTTCTACTTCGACGACGAGGCGTGGGGCGTGCGCTACGTCGTGGTGGACACGGGCGGCTGGCTCAGCGGAAGAATGGTGCTCCTGTCCCCCGAGTGCTTCACCGAACCGGACTGGAACACCCGCCAGATCCCCGTCGCCCTGACGCAACAGCAGATCGAAGACAGTCCCTCCGTCGCGGCCGAGCGCCCCGTCTCGCGACAGAAACAGGTGCAGCTCAGCGCGTACTTCGGCTGGACGCCCTACTGGGGGGAGCCCGGCTCGCCGCCCGAGGCGTACATGCCCGGCGAAGCGCTCGCCCCGCCGCCCCCCGCCGACGAGGGCCAGGGCGACCCACACCTGCGGAGCCTGCAGGAAGTTCTGGGCTACCGCATCCACGCCCGGGACGACGGGGTCGGACACGTCGAGGACATGCTCGCCGCCACCGACGTGTGGGCCCTGCGATACATCGTAGTGGACACACGAAACTGGCTGCCCGGCCGCAAGGTGCTGGTCTCGCCGGCGTGGGTCAACCAGGTCGACTGGAACCAGGGCACACTCGACGTGGACCTCTCCGCCGAAGCCATCCGAAACAGCCCCGAGTTCGACTACACCAAACCGGTCAACCGCGAGTACGAACTGAAACTCTACGACTATTACGGCCGACCGCATTACTGGTAACCCCTGCACAGAAAAACCATCCCGGCCGATGGCGGAGTTTCCCGCCATGCCCGCCTCTACGTGTATATGCTGAAAAATGGACGCGTTCTGTCTGCCAAACGAAAGGAATCATCGATGCCTCTGAAACATCACGAGCCGCAAGACCAGCTGCCCGCCGACGTCAATGACCAACACCGCGCCGTGGCCAGCCTGATCGAAGAACTCGAAGCCGCCCAGTGGTACCAGGAACGGGCCGCCCGTACCGGCGACGAACAGCTCAAGGACATCCTCATCCACAACCGCGACGAGGAACTCGAGCACGCCGCCATGCTCACCGAATGGCTCCGCCGCAACTACCCCCACTTCGACGAGCAGCTCAAGACCTACCTGTTCACCGACCGCCCCATCCTGGAAGTCGAAGAGCAGCAGGAAGACTGACCATCGGCCGGGCCGCGAATCGACACACCTGACAAGGAGGCCGACATGACCTCTCTACGCGGAATCATCATCCTTCTGATCGCCACCATCGTGCTGATGGTCCTGGTGCTCACGAACGTCACGCCATACCTGACAGCCACGCTGAAATGGCTGCTGATTGCCTGCTTTGCCGTTCTGCTGGCCGCCTGCGCCGGAGCATTCGGGCGAATGCGGGCCAAATCGAAATCCGGATGAATCCGGAAGGGACCCTGGCCGTATGCTCTGGAAATGGCTGCCCTGGAAACTCATCGCCCGCCACGTCGCCAAGGCGCACGGCTTTCTCGATCCGGTGCGCATTCTCGCACGCATCGAGAAAATCGCCCAGCCCTCCGAAGTGGCAGCCCCCATCGAGTTGATCCGCGCGGGCATCCGCTTCCATGCACGCGGACTGATCAACACCAAGGTCATCCAGCAGAACCTCGATTGGGTCTGGCCGTTCTGGGTGCAGCGTCAGTTCGACCCGTCGGACGAGTCGTTCGTGCCGCGGGCATTCTCGGCCACCCACATCAACCTCACCCACCGAAACTGGACTGCCGTCGGGCTTCCGGGCTGTAACGCCATGCCCATCGTCGACCCGCGCGGCCTCGTGACGCCACTGTTCGACCACTGGTCGCTCGACGCCTGCTTCGTGGGCGATGACGGGGCCAGGCTCGTCCCCGCCCAGACCACCGAATGCACGCAGGACGTCGATCTCTCCGAGGACGGCTGGGCTGTGACCACCGAGACCGCCGGCGACGGCGTGACACTGCACGCCCGCGCCGACGTGACCGACCCCGAGAACCCCAGGGCCCGCGCGAGCTGGACCGTCCATACCGACCGGCCCGGCTGGTTGATCGTCTCGCTTCGACCGTTCAACCCCGAAGGGGTCGGCATGGTCGAATCCATCGCCCTGGACGACGGGCGACGAGGCTGGTCCATCGACGGCGGCGAGGCACACCTGTCTTTCAGCGAACCGGTCGACCGACACACCGGGAGCACCTACGGCCACGGGGACGTCCTCCGCGACCCCACGGGCATGGAAGAAACCGATCACGTCAAGTGCAAGGTCGGACTGGCGACGACGGCGGCGATGTTTCGCGTGGATTCCGGCGAGCGAACCATCGTTACACACGTGGATCTTTCCTCGGATGAACAATCCACCCCCCTGCTGCCGAACGGCCCGGCCCAGACGTGGGAGCAAAGCGTCCAGCCGGCGGCGAAACTCCAACTGCCCGACGCGCAGCTCCAGCGACTGTACGAGATCGCCATCCGCTCGCTCGTCCTGCTCAGCCCGGACGACGCCGTACCCGGCCCGTACACCTACAAACGCTTCTGGTTCCGCGACGCTGCCCTGATGGCCGGCGCGTTGCTCGGCGTCGGGTTGCTCGGGCGGGGGCGCCACGTCATCGGTCGATTCATCGAACGGCAGCGCGTCAGCGGGTATTTCCATTCGCAGGAAGGCGAGTGGGACTCCAACGGGCAGGTCCTGTGGGTGCTGGGGCGAGCGGCGGAGCTTACGGGTCGACCGGTGGATGAGCGATGGGTCAAGCCGCTTCACCGGGCGGCGGCGTGGATCCAGCGGAAGCGCGTCAGCGACGCCCCGGGCAAACTCCACCAGGGACTCATGCCCGCCGGTTTCTCCGCAGAGCACCTGGGCAACAACGACTTCTACTATTGGGACAACTTCTGGTCGGTCGCCGGTCTGCGTTCGGCGGCCGACATCGCCCGACAATGGGGCCACACCGAGCAGGCCGACACCTACCGCCAACAGGCCGATGACTACATGGACACCATCGAGCACTCGCTGGGCGCGTCGCGCCACATCCGGGACACAACGGCCATCCCCGCCTCGCCTTACCGGCGCATGGACGCCGGGGCCGTCGGTTCGCTGGCGGCAGGCTATCCGCTGCACCTGCTGGACGCCCGCGACCGGAGGCTGGTGGGGACGGCGGAGTACCTCCACGAGAACTGCTGCGTCGGCGGCGCGTTCTTCCAGCAGATGATTCATTCCGGGCAGAACGCCTATCTCACGCTGCACCTGGCGCAGGTCTTCCTGCGGGCCGGCGACGGGCGATGGTGGCCTCTCCTGCAGGCGGTGGCCGAGATCGCCTCGCCGACGGGACAATGGCCCGAGGCGATCCACCCGCGCACCGGCGGAGGCTGCATGGGCGATGGCCACCATGGCTGGGCGAGCGCTGAATTCGCCCTGATGATCCGAGGCCTCTTCCTGCGCGAGGAGGGCGATACGCTCGTGCTTGCACCGGGCATCCGACGCGAGTGGATCGAAAGCGGCCGACCTGTCGCGATGGGCCCGATTCCCACCCGATGGGGCCCGGTCACGGTGCGCGTCGAACAACGCCGAGCCGAGGAGGCAACCGTCCACTGGGACGCCGATTGGCGATCCGCGCCGCCGACGATCCGCGTGGATCTGCCCGCGGCAAAGACCGGCGAACTACCCGACGCAGCCAGCAGAAGCGTGACCGTTCCGCTCGAGCGAACCGGCGAGCTTCAGGAGAGCGACGTATGAAGATCGTGATGTTCACCAACACCTACCTGCCGCACGTGGGCGGGGTGGCGCAGTCGGTGGCGCAGTTCACGCGTTGCTGCCGGCAACGGGGGCACCGGGTGATCGTGGCAGCCCCGGAATACGACGAACAGCCCGACAGCGACGACGAAGACGTGTGGCGCATGCCCTCTCTGCGCCACGTGACCAGCGGGAATTTCGCCATCGCCCTGCCGGCGAAGTTCGACCTGGCCGACCGGATCGAGCAGTTCGACCCGGACGTGATCCACACCCACCACCCCTTCTGGGTGGGGGATACCGCCCTGCGGGTCGCCGCCTCGCAGAACCGACCGATCGTGCTGACCTACCACACGATGTACGAGCATTACACCCATTACATGCCCGTGGACATCTCGCAGATGGGGCAGTACGTCGTGAAGCTCGCTACCGGATTCGCCAACCTCTGCGACCGCGTGATCGCTCCCTCCCGGAGTGTCCGGAAGATCCTGGAGTCCCGCGGGGTCGGCCGTCCCATCGACGTGGTGCCCACCGGCGTGGACATCGGAAAATACGCCGACGGTGACGGACAGCGATTCCGCCGCGAGCATGACATTCCTGCCGATGCGATCGTCATCGGCCACGTGGGGCGATTGGCCGAGGAGAAGAACCTCGTGTTCCTGACCCGCGCAATCGCCGAGGCGATGGGACAGATGGACAACGCCCACTTCCTGGCGGTCGGTAAGGGCTCAGCCGAGGGCCCGATGCGGCAGATCCTTCGGCAGGCGAAGCTGCAGGACCGCGCCCACTTCCCCGGCGTTCTCAAAGGGGACGACCTGGTGGACGCCTATCACGCGATGGACGCGTTCGGGTTCGCCTCGCACACCGAGACCCAGGGCATGGTCCTGACCGAAGCGATGTCGGCCGGCGTGCCGGTGATCGCCCTGGACGCGCCCGGCGCGCGGGAGGCCGTCCACGACGGCGAAAACGGCGCGCTGGTAGACAGCGAGGATCCGCGCGCGTTTGCCCGGGCCGTCATGGACATCGCCGGGGCCAGCGGCGAGCGGCGCGAACGCCTGATGCGCTCGGCGCGAGCATCTGCGGAGGAATTCAGCATGGAGCGCACGGCCGATCGCCTCCTGGAGACCTACGAGAAGCTTCGCCGTCGCCCCCAGCCGCCCGATGACAGCCTGGCCGAGTCGTGGAATTCGCTGCTGCGGAGCGTGCGGCGGGAGTGGGAGATCTGGTCGAACCGGGTGTCCTCCTTACGCGAGCTGTCCGGCGGCAACCACGACGCCGACCCCTTCCCATAGCCGGCGAGGCCGTTGCAGCCCCCCTCGCGGGAGGCTATCCTCGGTGCCGCCTCACACCCGAGATCGATCCGTGCAGGCCCCCACCGAGAGGCCTCCACCCGACGCAGAGCGAAAGGACCCACCCGTGCCCGACAATCTTCCCGACGCCGGCAAGACGCCCGGCCAGGACTTGCCCGACCCCCACTCGTTGACGCTCAACACGCTTCCCCCCGTGGACATGCGCCACGTTCTGGTGCTCACGGACGACACGGGCATTCTGCAGCACGCCACCTGTTCGACGCCCAACCCCCACCACGGCTATTGTACGGACGACAACGCGCGATCGCTCATCGCCGGCTGCCTCTACTGCGCCCTGCGTCTGCCGGGCGCGCACGAAGCTGACCCGGCCAAGGTTCATCACGACGTGGTCGTCGCCATGCAGCGGTACCTCTCGTTCCTGATCTACGCGTTCAACCCCGAGACCGGCCGGCTGCGGAACTTCATGAACTACGACCGCAGCTGGGCTGAGCAAGTGGGCTCGGAGGCGTCCCACGCCCGCGCGATCTGGGGGCTGGGGTTGGCCGCCCGACGGGCGCCGCTCAACGACATGCGAGAGCTGGCCGACCACATCTTCAGCGGAGCCCTGGAGGCGACGCGGGATTTCGAGCACTTCCACGCCTGGGCGTACACGCTGCTGGGGCTGGACGAGTACCTCACCGCCGACAACGCCGACCAGGCCGACGCGCGGTGCTTCGAGATCCGCGCCGAGCTGGCCCGGCGTCTGCTGCATGGCCACCAGCAGAACGCCGCGGACGATTGGCCCTGGTGGTACAACACGCTGACCTGGGGCAACGCCAAGCCCCCCGAAGCCCTGATCCGAACGGGGCATGCCATCGGCGATGAGGAGATGCTCGAAACCGGGCTCCGCTCGTTGCGATGGGTGCTGGACGTTCAGACCGGCGAACAAGGCCAACTGCGGATTATCGGAAACCGGGGATGGTACCCGCGCGACGGCGAACCGGCCACCTACGACCAGCAACCGCTGGAAGCACAGGGACTGGTGCAGGCAACGATGTCAGCCTATCGGGCCACCGGCGAGGAATCGTGGATCGACGAGGCGCTGCGCTGTCTCGCCTGGTTCTACGGGCGTAACGACGGAGACGTCGCCATGTACAACCCCGAGACCGGAGGCTGCCAGGACGGACTGCGGGCCGAAGGGCCGGACCCCAACCAGGGCGCCGAGTCCACACTGGCGTGCGTTCTGAGCGTGCTGGAACTGCATGCCTTCAATCGCCACCTCTCGCCGCGGAATTGATAAGGCCCCTGAATCCTTATATAATGATGGAACATCGAGGGACCGTGGTTCCTCCTCCCTTCCTCCATGTAGCGAGCGACCGTGTCGATCGACGAACCGCACAACCCAGGCAAACATTCGCCCGCGCCCGGGCCTCCGCTGCCAACCGGCCACAGCTCGCGCCCGCTGCACATTGACCCGCCCGGGCCCGTATTCGACGCCGAACACCTGCTGGACCTCACGCACGACGCGATCTTCGTGATGGATTTCGGCGGCATCATCCGGTACTGGAATCGCGGCGCCGGCGATACGTTCGGCTACCCGGCCGACGAGGCCCTGGGGCAACGAGCCGACACACTTCTCGGGACCGAGTACACCCCCAGCCGGGAGATCATCGAAGCCGACGTGCTGGAAAGCGGCGTGTGGGACGGCGAGCTGACCCACCACAGCCGCGACGGCCGGGCGGTGGTGTGCGCCAGTCGCTGGGTCGCCTGGGAAGATTCCGCCACCGGTCAACCGTACCTTCTGGAAGTCAGCCGAGAGATCACCGCGCGCAAGGCGGCCGAGCACCGTGCCCAGCGCGAGCGGGAGCAGTTGCTCAGCGTGCTGAACATGGTCCCCGGGTATGTTGCCACCAAGGGGCCGGACTACCGCGTGCGATTCGCCAACGATGGCTACCTGGAGGCATTCGGCGAGCCGGGCGACCGCCCCTGCTACGAGGTCCAGCAAGGCCGATCGACCCCCTGTCCGCACTGCGAACTGCATCGGGTCATCGACGAGCAGCAACCGGCCCAATGGGAAACCACCTCCCGCAACGGCCGATGCTATCGTGTGTGGATGTATCCGTTCCGCTCGGAAAGCGACGAGCGCGTGGTGCTGGAAATGGGCATCGACGTCACAGACGAGAAACGGGCCATCCGCATGGTCACCGACGCCGGCGAGACCGAGCGGCGCCAGATCGGGCGGGATCTGCACGATTCGATCGGCCAAAAGCTCACCGCCCTGGGCTACCTTGTCGGCGGCCTGGCTGAGCGATTCGCCGAACTCTCGCCCGAGCAGCGTGACCTGGCCGACCAGACGGTCGAACTGGTGCGCGAGTGCGTTGTGGAGATCCGCGCGATCGCGCATGGACTGAATCCGGTGGACCTCGCCAGCGACGGGCTGCACGACGCGCTGCACGAATTGGCCCGGTCGATGGAGCTCTCCGCCGAACTGGAATGTCACGCCGACATCGATCCGTCCATCAAGCTGAAGTCCAACACCGCTTTGGGGGTCTACCGCATTGCCCAGGAGGCGGTGGCCAACGCCGCCCGTCACAGCCGCGCGGATCGCGTTTGGCTGAGCCTGTCCCAGGAGAACGGCCACGTCCTTCTGTGCGTACGAGACGATGGCGTTGGTATTTCGCCCTCGGACATGGGGGCCGCGACAGACAACAGCGGTCTCGGCCTGCGCACGATGCGCCACCGCGCAGCCACCATGAACGCCCGGCTGCGCATTGCCCCACACCAGAATGGCGGCACCTTGGTAACCTGCAGCCTTCCCCTGCCCCAGTGAGAAACACCATGACCACGACCGACGATTCCACCGCATCGAGTGTCACCCGCATCGCGATCATCGACGACCATCCGATGGTTCGCCAGGGCATCCGCGTGGTTCTGCAGGCGGAAGGCGGCTTCGAGGTCTGCGGTGAGGCGGAGTGCGTCTCCGAAGCCCTGCAGATGCTCGCTCGCGAGAAGCCCGACCTGGCGATCGTGGACCTGCACCTGAAAAACTCCAGCGGGCTGGAGTTGATCAAAGACCTCCAGGTCCGCCAGCCGGAACTTCCGATCCTGGTGCTGTCGATGCGAGACGAGGGGTTCTACGCCGAGCGTGTGCTCCGCGCCGGCGCCCGCGGATACGTCACCAAGGAAGAAGGCCCGCGCAAGATCATCGAGGGCGTTCGCCGGGTCCTGGCGGGAGATATCTTCCTCAGCGACCAGATGGCATCGAAGGTGATGTCCAAAATCGTCGGCGGCCTGGACAAACCCGGGGACTCGCCGATGGACGCGCTGACCGACCGGGAGCTGGAAGTGTTCGAGCTCATCGGGCAGGGCCTGCCCACCCGCGAGGTGGCCGAGCGTCTGCACATCAGCCCCAAGACGGTGGACTCCCACCGGGAGCACATCAAGGAGAAGCTCAAGCTGGACAACTCCACCGACCTGCTCAAGCACGCCATCGAGTGGAGCCAGTACAGCGGCGGCAACGACGCCCAGGCGTAGCGCCCGGGCCCGTTGTTTGCGTCATCTTTCTCTCTCCGCGCGCCCTGAGCGCCGATCCGGCGTGGGAACCAACCCCGCCCGAGCCGTGGGGGGATCTCCCATGCCCGGTAGACGGGCTGCCCACCTGAGAACCCGATTCCGCTCCGATTGACGCAAGTCCTTTTCATGCAACAATGAAGAGTACAAGGAACAAGGATCAGCTCGCCGGTGTGGGCGGTAGACAATCGCCAGCCGCGAGCGGAGAAGAAAAGGAGCACACAGTGACGCTTCAGGACCACAACACCGACCCCATGCCGCACGCACAGACTCTGGATGAGAAGGATCAGCGAGACCTTCGCCCATCGGCCAGAGAGCTTGCCGATCTCGAAGACGTTACCTACGTCTATCATCCGACGTTTTCGCTGCCGGTAACGGAGGGGCGTCTTTTCGGCGACGATCGCGAGGAGATCGACATCGAGCGGTTCGGGCTGTTGCCGGAAGTCGGGCACGAGCCCACGCGCAAAGCGCGGAAGAAGTCGCACCTCTCCAAGAGCCAGGAGAAGACGCTCTTCCTGCGGTACAACTACGCCAAGTACCGCCTGGCCCGCTGCAAGCCCGAGAACGACCCGACCGGCGACGAAGCCCTCAAATGGGCCACCCGCGCGGTGATCGTCCGTGAGCAGCTCGCCCACGCGAATCTGCCGCTGGTGCCCACGATGGCCCGTCGGATGAGCATTCCCGGGGTGGAATTCTCCGAGATGGTCTCCGAAGGATACATGGCTGTGCTGCGATCGATCGAGAAGTTCGACATCGGCCGGGGCTACAAGTTCTCGACGTACGCCTGCCGAGCGATTCTTTCGAGCTTCTATCGTCTGGGCAGCAAAGCCAAGACGCGCCGCAAGCACATCCCGGCCTACTTCGATAAGGCGATGGAGAAGAGCGACTATCCCGAGCAGCGGCACGAACATGAGCGGTCTTTCGCCGCCGAAGCCGTCCGCCGCGTGCTCTCGAAGAACCTCGCCGACCTCAGCGAGACCGAGTCGCGCATCATCCAGGAACGCTACCCGGCCATTCCCGGCCGAAAGGGCCGAACGCTTGCCCAGGTGGGCGAGCTGGTGGGGCTGTCCAACGAGCGTGTCCGCCAGATCGAAAAGGCCTCGCTGACAAAGCTGCGAATCGCCATCGAGGAAGAGTTCAGCGGCGCGGGGGCTGAGTGATCTGTAGAGAATTGGAGTGCCCCTATGTTGAGTATTCAGCGGAAGAACCTGTTGGTCGGCGTGAATCGCCCGCGCGACAAAACCAACCTCTCGGTCCTGGAGAAGATGCACCTGCCACGGATCGAATGTCCCGATGCGGTCGGCGCCGACGAGGCATTCACCGTCACGGTCACGGTCGGGCAACCGGATTCGCACCCTCACAGCGACCGCCACTTCATCGAGCGGGTGAACATCTACGCCGATGAGACGTTGCTGGCCAGCGTGCTTCCCCGGGCCGAGAGCTCTCCGCCCACCGCGCGCGTGCGGGTTTCGCTGCGACGGGACGTGGAAGAAATCCGCGCCCAGGCGACCTGCAACCTGCACGGCACGTGGGAGGCCAGCCGGGAGATCTCGGTCGATACCGGCGAACGGTGAGATTACACAACGCATGATTCGACGATTCCTCCGCCCCGCGTGCGGGGTGCGACATTTCTTGGGGGCCGCCGAGATACGTCGCTTCTCCATGACTCAGTACCCCCACGGTTCGCGGAGCCCTTCGGCAAGCTCGGGACGGGCTCACCATGGGCTTCAATTACGGGTCACCGCGTGCCACTGGCGTGTCCCCTCGTCGTACCCCGTCCCGCCATCCACAACCCGGCGTTGGCACGCCGGGCTTCCTCGTCGATCATCCGTCCGGTTAACGCGCGGAAACTCCCATACCCGGCAAGACCGTAGGGCTCGCAACTTGTTGCGGGCGCGATCGCGAAATCGCGCTGCGTCATGTCCTCTTGAAGCCCCATCTGGAGCTCCGCGACAGGTGGGGGTATCGATCCGTAGGGCTCGCGACTTGTTGCGGGCGCAATCGCGAGGCGACGTTTTCCATCGGCTGCGTGGATTCGCACGATGATCCGATTTGATCCGCGATTGCTCAACATCGAGGCCCGAAGGGCCGGGCAGGATGTAGCCGGGGTTGACCGAGCGCAGCGAGGGAGCCCCCGGAACGCGTCGGCCTGTTAACCGCGCGCTGACGCCACGGGCCGACGGGCGTTGGCGTGCGCGAGCTTCCGGGTCGGCTGCTGGTTCGGCCGATGATCGAACACGTGAGCCCACGACCACCGAAAACCGTGCTGCCATGGCAGAGAGGTCTCGCGTGAAAGGCTGAATGTGTCGCCCCTTCGGGGCTTGCCTTCTGGGGATCGCCCGATTCCGGGGGGCTGACGCCCCCCGCTAATTCCTTCACGCCCCTTCGGGG
>CAZFPT010000016.1:16067-37136 GCA_964521005.1 uncultured Planctomycetaceae bacterium | reverse complement strand
CCCCCCAAACAAGGGTGCCCCGGTTTGTGCAGCGAGCCCAAGCGAGCTGCCTGCCACGACGGAGCCCGAAGGGCGGAGACGGGAGCAACCGGGTTGCTCCGTTCCTCCCTCGCTGCGCTCGGTCAGACCGGCACAAGCCCGGGCACCCGGAGTATCGTTGAGGCCCCCATGCGCGTCTTGTTTTCGCGTCGGCCTTGAACTACTCTGACAGACACGTGGAAACGCCCGCTCAACCCGCAGGAGCAACACCAATGGCAGAGACGACCCCGAAACCCGACAACGACGCCGGCGACGCCGTGGACACCTCCAACAGCCGCATTCTGGTGGTGGATGACAACGAGCAGAACCTCGAGCTGCTGGTGGAATACCTCGACGCGCTGGACTGCACGATCGAGACGGCCTTGGATGGCATTGACGCCCTCGAAAAGGTCGAGCAGAACCCGCCCGACCTGATCCTGCTGGACATCATGATGCCGCGCATGAGCGGCTTCGAGGTCTGCCGCAAGCTCAAGAGCGACCCCGAAACGCGGGACATTCCCATCATCATGGTCACCGCGCTGAACGAACTGGGCGACATCGAACGCGGCGTCGAGAGCGGCACGGACGATTTCATCTCCAAGCCCGTCAACCGCCTGGAGATGCTCACGCGCGTCAAAAGCCTGCTCCGTGTCCGCGGGCTTCAGAGCGAGCTGGACCGCACCCTCGCCTACCTCAACGAGATGGACCCGCAGGAAGAGACGCAACCGTAACCCCCCCCTTCGTGGAGAGAACGCTATGAACCGTCGGATCCCGCTGCCCTTGCTCTGTGCCCTGATGGCGACCTTCGCCGTCGGCTGCCTCCATCCTGACGGCGGGCTGGGCGAACCGTCCCCAGCCGATGCCAATGCCCCCGGCGACGATTGCCGCACCGACCTCGCCCAGCGCGATCGGATGGCCATCGCCCAGAAGACCGTCACTGAGGACGGAACGGTCCTGGCGAGGCTGGAGAATGGAATGGGCGTGGTCATCAAGGCCACCCGCACCGCACCGGTGGTCCACGTGCGCAGCTACGTCCACGCCGGCGGGCTTTACGAGGCTGAGTGGCTCGGCTGCGGGCTCAGCCACCTGCTGGAGCACCTCGTGGCCCAGGAGTCGATCCATTCCGACCAGGGCGCCGGGACCATGGAGCCCGCCAAGCACGTCGAGAAACGCACCCGCACGCTGGAAATCGGCGGCCAATCGAACGCCGGAACGTCGCTGGACTACACGACGTACTACATTTCCGCCTCGGCGTCCAAGTCGGCCGACTGCATCGAACTGATCGCCGATCAGATGAAGAAACGCACCATCAAGCAGGCGGACTTCCGGCGAGAGCACGGCGTGGTGCAGCGCGAACTGGAGATGGGGGCCGACAACCCCGCCCGCCAGATGTGGTATGCACACGCGGCCAACTGCTTTGGTTCGCACCCGGCGGCCGTCCCCGTCATCGGCTACGCCAAGCCCCTCCGCGAGGTCACGCTGGATGACATTCTCGCGTATCACCGGCGGATGTACGTTCCGCAGAACATGGTGTTCGCGGTGGTCGGCGACGTGGACGAGGAAGAGGTCCTCCGCCGGATCCAGGCGACCTTCGCGGACTTCCCTGCCGGGCGGGCTCCGAGACACGCCCTGCCCGAAGTGCAGGCCTTTTCGGGCGTGCGGCGCGTCGTCAAACCCCACGCGCAGTTCCGCGACGCCCAGCAGCAGATGAGCTTCCAGACCATCCCCCTGCTGCACGAGGATCTCTACGCCCTGGACGTGCTGGCGTACATCCTGGGCCGAGGCAGGACGAGCCGACTGTACCAGACGCTGGTGCGCGAGAAGAAGCTCGCCACGAGCGTGTCGACCAGTTCGTGGACTCCGGCGTGGGGCAAGGGTCTGTTCACGGTGGACTTCCGCAGCGACCCCAACCAGGCGGACGCTGCCGAGCAGGTCGTCATCGCCGAACTCAAGCGGATCGCGGCCGACGGCGTCAGCGACGACGAGCTCAAACGCGCCAAGACGCAGAAACTTGCCGACGAAGTCTACGGCCAGCAGTCGGCTGAGAGCATTGCCGCGCGACTCGCCCACGATTGGCTGAGCACCGGCAACGCGCACTTCTCCGCCGAGTACACCGCGGCCACCCAGAAGGTGACTGCCGACGACGTCCAGGCGATGGCGCGGAAGTATTTCACCTTCGACCGGATGGCCATCACGCGCATGGTGCCCTCGGCGACCTTCGCGATCGCGGAGAAGACCGGCCGGCGGGCCCGCGCCCGCAAGGCGACGTTCTTCCGCCTGCCCAACGGCCTGCGCGTGGTGCTTCAGCCGACCGACGCGGTGGGCCTGGTTTCGATGACGATGGTCTGCGACGGGGGCATCCTGGTCGAATCCGAGAAGACCAACGGCCTGGGCGCCCTGATGATGTCGCTCTCGACGCGCGGCGCCGGCGGACGGTCGGCCAACGAGATCGCCTCATTCTTCGATTCCGCCGGCGGGAACATCGCCGGTCGATGCGGAAACAACACGTTCTACTGGCAGGCGAGCGTCCTGAAGGACCATGTATCCGAGGCGGTGAAGATTCTCGGCGACGTGACGGCCGCCCCGGCGATGGACCCCAACGAGCTGGCCATCGTCCGTCCCCTGCTGCTGCGGCAGATCCGGGCACGGAACGAATCGCCCCCCGCGCAGCTGAACACGTTCTTCCGTCGGTCGTTCTTCGGCGACTCGCCGCTGGGCCAACCGACCACCGGCGACGCCAACGTCGTCGCCCGCGCCACAACGAAGCAACTGCGGCAGTGGCACCGCAAGAATATCCGGGCCGGGAGCAGCGTTCTGGCGGTGTATGGCAACTTCGACCCAGCCGCCGTGCGAGCCATCATTGAGTCGCGCTTTGCCGAGCTTCCCGGCGGGCGGGTGAAGCTGCCCGACGCCACGCCGCGCCGCGTGTCGACCGACGGCGAGTTGCACGTGAAACCCACCGCCCGGAACGTCCAGCAGGCCGGCGTGATGCTGGCGGTGCCCGGCATGCGGGTGGACAACGACGACCGCTTCGCCATCACCGTGCTGGATACGATCATCTCAGGCTATCACCTGCCCAGCGGCTGGCTGCACAGCGAGCTTCGCGGCAAACAGCTTGTGTACGCGGTGCATGCCTATAACTGGGCCGCCCGCGTGCCCGGCGCGTTCGTCGCCCAGGCGGGATGTCAGCCGACGAAGGTGCCCGAGGTCCTGGGCATCCTCCGGAAGAACCTCCGGCGGGCGTCGAGCTACAAGCCCACCGAGCTGGAAGTGAAGCAGGCGGTCAACAGCATTCTGACGGCAGAGGTGCTCGGCAACCAGTCGATGTCCGCCCTGGCGATGCAGGCTGCCCTGGATGAGCTGTACGGCTTCGGGTACGACTACCAGAGCACCCTCGCCAGCCGATATCGCGAGGTCACCCCCGACGACGTGCTGCGGGTGGGCAGGAAGTACCTCTCGGGCAGCATGGTGGCCGTGGTGGTGACGCCCGAGCCCGAACTGCTCGAGAAGGACCCGAAACACCGCAAAGACAAGTAGACCACGCACCATACACGGATCGGAGCAACGCGTGAGCAAAGCAGATGACCTGTGGGACCTTTCGGTCCGCGAATTCATCGAGGCGGTCGGCGCCAGGAAACCCACTCCGGGCGGCGGGAGCGTCGCCGGGGTCGTGGGCGGGTTGTCGGTCGCCCTGGCACGGATGACGCTGGCGTTCACTGCCGGCAAGAAGAAGTACGCCGAACACGAGGAACTCTACCAGCGGGCGATGGGTCGACTCGCCCGCGCCGGAGAGATGTTCCAGTCGCTCACCGCCGACGACGCCGAGGCGTTCACGATGATCCAGTCGGCCTCGAAGGGCAAAACGGACATGCAGCTGGCGGTGGCGGTCGGTACGAATGTTCCTCGCGAGATGAGCAAGCTGGCGCTGTCGGTGCTGGAAGATCTGCTGGCCCTGTCCGACAAGTGCAACCCGTACCTGCGCAGCGACCTGGCCGGGGCGGCGGCCCTGGCGGCGGCCACCGTTCGCCTGGGCGACTACTGCGTGGCCATCAACGCCCCGCAGCTGGACGACGCCGAGAAGGCCCGCGAGGTGCTCACCGCCTCCCAGGCCGACGTCCGCAAGGCCAACCGCCTGCTGGAGACCATCGAACAGCTCAGCGGCGCCGCCGGCTGAGGAACATCATACGAACCATTCCACCAGCCCTGCATCTACGATAGACTGACCCGCCACATGGCCAAGGAATACAATATCTCGCGGGCGACCGGTGTCTGCCTCGCCTGCGAAAAGCAATTCGAGCCCGGCGAAGAGTTCACCGCCACCGTCCGGGAGAGCGACGAGCAACTGGCCCGCGAGGACTACTGCCCCGCCTGCTGGCAAGCCCGCAGCGACGAGCAACGCAACTCGCCCGAGCTGTTGGGCGTGTGGCGCACGCGCACGCCCCAGCCCAAAGAGAAGAGGAAGGTCTTCGTGGACGACGCGGTCCTGCTGTCGTTCTTCGAACGGCTGGACGGGACGGCCGACGAGTCGCGCATCGCCTTTCGCTTCGTGCTCACGCTGGTGCTCATGCAGAAAAACCGCCTCGCGTATGAGGGCTCGGGCAAGGACGAACAAGGCAGAGACGTCTGGCGGATGCGTGTCCGCGGCGAAGGCGGAAAGCGGTACGAAGTGATCGACCCGAACCTGGATCAGGACCGGATTTCCGAGGTCAGCGAACAGCTCGGCGCGGTCCTGGAAGGGGAACTGTGAGATGAGAACACACCCGATGATCCTGACGGCGCTGCTGACCGCGGCGCTGGCGGTCGGCTGCACGCAGCGGTGTCCGTCGGCCGACACACTGGTCCCGCTGGAGACGCTGCTGGCCGAGCACAACCGCAACGCCGCAAAAATTCCCTACCTGCGTGCCTCGGCCCGGTACGACGTGACGTTCGTCACCGAGGCGGGGCTGCCCCTGCCGTGGAGTTCGTACGGGTATGTCTTCTACGCCCGCGGTGAGGACCGCCTCGGCCCGCAC
Organism: uncultured Planctomycetaceae bacterium; assembly: GCA_964521005.1. GTDB lineage: Bacteria > Planctomycetota > Phycisphaerae > SM23-33 > SM23-33 > CAZFPT01. The sequence continues at coordinate 32,106 of CAZFPT010000016.1, read as the reverse complement.
GATTTCGCCCTGGTGGGCAAGGAGGCGGGCAACGACGTGTTCCGCATGGGCACCAGCACCGAGGACAACGAGTACTACGCCTGGGCGTCGATGGGGTCCAACCAGTTCGCGTTGATCGGTCGGCTGGACCTGGCCGGCGCGCCGGGCGTGGACTCCGCCGCCATCGACCCGACGCAGCTGCTGGCGATTCTCGGCGTGACCGAATGGCCCAGCCAGCGGATCGGGCTGCCGACGATGGCGCTGTCCATGAGCCACCTGCCCGGCGAGGTGATCGCCGCCGATGAGCAATGCGCCTACGTGCTGACGACCGTCGCGCGCCAGCCGATCTCGCGGACCATTCTCTTTCGCCGCGAGACGTACGTCCGCTGGGACGGAGACCCGAACACGCCGCGCCGGGCGTTCATGGTGAAGGTGTTCGACCAGCAGGGCCGACGATTGATCTCGGCCCGACTTGGCGACTACCGACCCATCGACTGCTCGCAGCTGGAGTCGCCGCCGGCCGACCCGCCGGTCATGCCCACGGACATTCAGTTGCAGTTCGCCCCGCCGCGTGCGGTCGGCCGAAGCGAATCCGGCGGGTACATCTCGTCCATGCGGATTCGGCTGGATGAGCTGGTCACGCCGGACCTGCTGTACTTCGAGGTGGCCCGCAAGCGTCTGCCGGCGAGCTTCCCGCCGGAGAAGATCCGGATCGTCGACCAGCATCTCCGATCGCGAGGGCAGAAGCCGTGAATCGTCTCGGGTGGGTTATCGCGTGGGGCTGGCTTCTCGGCGTGGGTTTCGGCGCGTCGCAGGCAGCGGACGCCAACGGATTCCTGGTCACCGGCAGCCGATCGGCGCTGTGGGTGGTCCGCCGGCGGGGCGAGCAATACGATATCGTCGCCAAACCCATCAGCAAGGAATGGACCTGGCAGGCACGGAGCATGCAGGGTCGGCCGTTGCGGGTCGTTGCGACGGACCGTCGACTGGTGACGATCTTTCCGCAGCGGTCGGTGCTGATTCACTCGCTGGACACCGACGCCCCCCTGACGGGCACCTCGCCGGCAGACCCGAATTGGCCGAAAGACGCCCAGCCGGCGGCGCTGTGCGACACGGACGGGATCGCCGGGCAATCCGGCAGCGTGGTGGCGGTGGTGCGCCTGGCCGACGAAGTCGAGAAGGCAACCGGCCGCGCCAAGACTGCCGTCGACGACATGGCCCGATCGGTCGACGATGACGGGGAGATCGACCAGAGAGCGATCGACGCCATGGCCGGCGCAATGGTCGACAGGGCCGCCGGAGAACGACTCGCGCCGGCAGCGATGCGGGAAACCCGTCTGGGGGTGTTCCTCTATACCGGCAGCGAGTGGAAGCTGTTAACGTCCCTGCCGTGTGCCCGATGGCAGCGCGGCGGGAAGGTCTTCGCCGCTTCGACGGGCGGCAAGCTCTATCTCTGGCTGGCGGGCTGCGAGTTGGCCGGCGAAGCGGCCGCGGTCGTGAGCTACGACGGCAGGGACTGGCGCATCGAGCTTACGCCGGAGCAGGTCGGGCGGGTAGACCCCACAGCGATGATCGCCCTGAAGGGCCACGTCGCCCTGCTGGGTCGGGAAGCCCTGCGATCCGACTCGACCCCCGCGACCCAGCCGACCACCGCACCAGCCCCCACCACGCGACCGACCACCGCGCCCACAGCCGACGACGACGGGCTGATGATGCTCACGATCGACATTCACACGGGCGCCCGGATCCGCCAGACCATCACGCCGGCCGACGGCGTGGAAATGCCCACTTCGGCGACGCTCACGGGAGTCGCCCGCCTGGGCGACCGGATCATGCTCGCCTGGGAGTCGCCCGCCTCGCCGAACGCCCCGCTACTGCTGGGCAGCGTCGGGCTGGACGGGCAGATCGCCCGCACCGAGCCGCTGACCATCCTCACCGAGCCCGAGCCCAGCGGCGACGCAGCCATGGTCATCGAGATCATGATGGGGGCGGTGCTGGTGGCGATGTTCATTCCGCTGTTCATTCTTCGCCCACGCGGCCCTCAAAAGCCGTTCGCCCTGCCGAAACTCTACCGGCCCGGGAACCTGCTCAAACGCGCCATCGCCGGCGCAATCGACCTGATGCCGTTCATGGCTGTCGCTTCGGCGGCGCTCGGTGTCGAGCCGGCGTCCATGGACGATCTGAGGGCGATGACCAATATCGCCGATCACCCGGTGGAGTACGCCTACTGGCTGGTCTCGATGCTGGGCTGCTACGTGGTGTATGGCGTGGTCATGGAGTATCGTTTCGGGGCGACGGTGGGCAAGCTCATCACGCGCCTGCGGGTGGTGGGCAACGGCGGCGAAACGCCCGACCTGCGGGCCTGCTTCCTGCGGAACATCGTGAAAATCGTCGAGCTCACGACGTTCCTGGTCGCCCTGCTGATCGTCCTGCCGATCGTCACGCCCTATCGCCAGCGTCTCGGCGACATGCTCGCCCGCACCAGCGTGGTCGAGAAAGACTCCATCGAACTCGCCGAGGCCGACAGGTCTTTCGATGTCCCCGAGGAGATGAAGGCCGACGATTCCGGGGACGGCGACGGCTGCGACGAGAGTTGAGCGCGAGGGCCCCCGGCGGCGGGCGCAGCAAATCGGCTGACGCGCCGGACTGACGCGCCAGCCGATTCGATGGCGAAGGGCGATTCGTGCAACTCCCGGCAGCGATCTAGGCGACCAGGTACTCCTCATCCAGGGCCGACCGGATCTTCTCCAGGGCGAGGTTCTGGATCTGCCGGACGCGCTCGTTGGTGAGCCCGACCATTTTCCCGACCTCGGCCAACGTTCGGCCTTTGCGTTTGCGTGTGCCCAGCGCGAACCGCTCGATGACGATGGTCTGCTCGACATCGGTGAGCTTGGCGCGGTTGCGTGCGAGGATCTCCCGCAGGGCGTCGACGGAATCCTCCCGCTGCATCTCGTGTTTCATCACGTCGTAATCGCTGCGTTCCAGGTCCGGGTTGAACTCGGTGGGGAACCGCTGGCGGTATCGCCCGGTCTTGGTCGCGAGGCGATTGAAGGCCTTGAGAATGGCCCGGCAGGCGTAGGTGGAGAACTTGAACCCGCGCGAGACGTCGAACTTCTCGACGCTGCGCAGCAGGGCCATGTTGCCCTCGCTGACCAGTTCGCCGAAATCGACGTTCGGGATCCGGGTCCGTTTGCCCATCGCCAGCACCAGCGCCATGTTCGCGCGGACCAGGTCGCTGCGGGTGCGCATCGCCCGGCGGTACCAGTGGATCATCTCCGCGGATCGCGAGGCGACGCGGCGGCGGTTCTGCGCCTCGATGAGCTTCGCGAGACGATAGCGGGCGTAGTTGTAGCGTTTGAACATCGTGCGCTCTTCGGCGGCAGTCAGTCGGCTGCGCCGTCCCGTCGAGGAGATTTCGTCGGCGTCTTCCGGGAAGTGCGTCCATACCGGAATCTCGATCCGCGGGCTCTCCGGGCCGAACAGGGCGTCCTCGGCGTCGGGCGCGTCGAATTCCTCGTGGGGAACGTAGTCGATCTCCTCGGGAATCCGGTAGTAGAGCTGTCGTTCCAGCCGAGACAAACCCTTCAGATACGAAGGAACCTTCTTCTGCCCCGACCCCGTCTTCTGCATCGTTGCCTGCATCATGGCCCCCATCCTCTCATTGCCTTCGGCGACTCCGTCGTCGCCACGGTCCTGTTGAACTCAGCCGTTTATGGGTATCGGACACAGGGCGGCAAAAACTTTGAAAAACCTGAATAGCCCGATACTTACAGGGGCTCCGTTTGCCCGTCTCAGCATTTCATACGGACCAACGCCGACCTGCCGTTCCACAAACACCGGACGTTCGCAGCCCGGCCGAGTGCCGGCTACCCCGATAAGACAACATAACGTGAAGAATCACAAAGAGATGCGAGCGCGGAAGAAAATTGCTGCCCCGCGGCTCTTTTGCCGGCGACCCGCCCGTCCTTCCAGGCGGTCCACTCGTCCAACCCCGGTTGGGGGCGCTACTTCCGCCCCATCAGTCGACGGACGAGCATTTCCTCGCCGCTGCGGTTTCCTTCTACCCGATGCCCAATGAATTGTAGGACGTAACCCCCGACGAAAAACACCCCCGCCAAGGCCCATTGCTGAAAAACAAGCAGCACCGGTGCTGCCACGAACGAGGCCGGGATGCCCACCATGTGGATCCAGAAGTTTGCGGGATTGCGGTGGCGGTTCATCCAGTTTTCCAGCGGGTTGCCCATTGTATTGCTCCCGAGCCCGGCCTGGGGACCCCTCAGCCCAGCAGGACCTTGACGCCGTAAATGCTCATGTACAGCGTGTTGAGAATCACGCCGATGAAGAGATCCAGTCCGAGAATCGCCATGCAACTGGCCACGAAACTCTCGGTACACGCCTTGCCGACCCCGGCGGCGCCGGGCTTGCAGTGAAAGCCCTTGTAGCAGCAGATCAGGCTCAACGCCGCCCCGAAGAACACCGCTTTGATGGGCCCGTAGAAAATATCGAAATAGCCCACCACGTTCACCGAGTGTCGCCAGAACTCCGCGGCGTTGACGTCATACACGAACACCGACATGAGGTACCCCCCCGCGATGCCCATCACGCTGGCGTAGAGCACCAGAATCGGCAGCGCGAGCACGCACGCCAGAAACCGCGGGACCACCAGAATCCGCAGCGGGTCGGTTCCCATCGCCCGCAGCGCGTCGATCTGCTCGGTAACCCGCATGGTTCCCAGCTCTGCCGTCAGCGCCCCGCCGACCCGTCCGGCGAGCATCACCCCCGACAGCACCGGGCCAAGCTCCCGAAGCACCGAGAGGATGATGATCGTCCCCATCTGCGCTTCCATGTTGACCGCCTTGAACTGCATGATCGTCTGAACGGCCAGCACCATGCCCACGAACATGCCCGTCACCATCACCACCGGAAGCGACCGCGTCGCCACGTGGTACAGCTGCGGACCCAGCAACCTCAACCCGCGAACGCTCAGCCCGCTCTGGACCAGCCAGCCCATCGACCGCCCGCAGAAGCGACAGAAATCGCCGAAGGAATCCACGTGGCGGGTGGTCCGGGCGCCGAGTCTCGCGATGGTGGTCGAAATGGCCATGGTCTCCTGCTTGTAGCGTCTTGGGGGGCGACGGGTCAAGCGCGGTCAATATCGGCCGTACGTTCGGGCGACCTCCACCATGGCATGGAGGTTCTCGTCGGGGGTGTCTCTGCCGCATTGATCGCCCGTGGACAGGATGAACCGCCCTCCCTCGGCCGCGTCGTCGATGGCCTTGCGAGCGGCGGCCCGGACGTCGTCGACACTTCCGCGCAACATGACTTCGGTGGTGTGCAGGTTGCCCTTGAGCACGATCTTGTCGCCATAGAGGCGTTTCAGTTCGGCCAGGTCACAATCGCCCATGGGCGGAACTTCCAGCGGGTCGATCACCGTCAGCGATGTTTCCTCGGCCAGGATTCCCACCAGGGCCTTCTCCGGGCCGCAGGAATGCACGTGCGTCGGGATCCCCGCCTCCCAGGCCAGCTCAATCGCCCTTTTGAGGGCCGGCAACGAATACTCCCGAAAGATGTCGACTGACTGAAAGACCAACGTCCCGGACCCTCCCACGCACAGAAAGTCCGGCCGATCCTTCTCGTCCATGGCCATCAGATCAGAGAACCGCCGTTCGACCGTCTCCATCCTCTGATCCTTGAGCTTCTCAAACTCCTCGGGATGGTCGAACAGGCGGTAGACATCGTCGGCTTCCATGATAACACTGGAGCCGATGATGCTCACGCCAACCAGCCATCGATCACCCATGCGATCCTTCACCGCCCGCAGGCCGGCGGGTCCCAGATCCACCTCGCGAACGCCCTGGACCGGCTCGAACCGTTCGGGCGTGGCCGGCAGATGGACCTTGGCCGGATCCACCCCGTGCGTGGGCGGGTCGGCGGCGTAGTAGACGCTCACGGTCGGCTCCCAGACGCGTCTTCGCCCGTCCATGTACGACCGCTGCACGACAAGGCGTTCGTCATCGCGATACACGATGAACCGTTCCCAGGGCCGATCGTCCACGGGGTCGCTGGGCCAGCGCATCGGGAAGTAGTTGTCCATCAGCGAGTCGATGTCGAAATGGTCGGCAGCGTCGATGTAGGCCGACCAGATCGGCGGATCACGGTAGAGATAGAGATCCCAGAAGGGCTTGCCGGTCAGCCGGGCCGGGATCATGTTCGAGAAATCCGGAGCGACCGGCACGCAATCCGGAATCTTGCCGGCCAATACGGTCTGGAGCCTCTCTCTCGGGGTCATCGTCACACCTCCAATCGGAGTCTACTCGGGAATCCAGAACGTCTTCTGTTCGGTCAGGGGCCTCGGCGGGCCGTCCAGCTCCAGGGCGATGCTGGTCACCAGCGGGTCCGGCAGCGGGGTGGGCAGGTTCCTGAGGAGCAATCTGCCGTCGCCGGTCTGCTCGAAGTCCACCGAGGCTCCGCCGTCGACCATGCGGGCTGAGAGTACCTTGTTGGCCAGTTCGGCGAAGCAATACTCCCCGCGCGGGTCCTTGGTGAGGTGCAGATACACCGTATTGCCTCGCACGCTGGCCAGCGAGATGTTGTTCCACGCGAACGGGCTGCGATCGGCAGTGTCCATGAACTCGCGGTTGCGCCCCAGCCAGTCGCCCGCCTCCCGCAGGATGTTCAGGGACGGCTGGGGGATGGTCCCGTCGGGGCGCGGGCCGACGTTCAGCAGCAGGTTGCCCGCCTTGGCGCGGGCGGTGATGAGCATCCTGACGACGTCGGCAGGGCCTTTCCAGTTCTCGTCGGTGGCGTGGTAGCCCCAGTTGTCGTTGAGGGTGAGGGCCGACTCCCACGGACCTGGTTTGTCCTTGAGGGATTGCTCGGAGACGCGGAAATCGTACGGCTCGCCGTTTCGCTCGTTGATGAGAATGTCAGGCTGAAGCACTCGCACGCGCTGATTGGCGTCCTCCCCGTCGAGGGGCCCGGGCATGCAGCCGTCGTACCAGAGAATATCGATGGCGCCGTAGCGGGTCATGAGCTCATCGAGCTGGGCCTTGTAGTAGGCGATGAATCGCTCGCGGGCGGCGTCGGATTCCCAGTCGTCGCGGACCGGCCAATCGCGCGCATAGGCGGCGGGGTAGTCCGGATGCGTCCAGTCGGCCACCGAGAAATACAGCCCCACCTTCAGCCCAGCCGACCGGACCGCCTCCACGAACGGGCCCACCAGGTCGCGCCCGGGCCCCAGGCGGGCGGCGTTGAACTCCGTCGTGTCGGTGTCCCACAGGGCGAATCCGTCGTGATGGCGGGTGGTGAGCACGACGTACTTCATCCCGCACTCCGCCGCGAAGTTGGCCCAACGGGCCGGGTCGTACTGCTCGGCGCGGAAGTTCTCGGCATACTCGCGGCGGTACTCCTCGAAGGGAATCCGCTCGCGGTTCATCACCCACTCGCCCCGCCCTGCCACGGCGTAAGGCCCCCAGTGAACGAACATTCCATAGCCGGCATCGACAAACCAATCGCTTCTGGACACAGCGGACATCCTTTCAGGTCAACGCTCTTTGGCGGTCAGGCCAATGATTTTCCGGGCTTCCACAGCCTCGCAGCCCGGAGCGAATGCTATCCATCGTCCCTCGGCGATGCCACCGTTTTCCCTCTCCGACGGCCAGGACGGACCGCATCGAGCGTCTGAAGCATGCTTTGCGGGCGGGGGAGGCCGTTTTCAGACTCGGTTAAGGATTGGCAATTCCATGTGATATTGAGAATAAAACTCTGGACAGATATTGCAGGTGTGGTATATTTGAACCTGTGAGAGCAGTCTCCCGGCCGCCATATGACGGGCGCTCACCCGTAGGCGTTGGGGGGCTTCTCTCCTGCCGATTGCTCAAAATTGGTTTGTGTTTTTGCTGGGAGCCCCGTGTGTACGGAGGGCTCATTGCTCAACTAAACAAAGGGCGCTTCGGAGTGCCCGAACGTTAGGGAGGTTGGACCATGTCTAAATGGACGATTGCCATTGTGGCAGCATTGGCCGTTTCCGTGTGTGCACCCAGTGCGCAGGCGGCGTTGGTCAACGGAGACTTTGAGACGACAGAGGGCATCGTGACCGGCTGGTGGCCGACCACGTTCGGAGACTGGGTCGGAGACCCCGCTTCCTTCGTGGGAACCGATAAGGGGATCTCGCCGCAGAGCGGTTCGCAGATGATCCGCTTCGATGCAGCCAGCTACCTCGGGCCCGGCGCCGGAACCACCGAGTCCCAGTTGGGTCAGCTGGTGGACATCACACCCGCCCAGGGCGACGGGACCCACACCGCGAACTTCTCGGGCTGGTTCAACCGCGTCAGCGGAAATGCCCAGACCGACACGGAATTCCGCCTGGAAATGTACGCCATGCAGGGCAACCCGGCCAACTCGACGAACATGCGAGTGAACAGGACCTATCTGGACATGACGGACAACACCTTCCAGGCCGCCGCCAACAACTGGCAGCAGCTGAGCACCTCGATGCTCATTCCCAGCGGGACGGACTTCCTGCTGGTCTTCGCCGTCGCCGTGGAGAACGTGCACAACGACGCCTCGTTCCCCGAGTATCACGGCCACTACGGCGACAACTTCCAGCTGAACATCAGCGAGCCCATCGGCGACGACGACGAACCCGGCGATGATGACGACGACACCCCCCGTGCCGAGCTTGTGTATGACGCAGCCAGCGGTGAGGTAACGCTGGAGAGTCTCACAGGCCACATGATCACGCAGTTCACGCTGTTGAGCCCGGACAAGTTCCTGGGTGGGACAACCTTCCCCAATCCGCCCGGAAACAACCTCGATCTGGACAACGTGATCAGCTACACGGATCTCACTGCCACCGGCTGGAATGGAATCATCAGCCTCGGCGAGATCCTCGACAGCGGCTACCTCAAGCAGGAACTGATCGACGATATCCTGACCAGCGCCACGTTCTACGTGGAAGGCACGAACGGGCCTTGGAACTTCGAGATCGACGTGATCAACGAGATTCCCGAGCCGCTCACCATGTCGCTGCTGGCGACCGGTGGATTGGCCGTCCTGCTGCGTCGACGCAAGAAGTAAGACACCGAGAAGAATACAGGAACGATCCTTGCCGAGAGGCGGCGATCCAACCTCCAGAACAGCGCAGCCGGTTTCCTTGCGGAGATCGGCTGCGTTTTTGCGCGCCGCCGGGCTTACCCGCGATCGATCGGCCCGATGGTCACGCCGAGACAGCGGCGCGTCTGCTGCGAGACCGCCACACGCGCCGCCAGGCGTATCGGCCAGACGTACACGATGCCCTGCTCGTCGCACACGCACAGCGCCCTGCCCCGTTGCCGGGGCGGAACGCCGGCTCCGCTGAGCAGCTGTGAGACGCTCTGCGAACCGCTCAGCCCCAACGGCCTGATGCGGTCGCCCTCGCGTCTTGTGCGAACACTCAGCTGGCCACTCACCGCGTCGGCGTCCAGCAACTCGCACCCTTTCGGAAGCATCCGCGCCCGGCCGATGCACTCCTCGACCCCGCCAGGCTCGATGCTCTCCAGCCAGCTCCGCGCATCGAGCCCGCCCGGCAACGTGACGGCCTGGCCGATCGGCAACCTCACCTCGAACGGCTCGGGCTGACGCCACGCCCGATCCGACGGGCCCACCCACAGCGCATCGTCCTCGATCCACGCCCGCAGGTCTCCCGGCAGATCGCACACGCCCCTGCCCTCGCCGGCCAGTTCCACCAGGCGATCGACCCAGTCGGCTCCGAGCCGATCCATCGGGCCGTTCACCTGCTCCAGCGCCGCCCGCACCGCCTGCCGGGCGACGGCAGGGCGTGCCGCGTGCAACGTCGCTCGCTTCAGCGAAACGCATTCATCCCCACAGGCCTCGATCAGCCCGCCGGCCAGGTGCTCCAACAGTTCACCGGCCTCGCCGGCTGCCTCGACCGCCCGAAGCACCGCCTCGTCCACGCGCGGGTTCAGACGCCGTCGCAGCTGTGGCAGCAGTTCGTGGCGGATGTAGTTCCGCGCCATCGTCGTGTCCCGATTCGTAACGTCCTCCCGCCATCGCAGCCCGCGAGTCTGTGCATAGGACTGCAACTCCTCGCGGCGCAGGGCCAGCATCGGACGGATCAACCTCACTCCGTCGCCCATCGGCCGGGATGGTCGCATCCCCGCCAGGCCGCGAAGGTGCGCGCCGCGAAACAACCGGAACAACGCCGTCTCGACCTGGTCGTCGGCATGATGGGCCAGTGCGACCGCCCCACAGCCATGATCGCGGGCGACCCGCTGCAGAAACGCCAGCCGCTCGTGGCGGGCAGCCTCCTCCAGGCCGATCCCCCTCTCGGCGGCGACGTCGGCCACGTCGCGGCGTTCAGCCACGCACTCCAGCCCGCCTTGACCGGCAAGGGCTTGCACGAATCGCGCGTCGTCGGCCGACTCCTCGCGCAAGGCGTGGTCCAGGTGGGCCACCACCAGCGACCACATCCGACCCGGCTCGCCGGCCAATTGGTGCATCACGTCCAGCAGGACGACGCTGTCGAGCCCGCCCGAGACGGCAACCACCACGCCCTGCCCGGGCGCGACGAGCCCGTCGGCGTCGATCGCGCGGGCCACCTCGCTTCGCACGCGGGTCTGGATGGAATCGTCTGATCTCACCGGAGTTCGCCTTTCCGTTGCAGCCAACCGGTCGGCCGATATACTAGCAGGTTCATCCAGAGGATTCACAACCGCATGCGAGCAACGCCCAGACAGCGCCATTTCGTCGCGATCATCCTCTTTGCCGCACTGTCGGCCGGCGCTGGGGCCATCGCGTGGTCCCAGACGCACCTGAGCACCTCGCAGATCCACCTCGCCACCGCCGCCGCCAAACGCGCCCAGCCCGACCGCCTGTACGTCCACGACCCCGTCTTCGGGCCCAGCAAGCTCTGGCGTCTGACCAGCCCTGCCGTTCACGGGCTCATGGAACTCATCCTCGTCCCCACCGACTACCGCGACCTGACGCTGCCCTTCCGCACCGTCGCCGGGGCGATGGTCTTTCTGTTCCTGTGCGGGATGTACGCGCTGATCTATCGGCAGACCCGTTCCTGGAGCATCGCCGCGGTGCTGGCGATCATGAGCTCAGTGGTGACCGAAACGCTCGGCCGGGCACAGTGGGGCATCGGGCCGCTACCGTCCATCACGCCCTACGGGGTGGTCATCACCGCGGCGCCGTGGGTCGTACTCTCGTACCTTCATTACCGCCGGCAGTGGCGCGTGGTGCTGGTGTTCCTGGCGATCGGGCTGCTGGGCAATATCCACCTGGACGTCGCGCTGAACCTGGCGCTGATCCTGGCGATCGTGTACCTTGCGGAGCACCGCTTTCGTCCTTCCGCCTGGCCGATGGGGCTGGCGTGCCTGGCGACGGCCACTCTGGGAGCCCTGCCGTACGCCGCCTACTACCTCGCAATGGTCCAGCACCTCACCACCGGCCCGCCGGCAGACCCCGCCATGGTGGTCCGGGCGTTCGAGATGGGTCAACTGGCTGTGCTCTATCCCAACGTGCTGGACTCGCTGCTGGATTGGCTGATCGTGATCGCCCTGCCACTGGTGGCCTCGGTGGCGGTGCTGCTGCGTTTCGAACGGTTCCGCGTGCGGGACGCCGGCGTGTGGCTGAGCTTCCTGCTGGCCGGGGCTGGTGTCTCGCTGGGGCTGCACGGAATCAGTCAGTTGGTGGGCATCCTGACGCGCACCGCCCCGCCGGTGATCGACTTCATCCAGGCGTCGGCCCTGCTCATGCTGCCGCTGTACGTCCTGTTCGCCCAGGCGCTGACGCACCTCTTCCGCCTGGTGGGGCGCCACCGCATCTGGCTGCAACTGGCGCTGGCGGGGCTGGTGGTCGCCTGGGTACTCCCCTCGGACAACCTTCAGCCGGTGCGCCACCGGGCATACGACGCGCTGACCGCCCACATGGAGCCGGACGAGAAGCCGCGTCGCGTCCAGGCGATCGAACTGTCCAGCCAGCGACACGCCGAGCGCGTCGCCATCGCCGAGTGGGCCCGTCGCAATGCCGGCCGGGCCGCGGTGTTCTGCATCGACGACATCGAGTTCCGCATGCGAGGCCGCCGCTCGATCATCACCGCCCGCGAGGACGTGCGATACGTCTTCTACCTCGCCCCCCAGAAGCTCGACGAATGGATGGCCATCCAGGGACAGCAACAGACGCTCCTCCACCCCAAAGCGCCGCTGCAGGATCTCGAAGAGTTCCGGGCGTGGTTCAGCCGATTGGCCCAGCCCCCGGGAAGCGTGTTCCGCGACGTGCCCGAGTGGTACGTCGTGCTGCCGGCGGACATCGCCCCCCAGCATACCGGGGCCGCCTCCCGAATCGCCCCCGAGGGCTGGGGCGAGCACTACCGCCTCTATCGCCTGCCGGTGGAATAACCGCCCCTCGCCTCCAGGACACGCTGGAAACCACCGCCCGGCCCGCCTAGAGTGACCGACAGTCTCCGTATAGAAGAGAGCCCATGTTTACTCCCGCACAGAAGAAACGCAGGTTGTTCCGCTCGTGGACGTCACGCCACCCGATGTGGTGCGCCTGGCAGGTGACCTACCGCTGCAATTTCCGCTGCCGCTTCTGCGGCTACTGGCACGACCCGATGGGGCTCGAGCCCGAACCCGACGTCTCCCAATACGCCCTGGGCGCACGCAAGCTGGCCAGCTTCGGGACGATGATGATCTCGCTGGCAGGCGGTGAACCGTTCCTGCGGCAGGACCTGCCCGAGATTGTCCATGAGATCGGCCGATACCACTTCCCCTTCGCCACCACCAACGGCTGGTTCGTAACCGAGGAACTCGCCCGCGAGATCATGCAGGCCGGGGCGTGGGGCGTGTCGGTGAGCATCGACTACGCCGACCGGGACACCCACGACGCCGCCCGAGGCATGGACGGGGCGTGGGAGCAGGCCTGGCGGGCCGTCGAGCTGCTCAGCGAAGCCCGCGTGCATTCCTGGCAGCGCGTGAACGTGATGGCCGTCCTTCTGCGAGACAACATCGACCAGCTCGACGAGGTCATCCGGATGGCCCACGAGCGGGACGCGTACTTCATGATCCAGCCCTACGGCCAGGCGAAGACGGGCTCAGCCGCCCACATCCACGACGACGGCCCGGTCGCGCCGAAACTGCTGGCGCTGCACCGGAAGCACCCGAATTTCCTGTCCAATCCGATCTACCTCTCGCGGTTCGACGAGTATCTCGCGGGGGGCATTCCCAGCTGCCGGGCCGGGCGGGCGTTCTTCAACATCGACGCCGCCGGCGACGTGGCGATCTGCGTCGAACACAAGCACGAGCCGGTGGGCAACCTCTACCGCGACCCGCCGGGCGTGCTGCACCAACGCCTGCGACAACGCAGTAAAACCAACCGCTGCACCGCGTGCTGGTATAATTGTCGTGGGGAGGTGGAAAGTCTCTACCAGCCTCGCAGCCTGCTGGCGTCGCTGCCGACCTACATCAAGAATCATGGCCGACCGTCGCAGAAAGTGGTCGCCTCGACACGGTCCGACCAACCCCGGCCGTGACGAACCGCAACGACCCGGCCGGCGTATGAAGCAGCCCCGAACGCGCGACAGCCAACCACGGACACGGAAGAGAGCGTCCGGATGAATGAGATTCTCGCACCGTCGTTTCACAAACACTGGCGGCAGCGCCGGCTCGTGCGGCGTGCCCTGCGCCACGCCGGGCGTGCCTTCGGGCTGGGAGGCCTGTTCGCCTGGAAGCTGGACGACCACTGGCTGCGCGTGGAGCGACACGAGATGCCCCTGCCCGGGCTCGGGCCCGACCTCGAAGGGGCCACCCTCGCGCAGATCTCCGACCTGCACCGCAGCCCGATCGTGCTGGAGCGGTATCTCGGGCGGTGTGTCGAGGCGATCAACGAGCTGCAGCCGGACTTCATCGCCATCACCGGGGACTTCATTACCGGCCCGGCCCATTACGCCCGGCGGGTGGCGACGGTGCTGGATCGGCTCCACTCACGGATCGCCACGGTCGCCTGCCTGGGAAACCACGATTACGGGATGATGCACCCGTCGGGGCTGGGAACCATGCGGGGGTTGGCCCACGCGGTGACCGAACGCCTCGGCCACAGGGACATCTTCGTGATGCGCAACGAGGCGCGGATCTTCCACAAGGGCGACGCGTCGCTGCAGTTCGTGGGTCTGGAGGACTACTGGACGAGTTTCTTCAACCCCGAGGAGGCCTTCGAGCTGGCCCGGCCGGGCGTGCCGACCATCGCCCTGTGCCACAACCCCGACGCCGCCCCGCTTCTGGGAGACTTCCCGGCAAGCTGGATCCTCTCGGGGCACACGCACGGCTCGCCGCTGCCGACCGGCAACCTCACCGGAAAGGTCCTGCCCAGCAAGAACCGCCACTTCTCAGCCGGCCGATATCCATTACCCAACGGGAGCCAGCAGTTGTACGTCAACCGCGGACTGGGCTATGGGCGACGGTTCAACCTCAACTCCCGCCCGGAAGTGACGCTGTTCACCCTCCGCGCCGCCAAGTGACCGATCACTCCCAGGGGACCTGCACCTCGATCCGCAGGTTCGACAGAAACGGCCAACCACGCACGCCCGGGGCCGCCCCGAACGTGTCCGACACCCAGGGACGAGCGCCCATGCCCACCCACTGGCTCTGCTTCTGGAGACGTTCGGCGTACATGCTCGCCCGCGCCCGCGGCAGCGCGTTGCCCACGTAGATCCGCTCCTGGTCGCTGCGGAACGACCAGCTCGTCCAGTTGCCGGCCTCGGCCGACCGCGCCAGCGGCGAGCGGGCGATGAGCTTGTCCGGCTGGCCGTCGCCATCGGTGTCGGCGTAGGCGACGTAGTAGAACTCGCCCAACGCGCCGGCTTCAGGATGCGCCATCGACACGCGATAGGTCGCCGGCCCGTCGCGCTTCTTGAGCGTTCGCCTCAGCGGTGCCCGCCAGACCTGCACGCGATGGGGCATGACGTGGGTTTGGGAGATGGGCTTGGCCACCCCGCCGCCGCTGGTCTCCTTCAGTGGCGGGACATCCTCCGCTGCGACCACCTTCCCGGTGGGTTCGCCGAATTTCGTATCGTCGTCCTTCAGCGTCTTGAGCGTCTGGCGACTCAGCGACAGGAGCTTCTCCAGCTGTGTTTCCATCGCCTTGGCCGATTGCACTTTCCGCCGGGCGTCGACCTGGGCGTCCTCGTCCTTTGCCTCGGCCAGCGTTTTTTCTGCCGCCTTGCGGACAGCCGTCTGCTTCGTCAGCCGATGGGCGTAGGTCTCCACGCGTTTTGCCGCCAGCGAGCGTTGCTCGGCCAGCAGTTTCTCGAGCGTTTTGGCGGCATCGGCGGTGTTCGGATCGTCCGAGGGGGTCGCCTTCGGGGCCGGTCGGGTGGGCTGGGCCTCGCGGACCTGCTCGTGGAGGACCCACGCCTTGCCGTTCCACGTCAACTCATCGCGATAGGTCCGCCCGCCGGAGCTGACGAACGTGGTATCCTCGGTGGACAGCGACCGCAGCCCGCGATCGCCCCGGTTGAGGCGGAGAATCCGCACGACCCGGCGGATATTCGTGTCGGTCGTGGGGATTTTCGAGAGGTCGGCCACGTCACCGTCTTCGTAGGTGACCTGATAGTATACCGTCCCGCCGCGTCGCTGGGCGGAGGCATTGGGGGGGTCAGCCAGCACCGCCGCGATGGCGGCGACGGCCAGGATGGCGATTCGAACTCTGGTTGTGCGCATGGGCATCTCCTTGAGGGGTTGTCCTCACCATTCTAATCGGCATCGGCCGCCCGCGCGCTGAGAGGTTCCTGCAGCCCGGTCAGGCCGGTCGCAAGTGGTCATCTTTCAGCCCTACAACAGCTCCGCGATTCGTTTTCGCCTTCGGCGAATCTGCCTGCCGGCAGACACGGCCTGGAAGGCCGTGCGACGGTAAACGTCGCATGGGCTTCCAGCCCATGGTCTGTTCTGTTTTCGCCCTCGGCGTCGCGCCCGCAACAAGTTGCGGGCCCTACAGCTACTCCGCGACTCGTTTTCGCCTTCGGCGAATCTGCCTGCCGGCAGACACGGCCTGGAAGGCCGTG
>CAZFPT010000016.1:14209-15967 GCA_964521005.1 uncultured Planctomycetaceae bacterium | reverse complement strand
CAAGCACCCACTTCAATTGCCCAATTCATGTCGCACACTGCCGGGAGTTCGGTATTCCCCGCAGCCTTGCGTTTTGTCACGGTCGGGCGTAGACTTCGTGCAACGTTACCCAGCCGCCCGGGAGGCGCCATGACCAGACTCCTCAACGCCGAGCAGACCGACGAAGCCATCGACCGCCTCTACCAGGCGGTGGTCGAGGGCCTGCCCGGCGACGTGGGGCAGATCGCCGTGGTGGGCATCCGCACGCGAGGCGAAACCGTCGCCCGCCGGTTGGTGGAGCATCTCGGCCGCCGGCATCCGGAGCTTTCGATCGACACCGGCGTGCTGGACATCACGTTCTATCGCGATGATCTCTCCCGCCGGCGCGGGTTTCCGCTGGTGCGGGCCACCGAGATCGATTTCGACATCAACGACGCATGGCTGTTGCTGGTGGACGACGTGCTCCAGAGCGGGCGCAGCATTCGGGCGGCGCTGGATGCGCTGCACGATTTCGGACGCCCGCGGGTGGTCCGACTGGCTGTTCTCATCGACCGCGGCGGGCGGGAGCTGCCCATCTCCGCGGATTTCATAGGCCACCGCATGCTCGTCGAACAAGGCGAGCGGGTGCAGGTCAGACTCGAGGAAAACGATGGCGAAGAAGGCGTCTTCCTCATCCAGAGGGACTGAACGCGCGGGGCGGAAGTCCGCCTCGTCACGCTCGAAGGGAAAGAAGTCCATCGCCGCGCGCAAGCGAGGCCGACGCAGCAGCGCGCCCGAACCCCAGGCGACGCCAACCGGCAACGCGACCGATGAATTCGTCTGGTCGCGCAAGGACCTGCTCGGGCTCGACGAGCTGTCGGCCGAGGAAATCAACTACCTGCTGGATACGGCAGAGAGTTTCCGGGAGGTCTCGACGCGGTCGATCAAGAAGGTTCCCGCGCTGCGTGGCAAAGTGGTGGCGCTGCTGTTTTTCGAGAACTCCACGCGGACGCGGATGAGCTTCGAGCTGGCTGCCAGTCGACTGTCGGCCGACACGCTGGTGTTCACATCCAGCGCGTCGAGCGTGGCCAAGGGCGAGACCACGCTGGACACGGTCCGCAACATCCAGGCGATGGGCGTGGACATTTTCGTGATCCGCCACGGCCAGGCCGGCTCGCCCCAGATGCTCTCGAAGCTCGTGGACGCCTCGATCATCAATGCCGGCGACGGCTCGCACGAGCATCCCACCCAGGCGCTGCTGGACATTTTCACCATTCGCCAGCGGCTCGGTTC
The DNA here is from genome assembly GCA_964521005.1 of uncultured Planctomycetaceae bacterium. Lineage (GTDB taxonomy): Bacteria > Planctomycetota > Phycisphaerae > SM23-33 > SM23-33 > CAZFPT01. Next base: position 14,716 of record CAZFPT010000016.1, on the reverse strand, counting down.
GCTGGAGGGCTGCAAGGTGGCGGTAGTGGGCGACATCGCCCATTCGCGGGTGGCCCGCAGCAACATCCTGGGCCTGCAGAAGCTCGGGGCCGAGGTCACCGTCGTGGGCCCGCCGACGCTGGTGCCCTCGGCGATCACGGCGATGGGCTGTGAGATCAGCCATTCACTCGACGAGGTGCTCCCGAAAATGGATGTGATCAACATGCTGCGGATCCAGTTCGAGCGGTTCGGCAGCAACCTGTTCCCGTCGGTTCGCGAGTATTCGCACATCTACGGCATGAACGCCGAGCGGCTGCGTCGCTGCAAGGACGACGTGCTCATCATGCATCCCGGGCCGATCAACCGCGGCGTCGAGATTACCTCCGAGGTGGCCGACGGGTCGAACAACTGCATCCTCCAGCAGGTCACCAACGGCCTGGCGATCCGCATGGCGGTGCTTTATCTGGTGAGCAACGTGCCGAAGCGGGAACTCGGATGAGTGCGGCCGATGTAACGTATCGCCCCTTC
>CAZFPT010000016.1:5233-14109 GCA_964521005.1 uncultured Planctomycetaceae bacterium | reverse complement strand
ACGTGCCGAAGCGGGAACTCGGATGAGTGCGGCCGATGTAACGTATCGCCCCTTCCGGCGTAAGTGCCTGCTGGAGCGGAGCGGTTCACGACACGAACAAAAGCGGTGAGCATCGGTGAATCCAGCCCCGCCGGGGCGGCCAGGATGTAGCCGGGAGCGTAAGTGCCTGCTGGAGCGGAGCGGCTCGCGACACGAACAAAAGCGGTGAGCCTCGGCAGGACCCAGCCCCGAAGGGGCGGCCAGGATGTAGCCGGGGGCGTAAGCCCCCGGAACGGATCGTCAGAGAAGGCAGAGCCCCGAAGGGGCGAAACAAACCATCGAGACAGGTACCAATGACGGACATTCTCATCAGGAACGGGCGGGTGATTGACCCCGCCGGCGGGATCGACGAACTCACCGACGTGGTCATCGACGGCGGGACTATCAAGAAGGTCGGCAAGTCGCGTGCCAAGGCGGACACCGTCATCGACGCCGCCGGCATGATCGTCTCCCCCGGCCTGATCGACATCCACGTCCACTGCCGCGAGCCCGGCCACGAGGAAGAGGAGACCATCGCCACCGCCGCGGCGGCTGCCGTCGCCGGCGGGTTCACCACGATCTGCGCGATGCCCAACACCCACCCGCCGATGGACGACGAGACGGCGATCCACTACGTCCTCCAGCGGGCGAGCGAAGCCGACCTCGCGCGTGTCCTGCCCACCGGCTGCATTACCACCGCCCGCGAGGGAGAGAACCTCGCCGAGATCGGAATGATGCTCGAAGCCGGGGCCGTGGCGTTTACCGACGACGGCGACGGGGTCGGCTCGACGTCCGTGATGCAGCGGGCCCTGCAGTACGCCCACATGCTGGATGTTCCGATCATGCAGCACTGCCAGGACCCCGACCTGGCCGGCGGGGACATGAACTCCGGGCCCGTCGCGGTTCGCCTGGGGCTCAGAGGCATCGCCGCCAGCGGCGAGGAGATCATGCTGCGGCGCGACCTGGAGCTGGTCCGCCGCACCGGCACGCGGTATCACGCCCAGCACATCTCCTCGGCAGGCAGCGTGAAACTCCTCCGCCGCGCCAAGCACGACGGAATGCCCGTGACCGCCGAGGCGACCCCTCACCACCTGCTGCTGACCGACGCCGCCTGCATGAGCTACGACCCGAACTTCAAAATGAACCCGCCGCTGCGCTCCAGCGACGACGTGCAGGCCCTGCGCGAGGGCGTTGCCGACGGGACCATCGACGTGCTCGCGACCGACCACGCCCCGCACGCCAAGGAAGAGAAGGAACTGGAGTTCGGGCTGGCCCCGTTCGGGATCATCTCGCTGGAATGCGCGCTGGGGCTGTACGCCAAGGCGCTGATCGACACGGGGCTGATGGATTGGCCGGCCATGCTGGCGGCGATGACGTCCAGGCCCGCCGGCATCATCGACCAGCCCACCGGCACGCTGCGCGAGGGGGCGCCTGCCGACGTCACCATCATCGACCCTTCCGACGAATGGGTCGTCGACGTCGAGACGTTCCGCTCCAAGGCCCGCAACTGTCCGTATCACGGCTGGCAGCTCTCGGCGCGTGCGGTCGCGACCATCGTGAACGGTCAGGTCAAATACCGCCTGGGCGAGTGAGGCGGCCATGCCGTTTCTCATCGACGCCAACAATCTCATGCACGCCCTGGCGGACGTGGGCTATGCCGTCGAACGGGCCGGGCTGTGCGATCTGCTCACCGCTGCCCTGGGCGACGGCGACCGGGTCGAGGTGGTTTTCGACGGGCCCGAGCAAACCCCCGAGCACACCGCCCACATGGTCTCGATGGGCGTCCGGGTCCACTACGGACCCGGCGGGACGGCCGACGACGTCATCGAGGACCTCATCGCGACCGACACCGCCCCACGCCGGTTGACCGTGGTCAGCACCGACCGCCGCATTCGCGCCGCCGCCCGACGACGGCGATGCAAATCCCGCACCAGCGAGGAGTTCTCGCGATTCCTCAGAAACAGGCTTCAGACGCCCCCACCGACTGGCCCGGCTGAGCCCATCGAGAAGCGCAAGGGGCTGGACCCCCACCAGACCCACCGATGGCTGCGGGAATTTGGCGTAGATACCGAAAACGGAGGCGAATTTTCGTAATTTCGCTCTCAAACCGGATTCGCCGGGAAATCTCAAATAGACGGTTTGCCCGATTTCCGATATAATAGAGGAACCAACTCTTCGGGGTGTAGTCGGGAAGGGAGTACACGATGGACTACAGTGGTGAAGATCGGCGGCGGTACAGCAGGCACGATCTGGAGTGCCCGGTTGTGCTGCTTCAGGAAAAATCAGAGGTCCTGGCCAGAACCAAGACCATCAACGTCTCGGACGGCGGGGCGCTGGTGCCCATGTACGCCTCGGCCATGCCCGAGTGCGGCAAGAAGGTGCACGTGCGATTCTCCGTGCCGCGATCCACGCCCAACAGCTACATGCTGGAAGGGTTCAGCTCCGAGGCGACCATCGTCCGCCATCACACCGAGGGAGACGACGAGGTCTCTTGCATCGGCTTGGAGTTCGACCCGCCGCTGAACCTGGCGATCGAGGTCTGACGCCGACCCCAGCCTGGACGCAACGAATGACTCAACGCCCGCGGACCACGGTTCGCGGGCTTTTTTCGCGCACTCCCGCTCGGGCCGGCTCCCGAAATGCGATCAGTGCAGTGCCTTGTCGCCGATGTCCCGCCGCACGTAACAGCCGTCCCAGTGAATCTCGTCGACCGCCCGATACGCCAGATCGCGGGCGGCCTGGAGCGTATCGCCCAACGCGGTGACGCCCAGAACCCGGCCGCCGTTGTTGACCAGTTGCCCGCCCTTGATGGCCGTTCCCGCCTGGAAGACCTTCACGTCGTCGCTGATCGCCTCGGCCTGCTCGATGCCGGAAATCGCCCGGCCCTTCTCGTACGAGCCCGGGTACCCTTCCGAACTCATCACCACGCACACGCCGGGGCGCGGATCCCACTCCATGGTACACTCGTCAAGCTTATGCTCTGCCGTGGCGACCATGAGCTCCACCAGGTCGCTCTTGAGTCGCATCATCAGCGGCTGGCATTCCGGATCGCCGAAACGGCAGTTGAACTCGATCACCTTCGGGCCGCCGGGGGTGAACATGAGCCCGGCGTAGAGCACGCCCTCGTATCGGCCGAAATCGCGGCGCATCGCGTCGACGATGGGAACCAGAATCTCCTGCTCGATTCGGCTCATCTCGTCGTCGCCGATGAACGGCACGGGGCTGTAGGCTCCCATTCCGCCGGTGTTGAGGCCGGTATCGCCCTCGCCGATGGGCTTGTGGTCCTGCGAGGGTTCCATGGGGTAGATGTTCTTGCCATCGCACAGGGCGAGGATGGAGGCCTCCTGGCCGGTAAGCATTTCCTCGACGACCACGCGCCGGCCGGCCTGGCCGAAGGTCTTCTCGACCATCATTTCTTCCAGCGGCCTGACTGCCTGGTACGGCTCGGGGCAGACGATTACGCCCTTGCCCTTCGCCAGCCCCGCCGCCTTGACGGCCACTCCGTGGTCGCGCGAGAGGACGTATTCCTTGGCGGCGGTGAAGTCATCGAACGTCCGCGCCTCCGCCGTCGGAACGGAGGCAGCCCGCATGAGGTCCTTCGCGTAGGCCTTGTCCGCCTCAATCTTTGCGCCGTCGGCGGTGGGCCCGAAACAGAGGATCTTCGCATCGCGGATCGCGTCGCCGAGCCCCTCGGCCAGCGGGTCTTCCGGGCCGACCACGACGAGCCCAACCCCCTGCTGCCGGGCGAAACCCACCACCGCGTCATGGTCGTTGACGTCCAGATCCACGCACTCGGCGTATTCGGCGATGCCCGGATTGCCCGGGGCTGCGTAGAGCGTCTCGCACAGGGGCGACTGGAACATCTTCCATGCCAGGGCGTGCTCTCTGCCGCCACTGCCGATCAGCAGAATCTTCATCGTTCGTGGTCCTCTCGCTGGATGCTCTCGATACCGGCGAGAGTCTAGTGCATCACCGCCGGGGAGTCCAGCGGCAGGTGGGGGTTGAGAAGCGAAGATCCAAATTCCAAATCACAAGTTCCAAGGAATGATCATCCCGCATCCACCCGGGATCGCGCCCGCAACAAGTTGCGAGCCCTACGGGTTTGCCGGGTATGGGAGTTTCCCCCCGTTAACCGGAGGGATGATCGACGAGGGAGCCCGGCGTGTCAACGCCGGGTTGGATGGCGGGACGGGGTACGGAAAGCGGAGACGCCGGAAACACCCGAAGTATCGTTGAAGCCCCATGGTGAGCGCAGCGAACCGTGGGGGTAGAGAGAAGGACAATCCAAATTCCAAATCACAGGTTCCAAGGAATGATCGTCCCGCATCCACCCGGGATCGCGCCCGCAACAAGTTGCGAGCCCTACGGCTGACCGATCCCCAAACAAGGGCACCCGAAGTTTCGCTGAAGTCCCCTCTGGAGGCTATGAGTTCGGCAGGTCGGGCTGCTATTCCAGCTCGTGGGCGACGTTCTCGACTTCGTCGTCGCTCATTTCGCTGATCCCCGGAAAGAGCCTGGTCAAACGGTCGAGCACGGTCGACTGGATGCGGGCGATGTCCTCGACGGTCGACATCTGGTGCGAGAGGATGTCCCGCGAGGAGATCATCCCCACCGCCCTGCCGTGCTCGATGATCGGCAGATGGCGGATCGCGTGGTGGGCCATCGTCTGCTGGGCCTTGGCGATGGACGTGTCGCGGTCGCAGTGGACCAACTCGGAGGTCATCACGTCGGCAACGGGCGTTTTCCTGGGGTTCAGACCGGCCCCGACGACCTTCACCAGCACGTCGCGCTCCGAGAGTATCCCGGCCAGGTCGCCCTCGGCCGTCTCGACGACAACGCATCCGACGCCGTATTTGGCCATCTTCCTGGCGGCCTGCGTGACGGTCTGGTCGGCGGTGACGGCGATGACATTGTCATGCTTCTTGCGCATGAGCCCGCGGATTCGTGGCGTATTGGGCATGGCGTGTACCCTGCAGAAAGACATGGAACCGATCGGCCGACGCGACCCCCGCACCGGCGCCCCGGGACTGTATCGACGCGATCGGCCTGCCACTTTCGCCCGGCTTGGGCGTTTTGCCCATGGCGGGGCAGAATCGCGCGGATTGTGCGGAACATGCCCCTGGCGGTCCTCTATTTCCCGCCCGACGGTCCTTCCAGCAACGACCTTCGCCTGGCGAGCAGGTCCGAAAGCCGATCGCGAAGCTGTTTGTGCGTGTTCTGCATGGACCCCTCGCCCACGGCAATCTCGCCCAGCAGCATCACCATGCAATCGAAGTCGCCCAGGTCGATCCGTTCGGGTGCGATTTTCTCCTGGCGATCGGACATGTTGTGGTAGTTGCCCAGCGGCAAACACAAGGCCGCAGCCCGCAGGCCCCACACGCACAGCGGGGTGGTCTCGCAGGTTCCGCCGGGCATGAGCATGCGGACGAACCGGAAATCGCGGCGTTTCCTGCTCAGTTTGTCCGCCAGGTGGGAGATGTACCCCGTCGCTTCGGGATCGAAGGTCCACGTCCGGTCGCCCACGCGGATGACCACGCCGTCGCCCAGCTTCGCCCCGGGCTGGGCCTTGGACGTTTCCAGGCCGACGATGCACCGGTCGGCGGGAAACAGTCCGTCCTCACAGCCGGCGAGCGTGCCGGCGAACCCGGCCTCCTCGCCGCGCGTGAAAATCCCGATCACGTCGGCATCGTCGTGACGACGGACCAGCTCATCCATCGCACACATCACGGCCGCCACCCCGGCCAGGTCGTCCAGCGCCCTGCTGGTGAGGCGCGTCTTGCGGATGCGCATCACCGGGAGATTCCACATCCCCACCGAACCGCCAGGGACGGCCGACCCCGCCGGCAAACGCAGCGCGGCGTCGATGAAACCGCTGTCTTTGTTCCGTCGGGCGCTGGTGACGATCGCCAGCACGTCGTCCTCCGGTGTGAAGAACCGGACGCACTCGTCCTTGAACAGCTCGGGTCTGACTCCGCCGCGGAACTCCGCCTTGAGGCGTCGACCCTTCTGCTCAGTGGCGATGAAGCCCGGATGGTCCATGTGGGCGAGGAACGCCCACCGGCGCCCCTTCCCTGGTCGGCCTCGACGATAGCGAACGTGCAGGTTGCCGGCAGCGTCGCTGTCGACCGCCAGGTCGCGGCGGTCCGCCCAGTCTCGGATGACCTGCTCGACGCATCCTTCGGCGAACGGTGCGGTAGGGGCCGAGAGTACGTCTCGAAGGATGCGGCGGTGGGTGTCTTTCATTCGCGGACTCCTGGCGGGTCAGATCCTGTCGGCGGCGAGTTGCTTCAGGCGAGGCAGTTGCTGGCGGAGTTCCTGGGCGGCGGCGGTGTCCGGATGGTCGCGGATGACCTCCTGGGCGAGTTCGATCGCCTCGGAGAACCGCCGCCGCTCGATGTAGTCGCGGATCCGGTCGCGATACGCCCGGACCTCCTCGATGCGGGCGTTTTCCCGGAGTGTGTCCATCTGCACGCGGACCAGCTCTGCCTCTTTCGCGTCGGGGTAGGCGTCCAGAAACTCCTCGGCCGACTGCACTGCCTTGCCCCACTGGCGGGCGGTGACGAGTTTCTCGACCTGCCGGTAGAGTCTCGATCGGCGCTCATCGCGGTAGGCATCGTGTTCGCGCTGCACGCGGCCGACCAGCGCCTCGGCGCCCTTCGCGTCGGGGTGGGCGTCCCGCAGGCGCCGGGCCGCCTCCAGGGCCTCCTCGAATCGACTGACGGCCATCAGGTCTTCCACGCGCTGCACGGCATTGGAGAACTGCTCGCCCTCGGCCTGGTTGCGGGCCTGGTCCAGCCGGGCCTGGAGAGACGCCACCTCCTCCCGGCCTGGCTGTTCGCGGGCCAATTCATCCAGAACGTGCTGGGCCTGGGCGAAGTCCTGCTGATCCATCGCCTCGCGGATCCGCGAACGGAACTGCTCCAGGCGTTGACTCTGGCGCTCGGTGCGGCGCTGCCGAAGCTCATCCGGCGAGAGCATGACGGTCGATTCGACCTCGTCGATGCGGGCCATCAGCTGTTCGATCCGCTCGGAAAGCTGGAGAATCGCCTCGTGCTCGTGCTGCAGCGTCGCCGTCATCACAGGCCAATGCAGCTGCGAATGGTCGGCGTCCTCGTCCCCCTCGCCGTGCGGTTCCAGCGGTCTGGCGGGTCCGGCGAGCCGCTTCCAGAACACCGGGCGGGTGATCAGCCAGGCCAGTCCGCACAGCAACCCACAGCCTCCCAGGCCCGCGGCGATGACAACGCTGCCCAGCAGCACGCCCGGGAGGGATGCATGCCGGGCCGACTGGATGATGCTCAACCCGCCGTGGATGACGCAGAACGTCGCCAGGACGATACCGATCATGATGAGCAACGAAGCCGAAAACGCGGGCGAACGAGCCTGCTCGGACGTGGAATACGGTGAGGGGGTCATGGTCTCCTTCGCTCGATACGTTCCGCCGTCGGCGGACAACTTTCGGCGACCAACCAGCCCGGAGCGATTGACGGCTTCGCCCGGCAGAACGTATAATACACGCACCATGAAACCGATGACAACCTTCCGTCGTTCCGGTCACAGCCGACGTGGTGGCTTCACGCTGGTGGAGTTGCTGTTCGTGATCGGCATCATCGCCCTTCTGGTGGGCATCCTCGTGCCCTCCCTCCAACAGGCTCGCCAGCAGGCCCTTCGGCTGCGGTGCGCTTCGAATGTCCGCGAGATCGCCAAAGGCTGCAAGTCGTACATGCTGGAGGACCGCATGCACCGCGAGAACGTCGGCGGACAGATGCCCTGCGGCGAGCCCGACCCGGTTTACTCGTTCAACCCGGACAACGGCAACGTCATGGGTCTGCGCCTGCTGCTGCGGTATCAGTTCATCAGCCCCTCGGCGTTGGTGTGCCCCACGGCTGCCCGCGAACTGGACCATACCGAGGCGAAGATGAAGAGCGAAGACGGGAAGATCGTGCTCGCCGACGACAGCTTCGTCAACGACGCCGGCCAAACGACCTGCTCCTACGGGTATCTCTCCATGATGGCTGCGGATAGCAGCGATCCTGCAAAGGAGATCCGCCGCAAGTCCACCATCCACCATTTGCCCTCGAGCATGGTCATCGTGGGCGACAACAACCCGCGCGTGGACTGGAACGGCTCGATCGGCGCCAACAAAGAAGAGAACTCCAAGAACCACCGGGGCCTCGGCCAAAATGTCGGCCTGCTCAATGAGTCGGTGGAATGGATCGATTCGCCGACAGAGCTGGGCGACGATATCTACTCATCGGCGGGGGGCTCACGCTCGGTCCACCGCGAAAGTGTCGAAGACGTCCTGCTGATTCCGTAGATCCACCGGCACGACCCCAAAGGTTCCCTGTCGTCACCCCGGGAACCCATCGCTGCGCGATTTGGGAAATTCAGGAATAGCCCGCAACGCAAACTGGCATTACTCGTAAATCCGCCCATACTCGCCAAAAACTTCGCTATCGCTTTATAAACATTGCATTTGCGGGATTTCTTTTAAACCGGAATCGGCCGATCGCCGATGAAAAGGACAGAACGGGTTGCTGAAGGAAACGAGGCAGCCCCGATCGCTCGCTCGCGATCCCCCGAGGCCGAGACTTGGCCTTCTTTGCAGCACGGATGCGGTATCTCTGTGCGGACACCGAGCGCGCGACGCTATCAGGACCCCCCGAAGTAGGATCGGTCCCCCCCCACCGGTCCTATGCACTGCAGGCGGTGCCTGTCGTCCCCCCGCGGCAGGCCCGCCATCTTTTTGCGCCCACCGTAAGATCGTCGGACAGACAAGTTGCCCCCACCTGAAGCCTGTCGTCCTCCGCGGCAGGCCCGCCATCTTTTTGCGCCCATGGAAAGCGGCCGGCCTGATGACG
>CAZFPT010000016.1:0-5133 GCA_964521005.1 uncultured Planctomycetaceae bacterium | reverse complement strand
CCGCGGCAGGCCCGCCATCTTTTTGCGCCCATGGAAAGCGGCCGGCCTGATGACGGTCGATCGGAGTTGGGGGAGGTTTACCGCGCGCCGGCGATGGCCGAGACGATGGGTCGAAGGATGTTCGGAATCACCATGCCGCAGACCAGTTCTTCGCACTGGTTGCATTGATCGGTGATGGCTTCCACGAAGGGTAGCACCTCACCCGGCGCGGGGTACTGGCGAACCGTGAAATACACGCTGATGGGATCTTCGCTGTAGCTGGCCGTCCGCACCTGGTAGCTGTTGGAGCGGGTTTCCACCGCCAGGCGGGCCTGGACATAGCAGTCCTCGTCCAGGGCGATCACCACGCCGGGCTCGCACTCCAACGGCTGGGCGTCGTCGTCCAGGAGGAACGCCCCCAGCGGCGAGCCGCCCAGCAGCGCCTGGGAGACGATGCGGTCGCGATTGCCCTGGTAGTCCAGGTTGAACCCGAACACCACGTCCAGCGAGTCCACGTCCAGCGGGCTGCACCCCAGGAAGTACACGCTGCGGTCCAGCAGCCAATGGTGCATGCGGTAGGCAGTGGCGGCGTCGGGCGGATTGAAAAAGCCGGCCGACAGGCGGTTCTCGTGCAGTTCCAGCCACGGGTAGGTCCCGCTTTCGCGGTCGCCCTCGAGCACGAACTCGCCACCGGGCTCGCGCTGATAGAAGCTGCCCATCGCAGGGAATTCCCGCTGAACCGCCTCGAAGAAATGCAGCACCGTCTCGCGGTTGGTCGGCAGCGCGAGGGTCGTCTGCAGCGTCATGTTCACGAAGAAATCGTCAGCAACCGTATTGAAGTCCGCACACATCTGCTTCACTCCCGGCCGATAGGCCAGCAACGTCAATCGAGCCGCGTATGATACGGATCATCGGGGAGTTTGGCAAGCTCGCTGAAACGCGTTGTAAGATCTTCCTGTTGTAAGATCTTCCTTGCCCCGGCGTCTATGGGAGGGGCATAATTGGTGCCGCGGTACCGGCCGGGGGCGGCCCGGGCCGAGTCAGGGGAGCGAGGGTCTCCCTCACACGTTGATTGGAAGGAGTCTGGGATGAGCACAGCCGACCGTTGGGCTGCAGCGTTTCTGTGCGTCGTGAGCGCAGCGTTGGTCGTCGGGTGCGACGGGCAACTCCGCCGCGTCGACGACGAGCAAGCCAAGGCCACCGCGAAGGATCGGGTGTACCCGGCGTTGGTCTACATCAAGCCGATCCAGGAAGTCTTCGAGGGCGGGGAGCGTGAGCGGGCCCAGGTGGTCGGATCGGGCGTGATCATCGACCCCAACGGCTACGTGGTGACCAACAATCACGTCGCCGAGAACGCCATCGAGGTCAACTGCGTGCTGGGCGACAAGACGCAGGTCCCTGCCATCGTCGTCGGGCTGGATCCCGAGACGGACCTGGCGCTGCTGAAGCTCAAGCTGCCCGACGGTCAGGGGCCGCTGCCTTACGCGAAATTCGCCGACAGCAGCAAGGTGATGGAAGGGCAATTGGCCATGGCGCTGGGTTCGCCGTTCGGGTTCGAGCGGAGCATCTCGCAGGGAATCATCTCGAACACGCGACGGTACCTGGGCTTCTCCTCGCAGCACCGCTTCAACCTGTGGTTCCAGACGGACGCGGCGATCAACCCCGGCAACTCCGGAGGCCCGCTGGTGAACGCCGACGGCGAGATCATCGGCATCAACACGCTGGGCATGTGGGCCGACGGGATCGGGTTCTCCATCCCGTCCAACGTGGTACTGGACATCACCGCCCGCCTGCGGGAACGCGCCGACGCGACCGATCCGAACGACTGGCCCGTGAAGGTGCAGCGCACACAGACCGGCCTGCAGCTGCAGGCACTGAAGGACTTCAACTCCAACACGTTCACCGACGCCAACCGTGGCGTTCTGGTTCGCAGCGTGGACGCCGAAAGCCCCGCCGCCAACGCGGACATCCAGGACGGCGACCTGCTGGTGGCCATCGAGGCAGGCCCGACCTGCCAGACGCAGCGGTACCGGAAGATGGACCTGGTCGACGGGACGTACGTTGAGAACCTCCCAGCCATCGAGCGTCGCCTCGCCCGGCTGCCGGTGGACGCCAACACGGCCATGCTCATCGCGCGAAAAGTCAAGGCCGACGAGCCCGCCGATGCCAACCTGCCGGCGGGCTGGGCCCTGCGACCCACCGAGGCGAACGAGGCGCTGATCACCGGGCGGCTGAACGGGTTCGGACGGCGGTCGCTGATGGTGGTGACGCTCGCCCCGGCCCTGCGAGGCAAATTCGAAGGCGAGGACCTGGACCTCAAACGCTGGAACATGACCGTCAAGGAGATCTCGCAGTACAAGGACCCCACGCTGCACTTCTTCCAGCCCGACGGCGGGGTGTACATCCAGGGCGTCCGCTACGAGGGCAACGCCTCGGACGCCGGGCTGGCCCGCAATGACATCATCCTGAAGATCGGCGAGACGAAGGTCCAGACACTCCAGGACGTCAAGGCTGCCTACGACAAGCTCATCAACGATCCCAAGCGGGCGGACAAGAAGGTGCTCATCACCATCAAACGCCAGAACCGCCTGAACTGGAAAACACTCGACTGGGCCAAGGACTACCTCAAGGAGGAATAACCATGAAGAAGCTCCTGATCGCAATGACGATGCTGACGCTCGTGGTCCTGCCGACCTGGTTGACCGCGGACGGATCGACCGACGCAGAAGACGCCAACGCCGCCACGGCCATCACAGACGCCAACGCTGCTGCCGAAGACGCCAACGAACCGCTCTTCCCCGAAGCGACACTCACCGCGGCGAGACGGAGCCTGGTGATCGTCCGCACGTGGTTCAAGAAGGACGTCACCGAGACGCCCTCGGAGGTCGAGGACAATTACCGCCTCTCGGAAATCTACGAGGAGTACATCGAGAAGAAACGCCCGCGCGAGACCTCCGGGGTGGTGATCGCGCCGGGACGCATCCTGGTCTACGACGACGGGATCGAGCCGCGATTCATCGGCCGGGTCGAGGTGGAGACCGTCGCCGGTGAGCGGATCCCGGCGACCCGCTCGCGGCTGCTTTCCGACGTCACAGCCATCGAACTGGTGGTGGACGACAAGCACGCGCCCAAGCTCACCCCTCTTGCGTTTGCCCCCCTGCCCCGGGGGCTCAACAGCCCGCTCAGCGAGGCAGGGCTGTTGCAGGAAGAGGACCAGTGGCGTATCCGCAAGCACCCGCTGAGTCCGTCGGTGCGGTTCGCCCGGGGGGAGATCGAGAACGTCTTCTATGGCTATCGGGGGTATCGGGGGCGATACCGCGGGATGGACGCCACCGAGCCGGGCATCGTCTGCCGAAAGGACGGCGAGCCGGTGGGTTGCTCGCTGGGGCGGTTCTTCGATGTCAAGCAGACCGAGTGCCTCTGGAAGGGACCGGCCCTGATCGAGGCCGGGGGCATCGCCACGGCTGAGCTGGCCAGGAAGGAAGAATCCATCCGAGGCAAGCTGGACGATTCGCTGCACGAGATCATCATCACGTTCCGCGGCGAGTCCGGCAGCGGGCGGTACGGTTATGGCAGTTCTGCTGCCGGCCGGGAGTTTCCCGTGTTCGCCGTGGCCATCAGCGACAAGCACATCTTCGTGCCCATCCCGCTGGATCGCAAGACGGCAGACCGGATCGACAAGCTCTATATCAAGCACTCGGCCTCCAAGCGGGAGCGGGTGGAGCTTGCCGGGGCGTACAAGGGTTTTACCGGGTTCGTGGTGGCCGTCCGCAAGGGCAAGCTGCCCGCTCATGTCAAGCTCGCCAGGAACGACCATCGGCCGATGAAGCCGTTCTGGGAAGGCTCGCTGCGTCGCAAGTTCGGGCGGAAATATCTCGAACTGAGCACCAACCGCCTGATCGGAAAATCCCGCGGCTACGAGGGCAAGTACCACTGGGAGGCGATCCGCGGAATCGGACGGGGCAGCATGCTGTTGAACTTCGAGGGCGAGTTGGTGGGCATGTATCTGCGGCAGCGCGTCGAGAACGAGGAAGCCAAGAAACTCGAACGCTCCGACCGCTACTACGACCAGACGCCCACCGAGCCGCGCGTGTTCACCATCTCCGAGCTGCGCGACGCCCTGAAGAACCCCGAGAAGTACATGGACCCGACGATCAAGATCCGCCCGCGCACACTCGCCAAGCGGCGGGCGTGGCTGGGGGTGGAGTTCGTGCCGATCAACAAGGATCTCGCCGAACAGTTCAAGGTGGAAACGCCCACCAAGGACGGCCAGGTCGGGTTCGTGGTGAACGTGGTCTACCCCGACAGCCCGGCGGCCAAGCTGGGCATCGAGCCCGGGGACATCCTCCTGCGGGCCCAGTCGGCGGGCATGCCCTATCCGTTCGAGTTCCAGGCACGGCTGGCGGGCGGGAACGACTATGACTATCCGTGGTACCGAGGTCACGGCGGTGAGGGCGAACTCGGGCCCGCTAACAGCATCTGGAAAGACCGCCAGAACTTCCTGACCCGCGCGATGGACGCCATCGGCGTGGGCAAGAACGTCGCCCTGTGGGTCCAGGACCGCAACGGCAAGGACGCCGGCGAGATCCGGCAGATCAACTACAGGATCGAGATGGCTCCCCCGGACCAGGACTCCGCCCGGAAGTGGCAGAACCGCAAGCTGGGCATCACCGTGCGGAACCTCACTTACGAGGTGCGATACGCCCTGAACCGCAAGCCCTCCGAGCCCGGCGTGCTCGTGGCCAAGGTGGAGTCCGGCTCGCCGACGCTGGTGGCGAGAATCTTCCCCAACGAGGTCATCACGCAGTTGGGCGATACGCCGGTGAAATCGGCGAGGCACCTGCGGGACCTCGTCGCCAAGGCCAAAGAGGACGGACTGGAGAAGGTTCGCCTCACGATCCTGCGGCTGGGACAGACGCGCTTCGCCGACCTGCAGATTACCGAGTACGACCCCGCCGACGACGAAGGACTCGACGAGGAAGAAGAAGACGAATAGCAACCGACAGCAGACAGGCAGACACCGGCAGGATGCCCGTGCGACGCTGAATGTCGCATGGGCTTCGGAGCCCATGTTCTGCTCTGTTTTCGTCTTTGGCGTTGCGCCCGCAACAAGTTGCGAGCCCTACGGCCGACCGACTCCCAACCAAGGGTGCC
>CAZFPT010000015.1:24685-40622 GCA_964521005.1 uncultured Planctomycetaceae bacterium | reverse complement strand
CGTGTCGCGATTCGCTTGTCGCTCGATACCTGAAGCGTGCCCACGATTCATGTAGCACACGCCCGGCGCCCAATCTCCGGCGAATGCTGGCAACTCGCCCTGCGAGACGGTACAACGTCCTTTTCCCTGGAAACCAAGATCAAACGGAAGAGGAAGGACCGAATCATGGCCGACATCAAAATCAGTAAACTGTTCAACATTGAGGGCAAGTGCGTCGCCATCACCGGCGGCGCCGGCGTGCTGTGCAGCACGATGGCGCGGGAGTTCGCCCAGCTCGGCGCGAAGGTGAGCATCATCGACTACGACGTCATGCGGGCCAACGAGATCGCCAAGACCATCGAGTCCGAAGGCGGAATCGCGATTCCCGTCGAAGCCAACGTGCTCAAGAAGGACGCCATCGAGGACGCCTTCCAATGCACCGTCGACACCCTCGGACAGGTGGACATCCTCATCAACGGCGCCGGCGGCAACAAGAAGGAAGCCACCGCCATCATGCCCGACATGTCCTACTTCGACCTCGACGCCGAGGCGATCCGCTGGGTCTTCGACCTCAACTGCCTCGGAACCATGCTCCCCTGCCAGGTGTTCGGCAAATACATGGCCGAGAGGGGCCAGGGCAACATCATCAACGTTGCCTCGATGAGCGGATTCCACCCCCTCACCCGCGTGGTGGGCTACTCTGCCGCCAAGGCCGCGATCATGAACTTCACCGAGTGGCTGGCGGTGTACATGGCCCAGAACCACTCGCCCGAGATCCGCGTCAACGCCATCGCCCCGGGGTTCTTCCTCACCGAGCAGAACCGCTTCCTCCTGACCGACGAAAAGACCGGCGACCTGACCGACCGCGGGCAGACCATCGTCAACAATACCCCGGCCGGCCGCTTCGGTGAACCGGGCGAGCTGATCGGCACGATGCTCTGGCTGATGAGCGCCGCCTCGAATTTCGTCACCGGCGTGGTCGTCCCCGTCGATGGCGGGTTCAACGCCTTCTCCGGCGTGTAACGCACCAGGCTCATCCGGCGGGGGTCGAGCGATCGACCTCCGCCGGGCAGCCAAGCCGTCCGCACCACTTCTGAAAGGGCCCGATCATGGCCGACGTCATTCGCTGGGGGATTCTCGGGGCCGGCAACATCGCGCGAAAGTTCGTCGCGGGCGTCGGGCAGACCGATACCGGACAGGTCGTTGCCGTCGGGTCGCGGTCGGTCGACCGGGCCGAAGCGTTCGGCGAGGAGCTCTCGCTGCCCACGCGCCACGGCAGCTACGAAGCGCTGGTCGCCGATGAGACCGTCGACGCAATTTACGTCGCCACGCGGCATCCTTCGCATGCCTCGGCAGCCATTCTGGCCATCGAGGCGGGTAAGCACGTCCTCGTGGAGAAACCTTTCGCCGTCACGGCCGACCAGGCCGAGCAGGTCATCGCCGCCGCTCGATCGGCCGGGGTGTTCTGCATGGAGGCGATGTGGTCGCGCTTCGCCCCGCCCTTCGTGAAGCTCCGCGAACTGCTGGCGGCCGGCGCGCTGGGCGAGATCCGCCAGGTGCATGCCCATTTCGGTTTCCGCTCCGGGTGGGACCCCGACAGCCGACTGCTCAATCCCCACCACGCCGGTGGCGCGCTGCTGGATGTGGGGGTCTACCCGGTGTCGCTGGCGTCGATGCTGCTGGGGGCGGCTGAGACGATTCACGCCTCGGCGACGATCGGTGAAACCGGCGTGGACGAGCAGACCACCATGCTGCTGGCGTATCCCGCCGGCGCGTCGGCCCTGCTGAGCTGCGCCGTGCGAACCAACACGCCCAAGACCATCACGGTCTGCGGGACCGAGGCGATGGTCACCATCGACAACGCCTGGTGGGGCGATGCGGGCCTGACGCTGCATCCCGCCGGAGGCGACGCCGAACACCACGCCCTGCCGCGGGCGGGCAACGGCTACAACTACGAAGCCGCCCACGTGGCAACCTGCCTGGCCGAGGGACTCACCGAAAGCCCCGTCATGCCGCTGGACGAAACGCTCGCGGTCATGCGGACGCTTGACGAAGTGCGCAGACAAATCGGCCTGCGCTACCCGTTCGAGTAACGCAGGCCGACGGGATTGCTCGCGAGCTACTTCTCCTTGCGGGCCAGGTCCTTCTTGATGCGAGTGAGCGCTTCGAGGCATCGGCCCTTGACACGGTTGCTCTTGTCACTGGTGGAGGCCTTCTTGAGCTCATCCATCGCGGACTTGGCGCCGGCCCCGATGCGTCCCAGCGCCCAGGCGGCGTTCTGGCGAACGCGGGAGCTTTCGTCAGCGATCAACACGGCAAGCAGCACATCCACCGCGTCGGAGGCGTCTTCCTCCTGGTTGCCGATCGCGTGGATCAGGTCGGCCCTGGTGCGCCCGCGGACCTTGGGCACCAGGGCGATCATCTGCCCCAGCACGGGCTTGGCCGCCCTGCCCAGCCGGTCCAGCGCGCGGGCGGCGTCATCCTTGAGATCGTCCTTGTCGCCCTTGAGCACCTTGATGATCTCAGCCAGTACGCTCTTCGTGGCGGCTGGGCCGCCGATCTCACCGACCGCTACCATCGCCCGGCGCTTGATGTGGTCGCTGTCGGTCGTCTTGAGGACCTTGGCAATTTCGTCTGCAGCCGGCGAGGCCCGACGTTCCATCTGGGCAAAGACGCCCAGCACGTCATCGCGACGTTCCTTGTCGTTCTGGAGCACCTCGATCAGCGGATCGACCACCACTCGACCCATGTCGGCCAGCGCCTCCCTGGCTCGTTTTCGCACATGTCGGTCTTCGCTGCCCAGCAGTTTGATCAGTGCGGGGATGGCCGGTTTGCCGATGGCAGCGGCGATCCGCACCGAGTGGCCGGGCAGGTAGCGCCGGTCGCTCTGCATGGCCTGGATGGTCGGCTCGACGGCGTCTTCGCCCATTCCACCCATCGCCCGGGCAACCGCTCTCGCCTGACGCCAGTCGCGCGTGTTCTCCAACTGCTTGAACAGGGCGGGAATCGCCTCGGTCCCCATGTCGCGCATGGCGTACACGGCACAGCTGGACATCAGCGGATCTCGCGAGCGGGCCTTGCTCATCAACCAGCCGATGGCATTCGGATCGGTCGACCCGATCTGCCCGACCGACCAGATCATCCATGCCCGCGTCATGTTGCTCTCGGAACTTTTGCAGGTCTCGATCAGTTCGGGCACAGCCTTGTCGGCATGGGGCCCGAGACGTCCCAGCGCCTCCGCCGCCGCCAGACGCGTTCCGGGCACGTCGGAATCCACCATCGCCAGCACGTCGTCCACCAGCGGCTCGCCGGCTGAGCCCAGCCCGCCGACGGCCTTCGCCGCCGCCTTGCGGACATCCCAGTACTCATCGCCCAGAGCGGCTACGAGCTGATCGCCCGCCGGTGCGGCGTCGGGCCCGAGCTTCGCCAGCGTGCGGGCCGCCTCGATACGCGTCGATGCGTCGTCGGCCGTTAGACCGTCGGTGAGTGCGTCCAGATCCGCCGCAGTCGCCACGGATGCGGTCAGCAACGCGATCGTAAGAGTGCAGAATAGGCCGGCCTTCTTCATGTGTCTCTCCTTCCAGAATCGTTCGTTCTGTCGTCGTTCAAGGTTTTGAAGGGCTTCGCAAGATCCCGCCAAAGCCCAAAGCGCGCTCTGTGCTTCGTGAACTGCTCCGAAGCCAATCGCAAGTTGTCGTCGCGAATGCGCATGGAAAGGAACGCTCCACCGCTGCCGCCGAAGCGTCGCGGTGTGAGGCTTAAACAGGGACAGCGCGAAAAGGTTACGCTCGCAGGGCAGAAACCCGCTTACGTGCCGAACAGGTCGCGCTTCGCGTCGAGGTAATTTCGATGGGCTTCGAGCGGTTCACGCGGGACAGGACGCACGTTCGCCTTTGGAGCGTCCTGCCGAGCCATCCAAATGTTTCAGTGGGCTTCGCGCGGTTCACGCGGGACAAAAACCCGCTTACATGCCGAACAGGTCGCGCTTCGTGTCGAGGTAATAGAGGTAATCGTCGGGGTCGACGTTCGGCGGGCAACGGTGATCGCAGAAGGGAATGAATCCCCCCCGCTGCACGTGGGGCGCGAGCGATTCGAGATACGTCCGGATCTCCTCCCGCGAGCAAGTTGCGGCCGCATAGCCGAAGGGAAAAACAGAACAGACCATGGGCAGGATGCCCATGCGACGCGGGTCACCGAATCGCAGACGACGTCATCGCCAACGGGCCATCGAGCCCCGGAGGGGCGTGAAGGAATTAGACGGGGGCGTCAGCCCCCGGAATCGGCCGACCCCAGGAAGGCAAGCCCCGAAGGGGCGACACATCCTGCCATTCACGTGAGACCTCTCTGCTGTGGCATCGCGGTTTTCGGTGTTCCGGGGGCTCCCTCGCTGCGCTCGGTCAACCCCGTCTACATCCTGCCCGGCCCTCCGGGCGTCGATGCTCAGTGCCTGCAGGGCTGGCGGATCCGGTTGGGTTGGGTCATCGTTGCTCTCCTGCGTTGTCGGGCGCAACTTGCCCGTCGGGCGGTGGTCGGCTATTGTGCCCCTTGCCCGGGCGAATGTCCAACCCTCTCGCCGGCGAGAACAATGCTCGAAACCGTGGACCAGAACATCCTGCCTGCCCTGGTACTGCTGCCGGCGATCGGCGCGATGTTCGTCGCGCTGCTTCGTCCGCCCCGCCGGCTCGCGCGCCACAACGCTCAACTAACGCGATTCAACGCCGTGATGTTCACCATGGCCACGCTCTGCCTGGCAGCGATCGCGGTGTCGCGTCTGTCGGCCGGTGCAAGGCTTGGCTCGGCGAGCGACTGGCTCCGGGTGCCCATGGGGCTGGACTTCGCCTGGGGGCTGGACGCGATCTCGGCGATGGGAGTTCTGGCGGTCGCGTTGATTGCCCCGGCAGCCGTCCTGGCGTCGGGTCGGCAGATCGCCACCGCCGGGCGGGCCCACTTCGCCTGGTTGCTGCTGGGCGAGACGTGCCTGCTGGGAGCGATGGTCTCGCGCGACCTGCTGCTGCTTTCCTTCTTCGCCGACGGAGCCGTCGTCGCCCTCTTCCTCGCCCTGGGACGGCGGGCAGCCCGCCACGACCCGTCCTTCCGCTGGCTGACCACGCAGATGCTCGCCTCGGGGGCCTGGTGGGTCGGTGTGCTGCACCTGGGATGGGTCCATTACGTCAAGACCGGGCTGATGAGCTTCGCCTTCGTCGACCTGCTCACCCTGCAGCTCTCGACGTCGCAGGCGATCGCCATCGGGTCGCTTCTGGGGATCTCCGCGGCCGCTCGCGCGGGAATCTGGCCCTTACGGCGGGGGCTCACCCACGCCCTGCACGGCGCGCCGGCAGGGTCGGCCACGCTGCTGGTCGGCGGGATGATGAAGCTTGGCGTCTACCTGGCCGTCGTGGTGGTTATCCCCGCCACGCTGCCCCATTCGCTGGAGGCGGGGCTGGGGCTGTGCGTGGCGCTTTCGGGGGTCGCCCTGGTCTCGGCGATCCTCTGCTACCGCCAGCGGACCGTGCTGGACTTCCTGGCCGCCTCGGCGTCGCTGATCGGCGCGATGGCGTTGCTCGGCGCGTCGACCGGAACAGCCATGGGCACCTCCGGGGCGATGTTCCTGATCCTCGCACACGCGGTGAGCTTCGCCGGGCTGATGCTCGTGCTCGTCTCTGCCGTGCCGGGCGCGACGAGTGCCCACCTGGCCGACATGGTGGGTCTGGGGCGTCGCCGGCCGGGCCTGGCCGCGGGGGCGGCGGTCTGGCTGCTGTCGATGGTCGCCGTTCCCGGGCTCAGTGCGTTCGTGGGGGCATCGATGGTGCTGGGCGCGAAGATGTCGTCCATCCGCTCGGGTTCGCCCTGGTGGATGGTCGTCGGGCTGGGGGGCGCCTTCGCCATCGCGATGCATACTGCGCAGATGGTGATGCTGGCGGGGCGGGTTCTCATCGGCACGCGAAACACACGCGCCGCCCGCGAGCCGCTCCCCGGCCCGGGCGACCCGCACCACGCATTCCGGGCGCTGGGCATGACAACATTCCTGCTGGCGGCGATGCTCCTGATCGCGCTGGGGGCGGACCTCTTCGAACCTGCCGTCTCCGCCGACGCCAGTCGATCGCTCGCCACGGCCTTGCGGCGCGACACCTTCCCGAGCGGTCCGCAACTGCAGGCGGCCGTCGGTCCGTGGCGACGGGCGGGCGGGCAGGTCCTGACGTTGCTGGCGGTGGCTGGGGCGGTGCTGGCGATGCGATCGCGGCGGACATGGCACGTCCTCGGCTGGCTGGCGGCGGTGCAGCTGGCGGGGCTGGCCCTGGCGGCCCTGGCGGCACTGACGGCGCTGACTGACGACCGGCCCCCACACTTTTTGATTGGCAACGGAGCAGTTCACGAAGCACAGGGCACGCCCGCCCTTTGCAGCATGTTGCGAACCCAACCACATTTCATGTACCTCACCGCAGGTCTGCGCGTGGGGGCTGTCTCGGGCGTCTCGCTGCTGTTGCACGCCCTGGCGGTGGGCGGAGCGCTGCTGTATGTCCGGCGCACACGGCGCGAGCCCATCGGACGGCTGGGCGACCTGGCGGGGTTGGCCTCGTCGCATCCGGGCTCGGCGGTGGCGATCGGCGTGGGGCTGTGGAGTCTGGCGGGGTTGGCGCCCACGCTGGGAGCGATGGGTTGGGTCATGCGGGCGGGGGTGGTCGTCTCGGCCGGCTGGAGCGGGGTGGCCGTCGGCTGGGCGCTGGTGCGGGGTCTGTCGGCCGTGGCGTGCATCCGACTGATCGCGGCGATACTGCGACCGGCTCCATCGGGCGAGCTGTTCCCGGCCGACCCTCTCGCCGGTTGGCGGGGGCAGCTCTGGCGTTGCGTCATCACCGCCGCCATCTCGGCCATCGTGGTGGGGGGCATCCTGCCGGAAGTGCTCCTGGAACCGCTGGCGATCTGGCTGCCGTGACGACAGCCGATTGGCTTGGGAGCAGTTCACGAAGCACAGAGCACTCTTTGGGCTTTGGCGGGGTCCTGCGAACCCAACCAAATCCTTCGATTGGCTTCGGAGCAGTTCACGAAGCACAGAGCACGCCCGCCCTTTGCAGCGTCTTGCGAACCCAACCAAATCCTTCGATTGGCTTCGGAGCAGTTCACGAAGCACAGAGCACGCCCGCCCTTTGCAGCGCCCTGCGAACCCAACCAGGAAGGCAGGTCACTCGACGACCAGTTGATGCGGCGTTCGGCGGAGTGTCTGGTGGCGTGTCCACACCGGATCGGTCCTGGGGAAGTCCTCGCGGTAGTGAACGCCGCGGGTTTCGGTGCGTCGCAGGGCACACTCCGCCACCAGGTAGGCCGAGGTGAGCATATTCTGGGATTCCCACCCGCCGGGGTCGTTGAAGAACTCCTTGTCCATCACGTACTGCCCCCAGAAGTTGATGATCTCGATGGTCTCGGTCAGCCGTTCGCCCTGGCGGACGATGCCCACGTTGCGCCACATGACCGACCGCAGGGAGTTTCGCACGTCGGCGATGTCCAGCTCGGTGCGGTCGGACCGCTTGACCTGCCAGTCCATGTCCCGGATGGTCAGACGATCGCCGTTCTCCCCGGCCCGCTCGACGGCAAGCTGCCCGCACCGTTTGCCGAAGACCAGCGCCTCGGTCAGCGAATTGCTCGCCAGGCGATTGGCCCCGTGCAGGCCGGTGCAACTGACCTCGCCGCACGCCAGCAGCCCGGGCATGGAGGTTCGACCTTGGGCGTCGACGCGGATGCCACCGATCATATAGTGGGCGGCCGGGTGAACCGGAATGAGGCTGCGCGACGGGTCGATCCCGAATGATCGGCAGAGCTGATCGATGCCCGGGAACCGCTTGGCGAAGGCATCGCCCCCGATATGCCGCACATCCAGGAACACGTGCGTGCTTCCGGTCCGGCCCATCTGTTCGAGGATGGATCGGCTGACCACGTCGCGCGGGGCAAGCTCAGCCAGTTCGTGATACTCGGGCATGAACCGCTCGCCCTTGCGGTCCACGAGGTAGGCTCCCTCGCCGCGGACGGCTTCGGAGATCAGCGACCGCGTGGACCCGGCGACGTACAACGTGGTCGGGTGGAACTGCATCAACTCCGGGTCGGCGATGCCCACACCCGCGCGAAACGCCAGCGCCATTCCGTCGGCCGTCGCGTTGGGCGGATTGGACGTCTCCCGCCACAGCATGCCCGCCCCGCCGGCGGCAAGGATGGTCTGGCGGGCACGAATCACCTGCAGTCCGAAGCGTGGGTGGTAGGTCAGGGCGCCGATGCACTCGGCGTCGCTCCCGCCGGCCGGCGGATCGGTGAGCATGTCGACCACGAAGCACTGATCGAAGATCTTGAGCTTCTCGGTCTCCATCGCCAGGCGGATGAGCCCCTCGGACAGCGCCCGCCCGGTGGCGTCGCCGTCGGCGTGGATGATGCGGTTGGCCGAGTGGGCCCCCTCGCGCCCCAGCTCCAGCGCCCCGTCCCGCGTGTCGAACTCGACGCCCCACTGGCGAAGCTCACGGATGTGCTCGGGCGCCTCGGCGAGCACGTCCCGGACGACCGCCTCGTCGGCGAGGTCGAGTCCCGTGGCCAGTGTGTCGGCCACGTGCGACTCGATCGAGTCGGCGGCACTGGTGACCGCAGCGAGCCCGCCCTGGGCGTAGTAGGTGTTCGAGTCGGTCGTGGCGCCCTTGGTCACGAGAATGACTTCGGACGGACCGGCCGCCTCGATTGCCGCGCGCAGGCCGCCCACGCCCGCGCCGATCACCAGCACGTCGGTGAAAATGTGCGGCACGCGGCGGGACTCGAAACTCACAAGGTATCGGCGTTCCAGATAGGGTGTGCTCATGATGGTGGTTCCGGTGTGCTTACTGGTCCGAGGACCGGGAGCGATTCCGCGCTCGGCCGATCGCCTCGCGGAGATACCGCTTCTCGGTGGGCAACTGGGCCTGGTCCCAGGCGGCCTGGATTCGCCCGGCCAGCTCGGCGTTGAAGGCCTTCATCGCTTCGAGTGCATCGTAGTCCGGCGAGTCGGGGGGTACCTGCAGCATCGCGTCGTGAGAATCCACGCTCAACAGGAGAACGTCGTCCCTGGGCGGACGCGAGAGACGCAGCTTCATGTTGGGATACTGGCGGTTGCCCAGGCGAATGGCAAACGCGCGGGCATCGTCCAGGGAGGCGTCGGGGGGGGTCCGCTCCACCGCGTCGCCGGCGAGATACTCGCCCGGATCGAACCCTTCGGCAGGCAGGACGCGCTGCAGCGTCGTGGGCCTGTCGGTGCCTTCGTACGCCAGTTGCAGGTAGGTCTCGATGGCCTGGTCGAGCTGGGCGGCGGAGGGAAGCTGGACTGGATGTTCGTCGGCTGGTACCATTCTTCGTATTCTATTGGTGACACGGCGCGTGGGCCGACCCGTTCGACCCTCCGCCTTGGGAGTATAGGTTACGCCCCCGCCACGGCAGACGCCAGTGGTGGCTGGTTTTGTGCCGCGGGAAGAGTAAGGACCCTGCTTCATGGACGATCGCCCTGTGGTTCTCGTCGTCGAGGACGACATCGAGATGAACGAGCTGGAGTGCGAACTGCTCGACGTGCACGGACTGGACAGCCGGGCCGCTTACTCGGGACCCGACGCACTGGACGTAGCCGCCCAGATGGAGGTGGACGGCGTGCTGCTGGACCTGATGCTCCCCGAGATCAACGGGTTCGAGACCTGCCTCCGCCTCCGCGCCGAGGAAGGACGCACGCGGCGAATGGCCATCGTGGTGATCTCGGCGCTGGACAACGACGAGTCGCGGCGCAAGAGCTTTGACGCCGGGGCCGACGCCTACTTCGTCAAACCCTTCGACGTCGATGAAGTGATCGACACGATCCAGACGCTCATCCGCCGGCGACGCGGATCGTCCTGACCTTACCGCGAAGCCGGCCGCTCGCGCGGATTCGGTGGGGGGTCCTCTTCGCCCTCGTCGCCCACCTGTGGCCGAACCGGAATGGTCACCACGAACCGGGCGCCGGTCTCGTTGTTACTCACCCGGATCTCGCCGCCGTGCAGGTCCACGAAGTGCTTCACCACCGCCAGCCCCAGCCCGATGCCTCGCTTCTGGTAGCCGCTCCAACCGGTGGAATGCTTCATCACGTCGGTCCCGCAGAAGAAGGGCTTGAAGATGTGGGGCATCTCTTCCTCGGAGACGCCCGGGCCCTCGTCCTGCACGGTGATCGAGACGTAACCGCCCAGCTGCAGGCCAAGATGCACGCGGACCGTTCCCTCGTTGGGCGTGAACTTCACCGCGTTCATCACGAGGTTCAGCACAATGTCATAGAGCTTGTCGCGGTCGACCACCACGCGGGGCAGATCATCCGAGAAATCGGCCATGAGCTTCTGGTCGCGCCGCTCGACGAAATGCTGGCTGTCCAGGAACACCTCCTGCAGCAGTTCGGGCAGGTCTACCTGCTCGTAGATCATCTCCTCGAGCCCTTCCGGGCCTGGCATGAGCTTGAACATCGCCTGGATGATCTTGTTCAGTCGACGCGTCTTGAAGCTGATCGTCTCCAGGGCCTTCTTGAGACGGTCGACGTCCTCGCTGTCTGCCAGCAGCTTGGCCGTGGCGAGGATGTACGTCACCGGCGTTCGCAACTCATGGCCGGCAATTTTGATGAAGTCTTCCTTGAGGTCGTTGGCGGCGCGGAGCTCGTCGTGGGTGGACTGCACGGTGTCCACCATCCGGTTGAAGTCGGTGGCGAGGTCGTCAATTTCATCGCGCCCCAGGAGGCGCCGCCCGCCCCATTCGCCGGCAACGCGGTGCTCGAAGTTGCCCTCGGAGATCTTCATCGTCGCGCCGGCCAGGATGCGGATGCGCTTGACGATGCTCCGCTCCACCAGCCAGATGCCGATCGCGAAGATCGCCAGGATAATCAGCAGGCCGATCGCCAGGACCACCCCACCCAGGCGGTACAGTGCGCCCATCGCCTCGGACTGGGGCATGTACAGCCCCATCAGCCATTGGGGTCCACAGACCTCGTAGTTTCCGATTCTCGCCGGCAGACGGACCGGGGCGAACGCCTGGATCTCCCCGTCCTCGGTGACCCGCCAGCTGCCTTCGCTGGTGGGCACGCCCTGCCAGTTGTCTATGCGCGATCCCATCGGCACAGCGCCCTGGCGGAACAGCACCGTCCCGTCCTCCCGCAGGAGCATGGGGCTGGCGGACATACCGTCGCTGCCGAAGCGAACCATGCCCACCCAGGGTTCCAGCGCAAGGACGGCCTTGACCACACCCACGACCTCGCCGTCGCTGGAAACGGGCACACACAGGGCGACGCTCCACACACCGGCAGACTCGTCGTATGAGACGTCCTGGATGCAGGCGGCGCCGGTGCCCTCGTTGTAGGCCTCGCGCCACCAGGCCTCGTCGGCCTGGTAGAAGTCCGTTGTCTTGCCCGTGGCTGCCACGAGCTGCCCCCATCGGTCGGTGATGAATATCTCCACGAGCTTCTCGTCGTGTTGCTGCAAGCGGTGCAGCACGTCGGCGAGAGGGTGGCTGAGCACCCCCAGGACGGCCGGGTCTGAAGGGGTCGCAGAGGGCCAATCCTGCTTGATGCGATCGAGCTCGGCCGGGGATAGTTGGCGGTTCGGGTCGCCCAGGTCAGCGACGTACCGTGAGTCGCGCAGAGACAACCCGATGTTCTCGATGTCGTTGATGAGGATCCAGCGGAGTTCGGACGTCTCTGCCGAGGCGGTGGTGAGAATCATCTTCCCGAACGCCTCACGACGCAAAGCCCCCCCGCTGACGACCATCGTCACCAGTGCCCCGGTCAAAGGCAGCAGGCCTACCAGTGTCAGCAAGGCAACCAGCTTGGTTCGGATTCCCAACCTCATGCAACAGCTTTCGATAGGCTACGTAGCAGTTCACGAAGCACGAAACGGCGCTCAGTGCTGGTTGGATTGAGCGAAGCCATCCATAGATCCTTCGATAGGCTTCGTAGCAGTTCACGAAGCACGAAACGGCGCTCAGTGCTGGTTGGATTGAGCGAAGCCATCCATAGATCCTTCGATAGGCTTCGGACAAAATCCTCAAGCACGAAGCGGCGATCTGTGCTGGTTCCATTGAGCGAAGCCATTTACATTCCCTTGCCGGGACGCCTGGCGGGGCG
The DNA here is from genome assembly GCA_964521005.1 of uncultured Planctomycetaceae bacterium. Taxonomy (GTDB): domain Bacteria; phylum Planctomycetota; class Phycisphaerae; order SM23-33; family SM23-33; genus CAZFPT01. The sequence goes on along the minus strand of CAZFPT010000015.1, from coordinate 28,519 downwards.
TCCCATCCGCACACGTGCCGGCAGCGGGGGAATTCGCCCCGAACCGGTGCCATGTTCTGCTTATCGGACGGAAGCGGGGCGCATCTTCGCCTTTGTGCGCGTTCCGTCGCGCCAATTGTTGCGTTCCCGATCCCGTTTCGCTAGCCTTTTGCCCAGAGATTCAATCCGACACCCCGAAAGGACAGCCCATGCGAGCCGAATCCCTGGAGTTTCTCAAGACGCTTCTGGCGACCCCCTCCCCCTCCGGCCACGAGGTCGAGAACCAGAGGATCTGGTGCGAGTACGCCCGCCAATACGCCGACGAGGTGAAAACCGACGCGTACGGCAACGCCGTGGCGATTCTCAACCCGGACGCCAGGCCTCGGATTGTCCTGGACGGGCACGTGGACGAAATCGGCATGATCGTCAAATACATCGACGACAACGGCTACATCTACGTGCAACGCATCGGCGGGGTGAACCCCGCGCTGGTGCAGTCCAAGCGGGTGAACATCCACACGCCCAAGGGCGTGGTCCGCGGCGTGGTGGGCGCCACGGCCATCCATCTGCTGGACAAGTCCGCCAAGGATCGCAAGGCCCCCAAGTGGCAGGAAATCCATATCGACATCGGCGCCAAGGACAAGGACGACGCCCAGAAACAGGTGGCCATCGGCGACCCGATCACCTTCGCGGACGACTTCGAGATGCTCAACAAGAACATCGCCGTGGCGCGGGCGTTCGACAACCGTGCGGGCGTCTGGGCGGTCATCGAGGCGTTGCGGCTGGCCAAGGACAAGGGCGTCCAGTGCGGAATCTACGCCTGCAGTTCCATCCAGGAAGAGACCGGCCTCAACGGGGCCCGGATGCAGGCCCAGCAACACAGCCCGGACGCCGCCATCGCCGTGGACGTCACCCATGCCACCGACACGCCCAACATCGATGTCAAACTGCACGGCGAGACCAAGCTCGGCGAAGGTCCCACCATCAGCCTCGGGCGGGAGCACCACCCGGTAATCACCGAACGTCTTCGCGCGGTGGCCAAGAAGAAGCGCATCGGCGTGCAGATGGAAACGTTCTCCGTCACCGGCGGGACCGACGCCTACGCCTACTGGACGCAGAACGGGGGCACGCCGGTCGCCCTGGTGAGCATCCCCAACCGCTACATGCACTCGACCGTCGAAATGCTCGACCTGCGGGACCTCGAGAAGGTCGCCAAACTGCTGGCCGCCTTCTGCGTGGACCTCAAAAAGAACGAGACGTTCGAAGTGAAGGTCTGACGGCAGGGCGCCTATCGCCGGAGATGCCTCCACCGCCACGGCAGCAGCCAGTCCGACCAGCGCCGGCGCCTCGGACGCCCCGGGGCGTCGGCTGAAGAACTTCCGCTGCTTGCGCGTCAGGCGCATCCGCGCGTTGATGCCCCACCCGCTGGCTTCCAGGACGGCCCGGAGATCGCGACGGCGGAGTTTGACGACCGCCATGACCAGCGTGGGTATCGCCACCAGCGCCACGGCCGCTAGGATGCTGATGACGATCGCAAGCCAGTGCGTCTGCGAGACCGTCCGCGCGATGTACGCCAGCGACGAGCCCAACGCCGCCACGGCCACGCCCGCACCGGCCAACATGCCACCGGTGGCCATCGCCGACCGCTGGGCGGGTTCCGCCTTGTCTGCCGACGGCGGGGTTGGCTGTGCGGCGGGTTTCCTGCCATTCTCACCGCCGGGGCCCGGGACGATCTCGTCGAGTCGCCCCTGGGTGGTGGTGTCGAGCTTCTTCTCGCCCTCCGAGGCGAAGGACTCGATCTTGCCGGTGACCATCTTCCACAGACGACGGAACGGCGCGACGACGGCCTCCCGCAGACTCACCGGATTGTCCACGATGCCCACCACCCGCGCGACGCACTCGTTGCCCCAGACATCCTGGAAGATACCCCGCTTGCCGGCTGCCAGGCTGCCCTTACCCTCCGAGGTCACCGGGACCGCCACCTCGTACGGTTCGCGATCGGCAGGGCTGATCTGCACGTAAAGCAGCAGTATGTTCGCACTCTTGACCAGTTCGCCGTCGGCGGATCGGCTGTCGGTGCGGACCGCGACGTTGAACCGGCGCCCGTCCATCACGAGCGTGCCGGTCTCGAACATCGCCCGCGCCCCGGGATCGTACAGATGCGGAAAACTCACGAAGTTGTTCGCCACAAGCAGCAGATTCGCCTGCAGCAGCAGAAGCTTCTCGGCCAGGCGGATGTTCTCCAGCACCAGCGCGGTCCTTCCGCTTTCGTCGATCAGTCCGCGGATCGTCTCGGCCATCGCGGTGGCTGTGCATTCCCGGAGGCGGTCGGTCCCGAGTTGAGCGACCGGAGATACGGGTTTCCGGGTCATCCACTCGTGATGGGCCTGGTAGAACCGCTTGACCTCGCCCCAGTCCGCCGCAGTCAGTTGCGTCACGTTCCGATCCAACGCAGCGGCCGCCGAGACGTCCGCGAAGACCTTCAGCGACTCGCGGTAATATGGATTGACCGACTCGTCGATCCCCAGCGTCCGATCCGCTCGCGCCTTGGCCAGCGGGGCCTGCTGCAGAACGTCCTCGATGACGGCAGGGTCGTCGAAGTCCAGCGACGCCAGCTCCGCCTCGGTCCAGCCCATCCGTTGCTGGAAGCTCTCGTCCATCGCGACCGCTTCGCACTGGGCGAAGTACTGGTCGAGCTTCGCCCGCACCACGCCGAGGGCGGCGCAGGCAGCGGTGGTCTGCTCGCCCAGAGGCATGATTGCGGTGGTCTTGGCATCGGGGGGGATCTCGCCGGCCTCCCGCCATCGGAGGATGGATCGGCCCGCATCGAGAAACTCGCGGAGTTTCGCCTCGTCCACGCCCTTCTTCCCGCTGGGGTGATCGACCCCGCCAACCGTCGCAAGGATGTCCTCCAATACCCCGCGGACCTCGGAGTCCCCTGCCGCGGCGGGCAGCACGACGCCGGCTTCGCTCACCGGGCGGGCTTCGACGTCGGCCTGGATCCGACGGACCTCCGCCAGCGAGACCTCGCCTCGCTCGACGGTGCCGAGGCGGTCGAGCATCTTGCGGACCGATTCGCCGATCCGCTCCCCGTCGGGCGTGGTCTGGTCGATGCAACTGAGCCGAAGGATGTCCTCGCCGGACGACAGGCCCGAGGGGTCGCTGAGAGTATCGAGAGTCCAGCCAATCGCCTCTCGCAGTTCGCGGCAGGTGATCCGTCCGTTGCGGTCGGAGTCCAGCACCTCCAGCAGGCGGGGGTCGGCGTGCAGCGTTGCCGTCGGCGCGTTGGTCGCCACCCAGAGAGCTTCGTCCAGGGTGAGGACCTCGCGCAAGTCGTCGGCCGACTCGATGACAAGATGATGAGATGACCCGTACCGCTCAAATCGCATTGGCATGCCCCCGACCGCCTGCACTGAGCTTGCCGAAGGGCCGCGAAACATCGCAGCCGTCGGCAAAAGCATACCCGCCACCATCCCCGGCGGCAAGACGCATTAACCGCCCGCAGATCGACCTGTGGATCGCACCATTGACGTTCGCAGGTTGTTTGGGTACGCTCGGGGGATCATATATCCAGGGCTTCGCACAGTTCAACCAGCGCAGAGCGTGCTTTGTGCTTGGGGGCTTTGTCCGAAGCCCATCGAAGGTTTATGCAGGGCTTCGCACAGTTCAACCAGCGCAGAGCACCGCTTTGTGCTTCGTGAACTGCTACGAAGCCCATCAAAAGGTTTATCCAGGGCTTCGCACAGTTCAACCAGCGCAGAGCGTGCTTTGTGCTTGGGGGCTTTGTCCGAAGCCCATCGAAGGTTTATGCAGGGCTTCGCACAGTTCAACCAGCGCAGAGCACCGCTTTGTGCT
>CAZFPT010000015.1:20132-24585 GCA_964521005.1 uncultured Planctomycetaceae bacterium | reverse complement strand
AAGGTTTATGCAGGGCTTCGCACAGTTCAACCAGCGCAGAGCACCGCTTTGTGCTTCGTGAACTGCTACGAAGCCCATCGAAAGATTTGGTGCCCTTCCCCGGCGAGCAGGCGACGAGATGAGCGACTCCCAGCGATGGCAGGACGAGTTGAACCCGGCCCAGCGAGAAGCGGTTCTCGCCGGCGAGGGGGCGGTCCTCGTGGTAGCCGGCGCGGGGTCCGGCAAGACTCGGACGCTCGCCTACCGGGTGGCTGAGCTGATCAATCGCGGCGTCAAGCCCGAGCGTATCTGTCTGCTGACGTTCACGCGCCGCGCATCGGAGCAGATGCTCCGTCGGGCCGGCAGCGCGGTGGCAGAGAAGGGTTCGCCGGTCGGCCGAGTCTGGGGCGGCACGTTCCACGCGATCGCCAATCGCCTGTTGCGTCTCTACGCCAGGCCCGCCGGGCTGAGTGAGCAGTTCACCATCATGGACCAGTCGGACGCGGCTGACCTGATAAACGTGATCCGCCACGAGCTGAACCTCTCAGCCAAGACAGCCCGGTTCCCGCGCAAGAGAACCTGCCTGTCGATCTACTCGCGTCGCATGAACGGCAGGGCCTCGCTGGAGGAGGTGCTCACGAAGTACTACCCCTGGTGCGTCCGCTGGCAGGACGAGCTGGCTGAGCTGCTGCGAACCTACGTGGAGACCAAGCAGCGCCAGAGCGTTCTGGACTACGACGACCTGCTGCACTACTGGGCGATTCTGCTGGAGAACGACGCGATCGCCGAGGAGATGGGCGGGCGGTTCGATCACATTCTCGTCGACGAGTACCAGGACACCAACCTCGTGCAGGCGGCGATCCTGCGCGGGATGCGCAAGCACAACCCCAACATCATGGTCGTCGGGGACGACGCCCAGAGCATCTACTCGTTCCGGTCGGCGACGGTGCGGAACATGCTGGATTTCCCGAAACAGTTCCCCGACACCCGACAGATCACGCTGGACCGGAACTACCGCTCCACCGGCCGCATTCTCGCCACGACCAATCGGCTGATCTCCCAGGCGACGCAGCGATACGCCAAGGAGCTCTGGTCCGATCGTCCGACCGGTCAGCCGCCGCAGTTGATCACCTGCAGGGACGAGTCCGACCAGGACGACGCGATCATCGAGCGGATCCTGGACCATTACGAGCAGGGCATCCCGCTCAAGCAGCAGGCGGTGCTGTTCCGCGCGTCGTCGCACTCGGCTTCGCTGGAACTGGCGTTGCAGGAGCGGAGCATCCCGTTCGTGAAGTACGGCGGCCTGAAGTTCCTCGAAGCCGCCCACGTCAAGGATCTGCTGGCGGTGCTGCGCATCGTGGAGAATCCCTCCGACGAGATGGCCTGGTTCCGCCTGCTTCAGCTGCTCGACGGCGTGGGACCGGTGACGGCCGCCAAGGCGTTCTCGCACGTGCAACATGAAGGACCCGCCGCCTCGGCGATCGCGACGTTCCGGGCCCCGCCGGCGGCGAAACAGGCGATCGAGCAGCTCGCTGCGATGCTGGGCGAACTGGAGACACTCGCCTCCCAGCCTCCGGCGATGCTCATCGAACGGATCGCGCGGTTCCTCCAGCCGATCATCCGGCGGATCTACGAAAACCCCGAGCCACGCTGCGCCGACCTCGAACACCTCGCGGAGCTGGCAAGCACTCACCGAAGCACGAGGCAGTTCCTCTCCGAGCTCATCCTCGACCCGCCAAGCAGCACCGGCGACTTGGCCGGCGTCCCGATGATCGACGAGGACTACCTCATCCTCTCGACCATCCATTCCGCCAAGGGCTGCGAGTGGGATGCGGTGTACCTCATTCACGCCGCCGACGGAAACCTGCCCTCGGACATGGCCACCGGCAGCGCCGAGGAAATCGAGGAGGAACTCCGCCTGACCTACGTGGCCATGACCCGCGCGAAAGACTTCCTCTACGTCGCCTGGCCGATGCGGTACTACCACACCAAGCACCGCCGCGGCGACGCCCACAGCTACGCCCAGCTCTGCCGCTTCCTCACCGACGACGTCCGGGAGACCATGGACGTACTCTCCCGCAACGACGAAGACGCCAACGACACCCCCTCGCAGATCGAGACCTCGACGGATATCGCCGCCCGGCTGCGGGAAATGTGGTAGCGAGCCCCCGAAAGTTTAAAGGGCTTCGCAGGACCCTCCAAAGCCCAAAGCGTGCTCGGGGCTGGGTGCACTACCCGTAGTCCACCGAAAAAGCCCGGCCGCCACCGGTCGATTCGAGAAAAACCGCCACATTGAACGCAAGTATGGCGATTTTGGCTTCTTGAGAATCGCGTATTCTGCTATAATCCTCGAACTCCGCAGGGGGAGAGGCCGTGACATCCCCTGCCCGCCCCATTTTTGAAGGGCTTCGCAGGACTCTCCAAAGCCCAAGGCGTGCTCAGGGCTTCGTTGCCTGCCTCGAAGCCCACTGATGAGAGGACACCCATGGGATCAATGTTTCCGGCGAGACGCCTGCGTCGCCTCCGAAGCCGACAGGCCGTCCGCGACATGCTGGCCGAAGTGGACCTCTCAGCCGATCGGCTGGTGGCGCCGCTGTTCGTGCGCCCCGGCGAGGATCTCAGCGAGGAGATCGCCTCCATGCCCGGACAGGCCCGCCTCTCGGTGGACCGGGCGGTGGAGACAACCCGTCGCTGGGCGGGCAAGGGCATCGGCGGGGTACTGCTGTTCGGGATCCCCACCGGCAAAGACGCCGACGGGTCGGCTGCCTGGGACGACGATCAACCCGTGCAACAGCTGACGCGCGCTTTGCGGGACGCCCTGCCGGAGTTGACGATCTTCACCGACACCTGTCTGTGCGAGTACACCGAGCATGGCCATTGCGGGCCCCTGGCCCCTGGCCCCGATGGACGGGTGACGGTGGACAACGATCTGGCGTTGAAGGGTCTGGCCCGGGCCGCCCTTTCACAGGCCCGTGCGGGCGCGAGTTTCGTGGCCCCCTCGGCGATGATGGACGGACAGGTCGCCGCCATCCGAAACCTTCTGGACTCGGAGGGGTTCGGTTCTGTGGGCGTGCTGTCGTATGCGGTGAAATTCGCCTCGGCGTTCTACGGGCCCTTCCGCGACGCTGCCGGCAGCGCTCCGGGTCAGGGAGACCGGCGGGGCTACCAGATGGACCCCCGGGCGGGGATTCGCCAGGCGATGCTCGAAGCCGCCGGCGACGAAGACGAGGGCGCCGATATGCTCATGGTCAAACCGGCCGGGGCGTACCTGGATGTCCTCGCCCGCCTGCGAGAGCGGACGGACCTGCCGCTGATGGCGTATCACGTCAGCGGGGAATATTCGATGATCAAGGCTGCGGCGCAAGCGGGCTGGTTGGATGAACGGGCCGCCGTCGTGGAAGTTATGACGGGCATAAGGCGGGCGGGCGCGGACGGAATCGTGACCTACTTCGCCGAATCGCTGGCCGACTGGCTGAGCGAGAAGTGAACGAGACGAGATGATCTACAGCAACGCCGACACACCGGGCTCGCGCGACTGCGGGCGGTTCTTCCTGGATGTCGTGGGGCGATTCGCCCCCGAGCAGATGAACGTGCGCTGGACTCCCAACCCCCGGGCGACCAACGAAGAAGTCGACGCCCTTATCGAGCAGACCTGGGACCGCGAGAAGACCCGCGCCGACGAGGCAAAACGACGCCTGTTCAACGGCTCGCTCTGCCGACTCGTCCAGGCAAGCCCCTCGCCGGACCGGCTCAGCCTCACCCTCGGAGCCGTCAGCTATAAGGAATTCGTGGGCACGAACCTCACCAACGCCTACCTGCGCCACCTCCACGGCCCGGATGTGTTGGCCGACGCGTTGGGTGTCTCGGCGGCCGTCGTCAGCGCCGACGGGTTCCTCGTGCTTGGTCGACGCAGCAGGAAGGTCGCCTACCACGGCGGACGGATCCACCCGATCGGGGGCATCGTCGAACCGGCAGAGAACCCCGAAGACGCCCCCCACCCGGCCAGGACCATGATCGACGAACTCCGCGAGGAGCTGTGCATCACCCCCGAACAGATCGACGCGATCGAATGCATCGCCCTGGTCCGCGACAAACACATCGTCCAGCCCGAACTGGTCTTCGACGTGACCGTCTCTGCCGACGTCGCCGAGATGATCACCGGCGCCCGCGAGGCGAAGGACTCCATGGAACACGCCGAGATCGTGCCCGTTCGACATCACCCAGCCTCGGTGGTGACGTTCATGGAGAACCACGCCGCCCAGCTCACGCCCGTGGCGCTGGCAACCTTGCTCGTTCACGGCCTGCACGCATGGGGCAGCGGCTGGTTCGCCTCGACACGGGGCTACCTCCGCAGCTGGTTCTAGCAGTACGCGACATGAGTTTGGGGCATGCTTCAGGCCCAGCCGCAGGTCGGGCACTGACGTGCGGAGACGTCAGTGGCACCCGGTGCGCGTCTTCATGCGCGATTTTCCGG
>CAZFPT010000015.1:0-20032 GCA_964521005.1 uncultured Planctomycetaceae bacterium | reverse complement strand
GCAAGTTGTGTGTCCTGCGGCACTGACGTGCGGAGACGTCAGTGGCACCCGGTGCGCGTCTTCATGCGCGATTTTCCGGATGTCACCGGCGTATCCCCGCGCCTGCACGCCGCTGGCGATTGCCTTCTGGCACGCACGTCCTTTGCGGGGAATGAATTGCTGGTCACCCCCTCGCCTGGCCGATATAATGTATGTGGAATCAGGCCGCTGCGATGCCATCATACCATTCATCCCCGTGGTCTGATCCGCCGCACCCCGAACCACCGGGAGGTGTACGATGAAGACGCATTCCCGCCTGCTTTGCACCCTGATGTTGCTGTGCGTGAGTGTCTCCGTCCTGTCGGCCGATACGAAGAAGACGGCCACGGGCATGGACCGGGTCTACAAGAGCTCGACGATCAAGGGGACGCTCGAAACCGTCCTGCCGAAGGTCGCGAAGATGGGCGGCCGCAAGATTGTCGTCGACTGGGCCGCCCTCGAACGGCTGGGGGTGGATAAGACCACCAAGGTCTCGCTGAAGCCCACCGGCGCATCGGCAGGGCAGACTCTCTCGCTCGTGCTGGCCCAGGTTGCCCAGCGCAACAAACCCCTCGGCTGGTTCGAGGCGAACAAGACCGTCTTCGTCACCAGTCAGCTGCGGGCGATCCGCAAGGACGTCGCCACGATCCGCCTGACCAACGCCACTTCCGCCAAGGGCAAGGACACCAAGGTCTCGGGCGATACGCCCCGCCGGGGCGGCAGCGACCAGGTTGCCTGGGACAAGGCCGAGCTGCGGAAAGTTCTCGAATACGTCCGCAAGGCCGGCGACCTCAACATGGTGGTCAACTGGAAGGCCCTGGAGGAATCCGGGATCAAGAAGACCACGCCCGTCTCGCTGAAGCTGCGGAGGGCGAACCTCGCGACGCTGCTGGACCTCATTCTCGAACAGGCCAACGGCTCGCTGGACAAGTACAGCCGAGCGTACTGGGTGATCGAGAAAGGCATCGTGAAGATCACCACCGGCAACATCCTCAACCGCAAAACGGTCACCCGCGCATGGGACATCACCGACCTGGTTCACACCCGCCCGGACTTCGCAGGCCCGAGGATGAAGATGCAAGCCGACGACGATGACGACGGCGACAGTGACAGCGATACCGGAAGCATCTTCGATAATGACTGGGACGATGACGACGACGACAGCGACGACGGCGACCAACCCACCCGCAAGCAGCTGGAAGACAAGATCGTGCAGATGGTCAAGGAATCCATCGACCAGGACATGTGGAAGTCCGGCGGCGGCAAGGGCAGCATTGCCGTTTATCAGGGCAAGCTGATCATCACGCAGACGCAGCTGGGCTGGAAGCTGCTGGGAAACACCCGCTGACGCCACGCGAGGGCTGCGACGCAAGCAATCCGGCGGGCCCGGGGCCGACGCTCCGGGCCCGCTTGCTGCTCGCGGGGTCGGTCAGTCTTCCTCGTCCCTGACGGCGGGGTCTTTCTGCTCGGGGGAGAACTGGTCGCGCATCCGCTTGCGGTATTCCTCCAGCCCCTCGGGCGCCGGGAACGCCGAGGGGAAGTCCAGCGGCGGGTCCTGCGCCTCGCACTGCCGACGGAGGAAGGGCGCGATCACGTCGTAGATGCCCACCAGGTACGGCTCGGGCATCGCCTGGTACATCGTGGACCGTTCCACCAGCGAGACGTCGTAGCCGAACGCCCGCGGCTCGATCAGCAGGCTGACCAGCACGTCCCGGGCGATCAGGCCCAGGGGCGGCAGCTTCACCCGCTCGGCTACGTCTTTCTGGTAGGCGGCGTGGACGGCCTGGGCCCTGCCGACATAGCGGCGGTAGCCGGCCTGGGCATCGGGGCCGGGGCGGGTGAGGTGCAGAAACGCCGTCTGCAGGCTGGTCGTGATTCGGCTGATCGCGACGCGCGGAATCGGCGAACCCTCACGCTCGAGATACGCATCCACAAACGGACGGACCAGCACGTTCCGCCAGATTCCGCCCTTCTCCTTGTAGTGGTATCTCGTCCAGTTCAGAAGCTCCTGGGCCTCCTCGATCTGCCCGCCCGCTTCCAGCATGGAGATCGCGTTGACCAGGAAATTTCGATGCCCATCGCCCAGCCGACTGGCGGTGAAGTCCACTTCGTCATCGTCGGCGTTCGGCTTGCCCAGGTCGGCCTTGATCAGCCGAACGTGCTCGCGATGGGCCGGCTGAATGTATCGCCAGTCGGAGAAGAACCGCACCTGCGGGGTCGCGGGGTTCTGCCGATTCGCCGCGTACATCATGCGACCCTCGAAGGTGAGGAACTTCAGGCAGTTCAGCAACTGTCGCTGGGTGTTCAGCGAGTCGATCTCGCGGATGTTCAACCCGCGGGCGGTGTGCAGCCCCTGGGTGACCCAGTACAGCCCGTGCGGCCAAACCAGTCGCCAGTCGAACGGCGCGTCGAACCGCTCCATCAGGGCGAGCATCCACGCGGGATCCATGCGATACTCGGTGCGCAGAATGTGGGCCCGGATGGTCGCCAGCAGGCGATCGAGCGCTTCGCGCGCGGCGGGGTCTCTGGTGTTGATCAGGGACGAGACCGCCCTGTCGCGATCGGTCTTCGGTTCGGGCACGCGTCCCATCCGGACGACGGCGGCCGGCTCGTCGAGCGACCAGCGGTTGTACGCCGCCAGCAGCGTCGCGTCCGGGGCAATGTCATATTCGGCGAGCTTCGTGAGATAGCTGGCCACGGCGGGGTCGGCCCGGAGGTCTTCGGGCGATCGGTCCGCGGGCACCTCGGCGATGGGGCGGAAGGCGTCGATGACTTCCTGCGTGGTCCCCGCCGGCGGGGCGCCGAGCAGTTGCTGCATCTCGCCGGCCCAGCGCGACTTGTACACCATGTGCATGTCGTCGGTGGTCCCGCCCATCTTGGAAAACAGCAACCAGGCAAGTTCCTTGTAGAGAACCAGCGCCTGAGGGTTGGTGGGGATCGCACGGTTCCGCAGCAGCTTCATTCCGTTGCTCACCCACAGCCAGCGTTCCTCGGGGGTGTGGGTGGCGACCGAGATATTCCAGGCCATGTTCCACGCGTGGAAGGACCATACCCCGGCGAAACGGGGCTGGAGGCTGGTAATCCACTCGGACAGCTGCATCGCCTCGTAGTACCGCCCCTTCTGTTTGAGGTCCTCGATGCGCGTCCAGAGGTAGTTCACCACCGGCGCCCGCAGCCCGCCCGGTGCCAGGGCAAGCAGCGCGATCTCGGGGCGTTCGCGCGTCATCGCCTGGCGGCGCTCGCTGCCGATCTTCCCGCGTTGTTCACTGAGCGAAACGCGCAGCCAACCCGCGCCGGCCAGCAGAACCAACGCCACGCCCAGCCAGGCAGCCTGTATCCATCGTGTCCGGTCGGATCTCATGTCTCTCAGACCTGCACTCTCGCCAGTTCTCGCTTGTGGAAGACCCAGAACGCCAAGCCCAGGCAGACCGCGATCCCCGCAGCCGACGGGGCGGTGGACCCGAGCACGCCCACCTGGTTCTCGCCTCCCCATCCCCAGGCGATCGCCATGCCATCGGTCAGCGAGCCGGCCGCCGAAGCCGACTCCAGGTCCGGCAACAGCACGCTCATCGTGCGGTAGATCAGTCGACCCAGCATGGTCCAGATCGTGTCCAGTTCGGTTCCCTCCACCGTGGTGACGCTCTTGGAGATCCACTCCCTCGCCACGCCGAACGGCAGGAACGCGAAACACACCAGCACGCCGACCGGGAAGGAGAACGCGCTGCCGGCCAACACACCCAGCGACGCGATGTACATCACCTGCACCAGCGTCAGCAGCATGCCCCGCACGAGGTTCGGCTCGAAGGCCCCCACCTGGTGCAGCAGCGAGATGTCCTTCCGCAGGATCAGCACGCTCGGAGCGAACCCGGTTCGGGGGTTGCGCAGGTTTCGCATGCGCACGCGCGTCTCACCGGCAGGGTCGATGATGTCCGCCGGCAGCGTGAGGGTCGCCCGGGTCTGGAAGGGGTCCTTGCGGTAGATCTGGCGTCTCAGTCGGCCGGGCTGACCGATCTCCCACATCGCGTAGAGCGTGTTGTCCGGGGGCTTGGTGGAAGCGTTGGCCTTGAAGCTCAGCTGCACCGTGGGGAAGACTGTCAGTTCGACGGTCTTGCCGACGGCGAGCGGGTCGCCGGTGGTGGGCACCTTGTCGACGGGAATCGCCGCGTCGAAGTGCGTCTCGCCCAGATCCCAGACGCTCGCGTCCATCTGCGCGATCTGCACGGGTCCGCGATACACCAGCGGCCCGATCAGCCGTTCGGACGCCTCGATCCGCACGATGCGCATGTCCTCGTCGGGACTCTGCCCGGTGGCGACGATTTTCCCCGTGCCGCGAGCCTCCGAGCCGCCCACGCGGACGTCGGTGAAACGCCAGCTCAGCCAGCCCCCCGGGCCGGTGGACTGCCTCGCCTCGCGGGCCTGCTTGGCGAGTTCCTCCTGGAGCATCGCGATCGCTTGGGCTTCGTTGCCGCCGGTCTGCTGGCGGTAGCCCTGCAGGGCGGCCTCCAGGTCGCCGGCGCGGCGCATCTCGGCGATGCGGGCAGCGACGTCTTCGGACACGTCAATGGGCTCGGGCAGCACCTCGCGCCGGGCGGTGAGCACTTCGGTCTCTACCGATCGGCGATCGGCGGCGTTCAGGGCCTCCCCCTCCGAGAGGTACATCGTCACGCTGTAGATGATCACCCACGCCACGCACAACACGATGACGTTCAGCAGGACGATCCCCAGCCACCGCCCCAGCACGTAGGCCGGGCGAGAGACGGGCTTGACCACGATGGAGAAAATCTGCCGGTCCCGCACGTCGTCGGCGATGACCGCCACAGAGAGGAAGATGGTCGCCACGATCATCACGGCGGCCGTCGCGGAGGTCGAGTAGTTCAGGAACGTCCGGATGCGACCGACCAGTGTTCCGTCGCCCTGCATCGTGACCGGCAGCACCGCCAGCACCACCGCCAGCAGCGCCAGAAAGGCGGCCGCCAGCTTCATTCGCAGGCATTGGGACAGCGTGTGTCGCGCGATCGCCCAGACACCTCGCATCTCAGGCATTCTCCTCGTCGTCGCCGAGCAGATCATCGATCACGCCGCGATCGACGTTCTTCCGTGGTTGATCCTGCCGGACCGCTTGGCCGGCCTCTTCGCCCTCCCCGCCGGTCCCGCTGACGGACCGGTCGTCTTCGACGCTGCCGTCCGCGCTGCCGCTGACCAGCTCGTCGAGCACATCGTGGTCGACGGCAGGGGTCGGCTCGACAGACTCGGCGGGAACAGGCGGGGATTCTTCGACGGCTTCGGTATGCAGAAGCTGCTCGATGACCGCCCTGCCGCTGTCGGCCTGTCCGCGAAGGAACTCCGCGACCTCGCCGCCGGCCGTCGCGCCGCCGGTGGCCATCCGCTGCTGCTGGGCCTCGTCCACGATCCGCAGGAAAAGCTGTTCGAGTTTCTGTCGGGGGGGCGAGACACTCCGGACCGACCCGCCATGGCTGGCGATGACCTGCTGCAGCTCGTTGAGCGTCGCCTCGTCAAGCGGATCGGTGGTGATCTGCAGGCTGTCATCCTCGGCCAGCAGGTCGTGCACGTCGCCCTCGGCGCGTTTCGTGCCGCCGTACAGCACGCAGACACGATCGCAGACGTCTTCCACGTCCGCCAGCAGGTGGCTGGAGAGAATCACCGTCTTGCCGCGGGCAGCCAGCGTGCGGATGAGGTCCTTGAACTGCTTGGTCCCGATCGGGTCCATCCCGCTGGTGGGCTCGTCGAGGATCAGCAGGTCCGGGTCGTTGATCAGCGCCTGGGCCAACCCGATGCGCCGCTGCATGCCCTTGGAGTACTCGCCCACGCGTCGGTACGCAGCCGCCGACAGGCCGACCATATCCAGCAGCATGTCGATGCGGCGGGTCCGCTCGGCGCGTCCCTGGCGGAACAGCCTGCCGTAGAAATCCAGCGTCTCGCGCCCGTCCAGGAACGGGTAGAGGTACGACTCCTCGGGCAGAAAGCCGATTCTCGCCTTGGTGCCCACGTCGGAAGGGCTCTTGCCGAACACGCCGATCCGCCCGCTGGTGGGATGCATCAGTCCGAGGATCATCTTCAGCGTGGTGCTCTTGCCCGAGCCATTGGGGCCGAGCATGCCGAACACCTCGCCCGGACGGATCTCCAGGTCCAGGTCGCGCACGGCGACCACCTTCTCGCGAAGCCAGAAGTCGCGGAACACCTTGGTCAGCTTGCGGGTCTCTACGACCCGTCGGACACTCTCAGCCATGATGCGGTCCCTTCGTGGGGATCATTCTATCGCTCCTCGCCGCCGCCCTCGCCGGCAGGATCGTCGGGCTGGCGCAGCGTCGCGCCGGCAGCAGCTCGCAGGCGGTCCTCCCGCCCCTGCTGGAGCTCCTGCCGTTTGATCGCCCGGAGGATCTCGCCTTCCATGCCCAGGTACAGCACCGTCTTGCCATTGGCGAGCACGGGGAGGTACTGGCGATACATCGTCGGCGAGGAGAGGATCTCCTCCCGCGTCGAGAGCCAATGCTTGCGGATGAACAGCTCGGGCGTTTCGAGGTATCGCGGCAGGAGCTGCTCGAACTGATCGGCCCGCGCGGCGACGCGCTCGCGGACGGCAGCCTTGTACCGCCGGGCCTCTTCGATGATGGCACTGGCCTGCCCCTCGGTAATGTCGCTGATCAACAGCCGATCGATCTTCGCCAGAAGCTCCTTCGCCAGCGATTCGTTGCCGTCCGCCCGGGCCCGTTCGTATCGACCGATCAGATCATACTCCCCTTCATCGCTCGGGCCGGGGTCGCGGTCCTTCCAGGGCTGACCCACCAGTTGGCTGTATCCTTCCTGGCCGGCAGTGGCGGCGAGCATTTTCTCGGCCTGGCCTCGGGCTTCGTCCATCTGCTTGCCCTTTTCGGTGATGGCGGCGGTCTCTTCCTCGAACGCCCGCAGCGCCCGCAGCGGCCAGGTGAACTGGGGCACCTCGACGGAGGTGATCGTAATGCCCGAGCCCATCGCCCGCAGACGGGTCTGGGCCTCGTTCTGGACGTCGGTAATGAACTCGTCGCGCACGTTCTTCACGCGGTCGGCGGTCCGTTTGCCCGCGGCGCGGATCGCCGCCCTGCAGACAACCGAGCGCACGAGTTCGTCGGCGTCCGAGACGGCCATCACGTACGCCTCGGCGTCGCGGATGACGTAGGTGCACTTGATCCGCACGTGGTAGAGATAGCGGTCGCCGCTGAGCAGCGCCCCGTCCCAGCCGGGCTGGAGCCCCTCGCCGCGCGGGCGGATCTCACCGAAGTCCTTGCCGCGGTCCTCGGGACGAACGTACATCCAGAAATCGTCGATGTTGAGCTTCTGCTCGTTGGCGTCCACCAGCTCAATGTCGCCCACCGGGAACGGCCAGGTGTACACGAAACCGGGCTCTGCCACCCGCTGGATACTGCCCAGCACGCGGACCACGCCGCGCTCGGTCTCCTCGACGCTCTTGAACCCCGAGAGAGCGAAGAACACCAGGACCACGACCATGATCACCGTCAGCAGACGGAAGCTGACCCGCAGGGCGTCGGAGAGCGACTGGCTCGCCGCGTCCATGGGCGCATCGGGCGAGGGCGTCGCCGGGTCGTAGTGATGGTCGGGTTCGGGATGCTCGTGATGTTGCTCGTGTGCCATTCGTGTGGCTCCGTTGGAGTCAGGACTACTCGCCGTCGGTCGATGCGTCGGGTTTCACCGGCGCGTTGGCATCGCCGGGGACCACCGGCAGCATGGGCTTGGCCATGAAATGCTGCAGCGGGCTGAGCGTGCTGGAGTCCAGCAGGATGACGGCCCGTCCCTGCAGCTCGGTCTTGAGCGATTCCAGCCAGCGGATGTACATCGCCAGTTCCTCGTTCTCGCGGAATTTCGTGAACTCCTCAGCCGCGGCGCGGTCGCCCTCGGCGCGGATCTCGTCGGCGCGACGCCTGGCGAAGGCGAGGATCTTCTCGCGGGCAGACTTGGCCCGTTCTTCGATCGCCTGGGCCTGGGCGTTGCCCGACCCGCGATACCGGTTGATGAACTTCTGGCGTTCCTTCTTCATCGCCTCGATGACCTCGGTGGTCACGTTCTCCGGCAGCGTGAGCGACTTGATGCCCACCATGACGATCTTGATGCCGTACTTCTCTTCCGCCTCATCGGCCATGAAGTCCTGCAGGTCCTTCTCGATCTGGGCGAGGTGCATCTTTTCGGCGCTGGTGTTGACGTACTCGCTGATCGCGTGGGAGCTGAGCACCTTCTCAGCCGAGTTCATCAGGTCGCGCAGGCGGTTCTCGGCGTTCTCGACGGTCGTCACGGTCGACTGGAACTGGATCACGTCATCAATCCGCCAGGCGCAGTACATCGTGACGATCATCTGCTTGTTGTCCTTCGTGCCGAACTGGCGCGTCATGCTCTCGAAAATGAACGTCCGCGCGTCGTACTTCAGCAGCTTCTGGAACGGGTACGGAAGCTTTACCCGCAGACCGGCCTGCTCGGCTCCGTTGATCGGGTCGCCGGCCTTTCCGAACGTCTTGACCAGGGCCTTCTCGGTGGAATCCACGGTGTAGGCGACGGTGCTGCCCAGCAGCACGATCACCACGATCGCTCCCAGGATGATCTTTCCCAACTGACTCTTCATTGCGTGTTCCTCGTAAGGTTCAGGATGAATCCGGTCTGGTTCGTCTAGTCGCCCTGCTCGTTCCGCAGGAAGGGCGAGTCCACCACGCCCCCGCCGGCGGATCGCCAGTCCAGGCGGATCTCGACGCGATCGCGCGGAACCGCCAGAATGTACTTGTCCAACGTCGGGAGCACCTCGTCCAGCACGTCCAGGTAGCGGTAGAGCTTGAAGACGTTCGGGCTGGCGTTGTACGCCAGAACCTGCCGCTGGAACGAGCCCGATCGGCCTCGCTCGCCCATCTCCTTGCCCCAGCGATACGCCTCGGCCCGGGCGATCAGCGTCGCCGCCGAGCCCGACGCGCCCCGCAGCTTGCTGTTGGCAAGCTTCTGGGCCCTGGCGATGCGTTGCAGCCAGGGAAACGCCTCCGCGTCTTCCTGAATCGCCCACAGGTTCTCGGTGAGATGCTCGGTAATCATCTCGCGCAGGCGTCTCTTGAACTCCACGCGGTCTTCCTCGCCGACCAGGGCGTCCCGCTGCATCTCCTCGCCCAGGACCGTGATATCCTTCTCCGCCAGGCTGATGTAGCTTTCCAGCGTCCGGGCGAACCCGCTCGGATCGCCCGCCCCGTGCAGCTGCTGGAGGTCCTCCAGCTCGCGAAGCCGTCGGATGTGGTGCGCCAGCTCCAGGGCGTAGTCCGGCTCGCCGGCGACGCGGGCCAGCGTGCGGTTCGCCCACGCCTCGGCGAGGTAGACCGTTCCGTCCCGCTGTCGCTCCGCCTGGAGGACGTCCTCGAACGCCTCGGCCGCCTCTGCCGGCGGGTGGGCACTCTCGACCGACACGAACACCACGTCCACGCCCAGGTCCAGCCCCTTCGGGCCCACCGCATCGGCGATGCGCCGGTGAAGCTCGCGCCCCGCCTTGCCGCGCCCGACGGTCATGATCGCGTCCGGACGGTTCGGATCGTCCTGCCCGAGCTGACGGTCCAGCGTCGCCGACGCGCAGTAGCGGATCATCTCGCGATAGGCAACGCACTCCAGCAGCTTCCGGGCGTCGGTGAACTGGTAAGCGTACTTCACCACGTTGTTGATGCGATACTGCACCAGTACAACCAGCTTGATCACGCTCACCGGCGGGGCCTGACTCACGGCGCCTGTGTCGAACTCCCGTCGCTCGGGGGCCACGGCGATGAGGAAGTCGAGTTCCTCCTGTCGGCCATGGGTTTTCGACCACAGGTACAGCTCGCGTCCGGCGAAGGTGCCTTCCTCGATGAGCTCGCTTTCGCGCTCGGCGGCGCGTCGCCGCTCGCCCACGCCCAGGCGTACCTCGTGGATGCCCCGAACGTCAAAAAAGTCCACCCGGTCGATCGGCCAAGGCCACTTCAGGTGCAGCCCCGCCTCCAGCGGCGGGGTGGTCTGGTCAATCCGTCCCCAGTGCTTCACGATTGCCTGCTCGCCTTCCTCGACGATCACGACCGAACTGGCCGCCATCATCACCAGCGTCCCGAAGGCCAGCATCGGGATCAGCGCCTTGCCCATGAGCTTGTAGAACCATGTGCTGGAGACCTCGAACCCGAACTGGTAATTGAGCATCTCCGCGACGGAATGCCCTACCCGCCCGGGGTCGGCGATGAGGTTGTACAGGCGCGAGTCGAAGCTCATCCGGTGCTCGCGACCGGGCACGCGAGGGCGATAGAGCCCCAGCAGCAGTCCCAGCAGAAGCTCGGCCGCCAGCACCAGCTGCAGGAACGGGATGACCAGCGACGCGACACGGTCGACGAGGGGGTAGCCCTGCCCGGCGGCCAGCATCGCCGCCGCGACGGCCGCCATCGGCAACACGCAGACGAAGAGGTAGCTCCCCACCGCCCGTAACATGCGCCACACCTCCTGGCGTGCCATTCCCATCGCGTAAAAGCTCATGAGGAACGCCACGAAACCGGGCACAATCGCCCCGAGCACACCCTGGGCGCTGTTGCGGGCCGTGACGTTGCCCGTGGGAAGCCCGCCGAAGAACACCAGCCAAAGCCCGATCCCGACGTGGTAGCCCGCCCACAGGAGCGTGAAGATCGGCACGACCCAGCGTTCCATGAATCGCACGCGGGCAGCGGCCGGCCGAATCTCGTCGGCGTCGGCGCCTTCGAAGAGGCTGGAACCTTCCTCGGCCCGGGCGGCGATTTCTTCCATTTCGACCTCTTCCTGTGCCTGGAGCTTGCGGCAGTAGAAGAGGTTCGCGACGATCAACCAAAGCGGGATTCCGCCCCCGAGCATCCACGCCGTCGCCCACGCCGAGCGCGAGCCGGTCATGAGGAACACCACCACGAGGGTGGCCGTGAATGCCGTCTGGAGGATGGCCCCGGCAAGGGCTACGTTTTTTCCGCGGTTCTGCTCTTTCATTCGCCCTGCGTCTCCTGGAAAAGCGTCGTCCCAGCGCGTCGGGATGCGTTGATTTTCGATCCGCCATGACCGCCGACCAGAGGCCCTGCGAGGCGCCCCCTTGCCGTCGAGGCCGTCAACGGTCTACAATTCTCGACCTTGGCGTTGATCTTCCGGTCATCTCGGCCGTAACAAACAGCGATCGACCCGACGCCCGGGCAAACCCGTACACGGAAACCGTCGCCATGATGAAGTTCTGGTCCATCAGCAAAAACACGTTCCTGCAGACCGTTCGCAGGCCCGTGTTCGCCGTCCTGATCGCCATCGCGATCGGCATGTTCGTGATCTCCGTCCCGCTCAGCGGCTGGACGATGGAGACCGACTACCACAAGTCCGACCAGCTCATGCTGGAGAACATGGGCATCTCCACGCTGCTGATCATGGGTCTGGCGGTGGCTGCCTTCAGCGCCTCGACCGCCCTTTCGCGGGAGATCGAGCAGCGAACCGTGCTCACCGTCGTGTCCAAACCCGTCTCGCGGGCCACCTTCGTGCTGGGCAAGTTCGCCGGGGTCGCCCTGGCGGTGACGGTGGCGTACTACATCTGCTCGCTGGCGTTCCTGCTGACGGTGCGCCACAAGGTCATGCCCGCTGCCGCCGACAAGTTCGACTGGCCTGTCATCGTGCTCGGGCTCACCGCCCTGGGGCTGACTATACTGGGCGCCCTGGCGGGTAACTACCTGTTCGGCTGGTCGTTCACATCGGCGTCGGTCACGCTGGGGGCGGTCCTGTTCACCGTCGCGGTGGGCGTGGTGAGCGTCGTGGGCAAGGGATGGGTGATCGTCCCGTTCGGTACGGGCATCCGCAGCCAGCTCATCACGGGTATGATACTGACCTACCTGGCGGTGGGGATCCTCTCCGCGGTCGCGGTGGCTGCCTCGACGCGCCTGGGGACCGTCGCCATTCTGCTGGTGAGCCTGGGCGTGCTCCTGCTGGGATGGGTGCATCCGTTCCTGTTCGATCGCTGGGCCGACGACGTCCCGGTGATGCGCCTGGCGGGCTGGCTGGTTCCCGACCTCCGCCTGCTGGACCCGCAGGACCCGCTGACCGACGAAAAGCCCATCTCCCCGGGTTATCTCATGATGGCTGGGGCGTACGCGATCGGCTACTCCGCCGCTGTGCTGGCGGTGGGCATCGCCCTGTTCCAGTCGCGCCCGCTGGAGGCCCGTACCAGCAGTTCGCTGCCCGGGCTGGTGGGTCTGCTCGCCGGTCTGGGTCGGGTCCTGGCGGTTGTGGCGATCCTGGCAGGGCTGGTGCTGCTGAGCGTCCCGGCGATGCACACGCTGTGGGGCATCCTGATCGCCGTCGGCCTGGTCGGCGGGGGGGCGTTGGGTTGGCTGGTCTGGGGCGCCTTCGGCCACGGGCGTCGCTGGGCGTACTGGGTGGTGCTCGCGATGATCTCGCTGAAGCTGCTTCGCGCCGGCGGCGTGATGCTCCTGCCGGACAGCCTCGCCGGGCCGATTCGGATCGGACGCATCGACAACCCCGTCTCGCTCGTCCTGCAGGTGGCAGGGCTGGCTGCGGTGGCGGTACTGCTCATGTTGCCGAAGGTTCGTCGTCATTTCAGGACGTCTGCCTCGTAAGGAATGCGGACTCGAATGGGAAGCTGCCTCAGGTAGCGGGCACGTGTTCGACGCGGACCTCGCGGCGGGGGGTTTCTTCCTCGCCGGGCGCCTGGTAGTCGTGCAGATGCTCGCCGAACCGCACCAGCCGAAAGCTGTTGAAGATCACCACCGTCGCTCCGACCATGTGCAGCAGCGCGCCCCAGATCGGCAGGATGATTCCCAGACCGGCCATGATGATGAACGCGGTGATGAAGATCGCCCCGAAGATGAGGTTCTGGTTGACCACCCGCATGGTCTTCTTGCCGAGCTTCACCAGGAACGGAAGGCGTTGGAGGTCGTTGTTGAGCAGTGCGATGCTCGCGGAGTTGATCGCCACGTCGGACCCCGCCGCCCCCATCGCGATGGACAGATCGCCCGCAGCCAGCGCGGGGGCGTCGTTCACGCCGTCACCCACGACGGCCACCCGGTGTCCCTGCTCGCGCAGCGACGCGACCAGCTCCAGCTTGTCCGACGGCAGGACCTCGGCCTGGACCTCGGTGCAACCCATTTCCTTCGCCACACGCCGCGCGACCGACCAGCGGTCGCCGGTGACCATCACCAACTCGCGCAGCCCCTCGTCGCGAAGCTCGTCCATCGCCACGCGGGCCTCGGTGCGGGTGCGGTCCTCCAGGCCGATCCAGCCCAGCAGCGTGCCGTCTCGGACGACGTACAGCGTGCTCAAGCCCTCCGGCTCGGCGTATTTCGGGTCGGCCATGGGGGTGAAGTCCATCCCCTCCTGCTCCAGCCACGTGCGGCGACCGACGAGAATCGTGCTGCCCTCGGTGACGGCCTTGACGCCCAGGCCCGGAACTTCCTCGAAGCTGTCGGGCTCGGGGGCGTCGACCTTCGCCTTGCGGGCCACCACCATCACCGCCTGGGCGACCGGGTGGCGGGACATCTGCTCGGGAATCGCCGCCGCGGTGAGCAGGTCGGCCCCATCCACGTCCGGGGCGGGCATCATGCGGGTCACGCTGAGCTCGCCGGTGGTGAGCGTGCCGGTCTTGTCGAACACGAAGGCGGTGATCTGCTGGGCCATCTCGATGTTCGCGACGTCCTTGATGTAAATGCCCACCCGCGCTGCCGCCGAGAGCGCCGCCACCATCGCCGTGGGAACCGCCAGGACCAGGGCACAGGGACAGGCGACCACCAGCATCGCCACCGTCCGGTCCATGTCCCGCGTAAAGAACAGCACCGTCGCCGCCAGCATCAGGATCGTGGGGGTGTACCAGCCGGCGTAACGGTCGATGAGGCGCATGATGGGGATGCGCGTCTTCTCGGCTTCGAGGATGAGCTTCTGCACCTGCCCGAGGGTGGTGTCTTCCCCGGCGCGGGTCACGCGGACGTCGATCGCGCCGGCGACGTTGCTGGTCCCCGAGAAGACCTCCGCCCCCTCACCCTTGTCCACCGGCAGCGATTCGCCGGTGACGTTGGCCTCGTTGATGGACGATTGGCCGCGAACGATTTCACCGTCGGCGGGGATGTTGTCACCGGGACGGACACGGACCACGTCGCCGGGCGACAGATCGCGCGGATCGACGCGCTGCTCGCCGTCGTCGGTGATTCGGTGGGCCTTGGTCGGGGCGAGGCGCACGAGGCTGGCGATGCTCGCACGGGCGCCCAGCGCGGTTCGCGTCTCGATGAGGTTCGCCAGCAGCAGGAAGAACGCCACCGCCCCGGCGGCCTTGTAGTCCTTCGAGGCGAACGCGGCGATCACCGCCAGCGCCACCAGCTCGTCCATGTGCATCTCGCCATGCCCGAGGTGCTTGATGGCGTGGGCGATGATGGGAATCGCCAGCAGCACTCCGCCCACCAGCGCCAGCAGGTCCGGGTGGAAGTTGTATTCCTTGCCCGCGTCGGCAAACGCCCTGCCGGCGAAGGTCCACTCGGCCAGGTACGAACAGATCACCAGCACCCCGCCCATCAGGATGCCGACGATCAGGAGACTGGTGCGCCCGGTCTGTGCCTCGACCGAGTCCTTCAGAATATCGTGAGCCATGAACTGCTCCTGCCACCGTGTGTGTGGTCCAGCGCGTGCGCCCGAACGATCCACGTGAGCCCGCCGACGGGGAAATACAGAGGCCGGCTGGGCTTTTACGCCCCCGCGCGGGGGGAAGTTCTGGAAGATTCCGTAAAAATGTGCCTCGCCGAGAGAACACCATCTCGCCCGGGCCCGTCCCAGCCTGGGCGCACGGCCATCCTCTTCGGCAGAGCCGAATGATAGGGACAGGAGCGTCGGGAGGCAACCGCCGGAAATGAAAAGAACGTTCCCGCCGGGACCAAGGCTTGATCGACCGGCGCAACCGGGTACGCTTGACGCACGCCAACGGGCGATCTACCATGATTTCAGAGGGCCCCCTATGAAACTGAAATGCGATAAGTGCGACAAGGCCGCCACCGTCCACCTGACCGAGATCATTGACGGCGAAAAGCTCGAAAAGCACCTTTGCGAGCATTGCGCCGCCGAGGAGGGCATCACCGTCAAGACGGACGTGCCCATCAGTCAACTGCTCGAAGAGTTCGTTCTGCAGAGTTCTTCCGGCAAGGCCGATCAGCTGCGCTGCGACGTGTGCGGGATCACCTTCAACGAATTTCAGAACGAGGCGCTTCTGGGCTGCCCGAACGACTACGAGGAGTTCTCCGAACCCCTGGAGACGATTCTCCAACGCGCCCACGAGGGCGCCACCACCCACGTGGGGAAAGTTCCCCGCGGCGCCAGCACCAACCAGCAACGACAGACCGAAGTCCTTCGCCTGCGGGGTGAGCTCAAGAGCGCCATCGCCGAGGAGCAGTACGAGCGGGCCGCCGAGCTGCGCGACCGCATCAAGGAACTGGAGAGCTGATGGCCGTTTCGGACCTGATTCAGAGCGGAGGCGAATGGCTCCGTGGCGTGGGCGACATGCACGAGGTGGTCATCTCCTCGCGCGTCCGCCTGGCACGCAATATCGCGGGCATGAGCTTCCTGACCCGCTGCACCGACGAGCAGAAGGCCGAGATCGTCTCGCGAATCCGCGAAGAGACCGCCACCTCGTCCGTGGGCGAAGACGCCTTCTACGTGGACCTCTCCGCCGCCGATCCGCTGGAACGCGAACTGCTGGTCGAGCGCCACCTGATCTCCCGTCAACACGCCGAAGCCGACCACCCGCGCGGAGCCCTGATCCGCTCGAATGAAACCATGTCCATCATGGTCAACGAGGAAGACCACCTCCGCGTGCAGGTGCTTCGCAGCGGCCTGCAGCTGGAAGACGCGGTCGAGGAGATCGGGCGAATCGACGACATCCTGGAAAACCGCCTGGAATTCGCCTTCCACCGCAAGTACGGCTACCTCACCGCCTGCCCCACCAACGTGGGCACCGGGCTGCGCGTCAGCGTGATGCTCCACCTGCCGGCCCTGAAGATGACCGGAGAGATCGAGAAGGCATTCCGCGCCGCCCGCGACATGCGTCTGGCGATCCGGGGCCTGTTCGGTGAAGGAACCGAAGCGACCGGCGATTTCTTCCAGATCTCCAACCAGACCACGCTGGGCAGGAGCGAAGAGCAGATCGTCGAGGAATTCCTCGGCCAGACCGTGCCCGGATTCATCGAGTACGAGCAGCGGGCGCGCGAATCGCTCGTGGAAAACCGCGCCCTGGCGGTGGACGACAAGATCTACCGGGCCCTGGCGATCCTGCAATCGACGCGAATGATCAGCTCCGAAGAAACCATGTACCTGCTCTCGCTGGTGCGGCTGGGAGTGAACCTCGAACGCCTCAAAGGTGTGGACATCCAGACCGTCAACGAGCTGTTCCTGCTCACCCAGCCGGCCCACCTGCAGACCCGCAAACAGATGGTGATGGACCCCGGCGAACGGGCGGCCGCCCGGGCCGAGTTGATCCGCAAACGGCTGGAAAACCTGTCGACGAACTGACGTCCTTCAGGCAGTGAGCGAATCGGCCAACGCTTCGATCCCCTGACTCATGCGCCGTCGGTCGAACGCGTGAAGGGCTTTGGCCCGGGCGCCGGTTGCCCGCCGCAGCGCCTCGGCCGGGTGGTCGATCGCATCGCGAATCCCCGCCGCCAGGGCCTGCGAATCGCCCGGGGCGGTCAACCACCCCAGCGCCCGGCCGTCCAACAGTTCCGCCATTCCCGCAATGCCCGACGCCACAACGGGCACTCCGGCAAGCATCGCCTCTGCCGCCGCCAGACCGAACGACTCTGCCGGGGAGGCATGCACGTAGAGATCGGTCCGTCGCAGGACGTTCCGCACCTCGGCCGACCCCAGCGCCCCGGCGAACGTCACCCGGTCAGCCAGTCCGTATCGATCCACCCGGGCCGCCAGTTCGCCGCGCTGCGGGCCGTCGCCTACCAGCGTCAGCCGAAGGTCGTATCCGTCGGCCAAGAGTTGCCCAGCCGCCTCCAGCAGCATCGCTTGGCCCTTCGTCCGCACCAGCGAGCCGACCATCGTCAGACGCGTCGGCCGATGCGTGGGTGAGCGGACCTCTCCGCGCCAGAAGTCCACGTCCAGGCCGTTCGGGATGCAAGAGAGTTTCCGGGCGTACCGGGCCATCGGAGCCGTCGTCTCCAGCCAGTGCTTCTGTGCCTCGCTCACTGCGACGGCGGCGTGGGCCGACTTCATCGCCCGCCCCGCGACCTGCCTCCACGCCCACGAGTCCAGCAGCTCCGGGGCGGTATGGACCATCACGATCCGCCTGGCTGCCTGCCGACGTCGCGCCAGGGCCCACATCACCGGCAGCGTTCGTACGCCATGGAACACCACTGCCGCCGGTTCCAACGCCGCCAGAGCGTCGGCCGACCTGGCATAGCTGGCGATGTCCCATCGGCTTCGCTTGCCCACCGCCTGCCACGAGCACCCCAGCTTGTCCAGTGTCCGGGCGTGATCCGGGTGGACGTCGCATCGACCCAGCAGAACGAACACGTGACGCGACGGATCGTCGGACCCGCCG
Source organism: uncultured Planctomycetaceae bacterium (assembly GCA_964521005.1). Classification (GTDB taxonomy): domain Bacteria; phylum Planctomycetota; class Phycisphaerae; order SM23-33; family SM23-33; genus CAZFPT01. The sequence continues at coordinate 2,439 of CAZFPT010000015.1, read as the reverse complement.
GCGATGTTCAACGCGACGGCCGACGCGCCGCTGGGACCGGCGTAACAGAGATGCCCGATGCACGAATCCATGGCAGAACTCTATCGAGGCAGCCCTCTGCCGGCAAGTGCATCACAGCCCGCCTTTGGTGCCCGGACGCCGGCAGACGCCTGTCGCGGAGCCCTTCGACAAACTCCGGGCCGGCTCCAGATGGGGCTTCAATTACGATTCGCCGGGTGCCACAGGTGTCTCCGCACACCTGTGCTTTGCCGCGCCACGCGATCCACCCATCAAGGGTGCCCGGGATTGTGGCGTTTCGACTGAGCTTGCGAAGGAGGAACGCAGCAACCCGGCTGCTGCGAGAACGAATACCCTCACGGTTCGCGAGGAAACAGAACAGACCATGGGCAGGATGCCCATGCGACGTTTACCGTCGCACGGCCTTCCAGGCCGTGTCTGCCGACAGGCAGATTCGCGAAATGAGTCGCGGAGCAGCCGTAGGGCCCGCAACTTGTTGCGGGCGCGACGCCGAAAGGCGGAAAACAGAACAGACCATGGGCAGGATGCCCATGCGACGTGCCGGCCCATGCAACGGAAACGGGCCCGCGGCGTCGGCCACGGGCCCGTGAGGGGTTCTGCGTTTGCGTCGGTCAGGCGCTTTCTTTCTCCTGCTTCTTCTGGGTTTTCTTGCCGGCCTTCTCGCTGCCGACGCGTTTGGCGCTGAAGAGGCTGGGCTCGACGTCGCCGAGGACCATCTCTCCGGTCATCTCGTAGACGGCGCCTTCTTCCTTGTGGTCGGGCAGTTCGTACATCAGCTCGACCATGACCTTTTCCACCACGGCCCGCAGCGCCCGGGCCCCGACGTCCCGCTTGAGCGCCTTGCGTGCGATTTCCAGCAGGCCGTCCTCGGTGAACTCGAGCGTGGTATCTTCCATCTCGAAAAACCGCTTGTACTGCCGGCAGATGGCGTTTTTCGGTTCGGTGAGAATGCGGACCATCGCCTCCTCGTCGAGCTTTTCCAGCGCGGTCAGCACGGGAAGTCGGCCGATGAGCTCGGGAATCATCCCGAATTCCACCAGGTCATGCGGCTCGACCTGCGTGAGCACGTTGGTCTCTTCCTCAGGGGTCTGGCGGGACTCGTCCTCGCTGCCGAAGCCGATCATCTGTCGACCCAGGCGTTTGCGGATGACGTCGTCCAGTCCGGTGAACGTGCCGCCGCAGATGAACAGGATGTGGCTGGTGTCCATCTGGATGTACTGCTGCTCGGGGTGCTTGCGTCCGCCCTGGGGCGGAATGTTCGCCACCGTGCCTTCGAGCATTTTCAGCAGCGACTGCTGCACGCCCTCCCCGGAGACGTCCCGCGTGATCGAGACGTTCTGGGAGGTCTTGCCGATCTTGTCGATCTCGTCGATGTAGATGATGCCCCGCTCGGCGGCTTCCAGGTCGTAATCGGCCGTCTGGAGGAGCTTGAGAAGGATGTTCTCGACATCCTCGCCAACGTAGCCTGCCTCGGTAAGCGTGGTCGCGTCGCCGATGGCGAACGGAACGTTGAGCACCTTCGCCAGCGAGCGGGCCAGCAGCGTCTTGCCGCAGCCGGTGGGCCCGATCAGCAGGACGTTGGACTTCTCCAGCTCGACCTCGCCCTCACTCTCGGCGTCGGCGTGGGCGAGGCGTTTGTAGTGGTTGTGTACCGCCACCGAGAGCACGCGCTTGGCGGACTCCTGCTTGATCACATACTGATCGAGGTATTCCTTGATCTGCCGTGGGGTGGGAATGGACGTGAACAACGGCTTGGCCTGGGTGGCGCGTCGTTGCTCCTGGCGGATGATGTTGCTGCACAGTTCCACGCAGTTTCCGCAGATGTACACTCCGTTGGGGCCCTCGACAATGGGGCCTACGTCCTCGCTGGTGCGGTTACAGAAACTGCATGTGTGGGACCGCCGGGCGTCGTCACCGTCGCCCGCGGGCCCCTTGGGGCCATTCGAACTCATCAAGTCTCCTTCTCTGAGCGGGGCTCATCCCCGCCAGTCTCTCCATCGTCATCGCCAGATACACCACTTGAGGACCTTTCCTGCGTTTTGGGGGGAGAATCTCCCACGCCCAGCAGGCCGGCCCGCAGCGCCCGGAACTCTTCGTCGCTGAGCTGGCCGGCGGCATGGAGGCCCTCCAGGTCGCTCATCGTAAACCCTTGTTCATGGACACTTTGATAGCCTTCAGGCGCCAGAAAATACCGTCGCAGGACGGCGAACAGAATCACGCCCACCACCAGCGTCGCCAGCATGCCCACCAGCCCCCAGACGATCAGGCGATTCGTCCCGGGCGGCGTGGCCAACAGTCCCATCGCTTCGGCCAACACGTCCATTTCGCCATTGTACGCCTCTGGAAGCGACGAGTCCAGCCCGCCACGAGAGTTCGTGAGACTTGCCGCTGTGCGCGCCGGTCGATACGCTTGGGGCATGA
>CAZFPT010000014.1:12116-40728 GCA_964521005.1 uncultured Planctomycetaceae bacterium | reverse complement strand
GGAAGCCCGGCGTGCCAACGCCGGGTTGGATGGCGGAACGGGGCACCGGCGTGCGGAGACGCCGGTGGCACCCGAGGTATCGTTGAAGCCCCATGATGAGCTCCGCGAACCATGGGGTAAGCCGCGACCTGCGATCTCGCCCGCAACAAGTTGCGAGCCCTACGGCCTGACCGAGTATGGGAGTTTCCTCGCGTTAACCGGACGGATGATCGACGAGGAAGCCCGGCGTGCCAACGCCGGGTTGGATGGCGGGACGGGGCACCGGCGTGCGGAGACGCCGGTGGCACCCGGTGAATTGCATTTGAAGCCCCATCTGGAGCGAAGCGAAAGGTGGGGGTAGAGAGGCGAAAGCCTGGTAGGGTGGGCACTTGTGCCCACCTTCCGGACTCAGGAAGGGGACTGAAAGTCTCCTCCCGCACCGACCCGTGATTCCGCCCGCAACAAGTTGCGGGCCCTACGGCCTGCGGGACGAGAGACGCGGTGCATCACCGACCAAACATGCCCCTCACTCGACGGCCGTCTGGCCTCCGCGTTTGTAGAAGCGGTTGGCGAACCAGCTCTCGCCGATCATCAGCGCCAGGAGAACCAACAGCAGCGGCCCGGCGATGTGGAGGTCTTCCGAGACCATCCGCTGTTCGCGGCGAAGCTCCGCCGGCGAGGAGACAATCTCCAGCAGCTCTGCCGACAGATAGGCCCGGGCGTCGTTGGGGTCCACCGGTCTCAGGTCGCTCTCGCCGCTGGGGGCGTTGGTGGAGAACCCCACCGTGTCGGTGCTCTTCTCGCCGGTCAGTTGCACGTCCCAATGACCTGGAACCTCCGCCGGGACGGCGATAACGCGTTTGGGACTGACCACGACGGGCTCGAAGCCGCTCTGGCCGGGGCGTTTGACGGCCGCCGTCGCCGGACCGATACCGCGCGGAACGGCGATGCTCGCCACCTGCCCGACGTTCAACATGGTACGCAGCAGCGTATCCCGCGCGTAGGCACGGACCACGCCCTGGGCCAGCAGCGGGTGCTGGTACAGCCGACGGATATTGCTGCGCCCGGGCAGGGGCGAGAAGTTCCAGAGCAACACCCGTCCCTCGCCGACCTTGCGTTCCACGATCGCCGGGGTGCCGTCGGCATAGGGCACGACGACGACAGAACCCTCCGGGCGCGACTTGACCTTGAAACGGAACGACGCCTCCACGTGCTTGAGCGGGAAATCCGGATTTACGCGGAACGGCTGAAGCAGCGGGTGCTGGTAGTTCGCCGGTTTCCAGGCAACGGGCCGATCGAGCTCCTCGGCCACCCCCAGCTCGACGGGCATGAGATTCCGGGCCGCAGCAGTATTGTACGCCTGGGCGCTCATGTTCGGCCCGGCCACCAGCCAGAGCTTTCCACCCTGGCAGACGAAACGCGTCAGCGCCGCCCATTGCGCGTCGGACACGAACGTCACGTTCGCCAGCAGGACGATCTCGGCCCCGCCGAGCTTGCCGGCGTCGAGGTCCTCCATGGCGAAAGTTTCGCGGTCCACCCATCGGTGTTGGCCGAACGCCGCCGCGGTGGCCACCAGCAGCCCGGTCGTGTCGGCCGACCCGCGTTCGCGGGCCAGCAGCATCACCGGTCGATCGGAGACCTGCAGCGTGAAGTACCGCACGTTGTCCAGCGCGAGGGGGTCTTCGCGCTCCAGCACGATCTTGCCGTGCAACGTACCCGCCCGCTGCCCGCGGACCAGCATCCGGACGCTGCGCGAGCCACCCACCGGAAGCTCGATCGGTCGGGATGGCTGGGCCTGGCCGTCCAGTTCGAGGCGGACGTTCACCACCCCGCCCAGATGCGCGCTGGAGACCTCCGTCTGTACCGTCGTCTCGGCCCCGATGGGCAGATGCTGGCTGGCCAGCTCCACCGCCCCCAGGGCGATGTTGGTGTCCTTGCCGGCCCCGACGTTCAGCACCGTCACCCGCACGCCCGGGGGAATGCTCAACCCCGCCAGCTCACGCCAGCTGTTCTCGGTCATGTCGGTGACGAAGTAGATCTCCTTGCGGGCCATGTCGATGCCCTTCAGCAGGGACACCGCCCGACTGATCGCCGCCAGCGGCGCGCCGCTGGCGTAGCCTTCCTCCAGGCCGTCGATCTGCTCGGAGGCGGTGTTCGGGTCGCTGAGAAACGCCGGGGACATCGCCGAAGCCGTCGTCGGCACCACGGCAAACCGCGAGCCGGTCGGCAGGTGGGTCTGCAGAACGGTCCGGGCCATCTCTTTCCCGTGAGACAGCAGCGTCCGCCCCTGCGTCCGGTAGGTCATCGAGCCGCTGTTGTCCACGACGAACACCGCCGCTGCCGGCACGGTGCGGTCGGGGACCTCGAACCACGCCGGCAGGAACGCCCGCGCCAGGAGCATCGCGATCAGCACCAGCGCCGTCATCCGCATCAGCAGCAGGATGATGTGCTTGAGCTTGAGCCTGGAGATGTTCGCCTTGTGGGTCTTGCGGACGAACTGCAGGGCGGGAAACGGCATGCGACGGGGCTTGGTCCGCATGATCAGATGGATCAGCACCGGCGCCGCTGCCGCCGTCGCGCCCCACAGCAGACCGCCGAATATGAAACTGATCGCAAGCATCGCCGCCGACCTCCCCGGACGTCAACTCCGCAGCAACGCGCGGGCGATCGCCGCGACGTCCACCGCCGAAGGCGGCGTTTCGTGTTCGATCTCAGCCGTCGAACCCAGCACGCACCAGTCGCCGTGATCCTCGCCGACCAACCCGCGCGAGGCACGAACGTGCGACTCGTCGAGGTCCATTCCCCCGCCCTTGGCTGCCGGCAGGAACTCGCACGGGTCGAACCCGCCCTTGTGGCCGCAATCGCTGAACAGGGCGCAGGCGGGGGTTTCCTCGTCCGGCGTCCACCAGCGATAGCTCATCCACGCATCGGGCCGGGCCAGAGCGATGCGCTCGCCGGCACGATCGTGCCCCAGGCCGGGTTCGAACATCTCATCGCGCGAGACCAGTTGGTCCACCGCCTCGTCGGACGCCACCGCCGCCGCTGCCAGATCGATATCTTTCTGGTCGCAGTAGAGATGGGCCACCTGGTGGTCGGCCAGAGCGAACGCGCGGGAGGCCTCCAGGTCGATCACCTCGCCGCATTCGGTTCGTTTGGTCACCAGCAGGCCGGCCTCTTTGAGGCGCAGGTTGGGGTGCGCGACGGCAGAGACGTTGACATACCCCCCGTCAGAGGTCAGCAGGACCTCGCCGCCGGTGTCCTGGATTCTGTCGATGAGCGTTCGGGCCGATCGCGCCACCTGCGTCAGCGCCAGCTGCACCTGGTCGGCGTCGACGCCGTGACGGATGAGTTCGAAGTCCACCCCGGGCAGATTCACGCACATCAGGTCGGGCGTGCGGGCCTGCCAGAGCTCGCCTGCCGCGGCGGCGATCCACTCAGCCGACCGCCAGGAAGCGCCCGGTCCCTGCAGCGTAGCGAGATCCAACTCGCCCACAGCCTCAATGACGTCCTCGTACAGCCCCACGGGCGTGGAGGCCACCTTCCCGCACCGACAGCCATACGTGCTCGCGCCGAGTACGAGGTCGGCCCCGCCGGCGAGAGGATGCGTCCAGAACACCAGCGCGGACCTGGGGCGCTGTTCCAGCGATCGGCCGTGCCAGAACCGCTTCTCCGCCAGCAGCGTGTTGGAGCGTTCGTCCAACCCGACAGTGTGTGCCTGTCGACGGAACAGCCCGCCTCCCAGCACGCCGTGTCGCCCGGGAGGCTGACCGGTGGTCATGGACGCCTGGACGCTCGCGCGGAGAGCGGGATTGGTGGGTTTCATCGCCAGCGGACCGACGGCCAACTCGCCGAACGGGTCGTCCGGGGCGCCCGCGAGCACGCGCGGGCTCAGGCCGGCGATATTGAGAATGCAGATGCGCTTCATGTCGCCTCTCGAATCGGGCACAAACGGCTCGGGTACCTGCTTCCATCCACCTCCATGATAACCCGGAGCAAACCAAATCGCGACCGGAATCATCACCGGTCAAGGAGTTATCGAAACAGCAAGCCCGGCGCCAGGACACGCCAGGGCGTAGGGCCCGCAACTTGTTGCGGGCGCGATTGCCGAAGGGAAAACAAAACAGACCATGGGCTGGAAGCCCATGCGACGCGATGACCGTAGGGCTCGCAACTTGTTGCGGGCGTGATGGCGGGTCGACGAGGGACAATCACTCCTTGGAACTTGCCATTTGGAATTCCGCTTCTCTACCCCCACGGTTCGCTGCGCTCACCATGGGACTTCAACGATACTCCGGGTGCCCGGGATTGTGCCGGTCGGACCGAGCGCAGCGAGGGAGGAACGGAGCAACCCGGCTGCTGCGATGTCCGACCACTGCCTGCAGCGCGATCCGGACCAACCGGGTTGCTCAGCTCGCTTGGGCTCGCTGCACAAACCCGGGCACCCTTGTCTTTGGGAGTCGGTCAGGCCGTAGGGCTCGCAACTTGTTGCGGGCGTGATCGCAGGTCGATGCGGGACGATCACTCCTTGGAACTTGTCATTTGGAATTCCGCTTCTCTACCCCCACGGTTCGCTGCGCTCACCATGGGGCTTCAAATGCGATTGACCACTTGTCGCGATTCGCGCGTCGCGCGTCGCTGCTTTTCCCCGCAGCCTCGCGCTCTGGGCTTCCGGGAAGCCCGTGGCACCCACCTTGTCGCGTGTCGTTGCTTCCCCGGGACAAATCGCTCGGCTGCGCGTTATACTCACAGGCATGGCCAACCCGAGGAACATTTTCTGGACCATCACGATCGCGTCCCTGGTGGCGGCGTCGGCCTGGCTGCCTTCGAGGGCCCAGGTGCGTGAAGACCGCGACGCCAATACTCCCGCCAGCGACGTGGACTACTGGCTGGAGCAGGCCCGGGCGCCCGACGCCAACGCAGACGCGAACGCCATCGACGTCGACCCGGAGGAGCAAGGCAGCAATCCGTTCCGCGCCGCCAGCGGGTTTGTGCGGTCCGATGCGCTGCCGGGCGTGGTGCTGCTCTCGGACGGCCGACTGATTCCCGGCGGAATCTACGGCACGCGCGAAAAGCCCTGGCGCGTGTACGTCGCCGAGGAGAAACGCTGGCGGCAGATTCCACCGCTGGCGGTTCTGTCCATCACGCCGAAGGTGGTCGAGGAGCGAATGGAACTTGAATGGCGATGGAAAGCGATGGGCGAGCCGGAGAAGATCTACACCGGCAGAAAGATTCCCGTCCGCCGCTTCCTGTGGACGTTTCACCTGATGGACGACACGACGGTGACCGGCGCGGTGAAGGGGCAGCCCCTCTGGGTGGAAACCGCCGCCGGCCAGGCCGGGCCGTTCGTCCTGCACGAGCGGTCCAAGGGCAAGCCCGGCCAATCGCACGACGAGGTGGTCTACGTCAAGAAGGTCATCATCTCCCGCCGCATGATGGAGCAGACGCGCAAACACCTCTCGACCTGCAACGCCCACCGTGGGCGATCCGCAAGCGACCCTGACGCCAACTCCCCCACCTCCCAGCCTTCCGGGCAGCCCTGAGGGCGATTCATTTCCCGGCCGCCGTCTGGCGGAAATGTCTTTGATTCGCGCTAAGCGAGTTCGACCGTTTTCCGAAATTCCATCCGGATGCTTGACAAGTCCGCCTCGCCGACGAATCATGTTGACCCCTCTTGGGAAGCCCGGTCCGCCACCAAGCGACGGATTTGGGATTTTGCCGGTGACCTTATATAAAGGGTGCCATGGCCAAGGCGTCAAAAAAGTCCGCCAAGTCGTCCGGGAAAGCCCGCAAGGCAAGCAGCAAGCGGGCCAAAGGGGAGAGCTCCGGCAACGGGAAGAATCTGGTGGTTGTCGAATCCCCCGCCAAAGCGAAGACGATAAATCGCTATCTCGGAAATAATTACACCGTAAAGGCCTCGATGGGCCACGTGCGCGACCTGCCCGCCAAGCAGATCGGCGTGGACTTCGAGCATGGCTTCGAACCCACCTACGAACCCCTCACCGGGCGACGGAAGGTTCTCGCCGAGCTCAAGAAGGCCGCCAGAAATGCCCCGCAGGTGTTCCTGGCGACCGACCTCGACCGCGAGGGAGAGGCGATCGCGTGGCACCTCGCCGAAAGTCTCGGGGTCAAGGGTGACGTGATCCGGCGCGTGATTTTCAACGAGATCACCCCCTCTGCCATCAAGGCCGCCTTCGAGCATCCCAGCGGGCTGGACATGAACAAGGTCAACGCCCAGCAGGCGAGGCGAATTCTCGACCGCATCGTGGGCTACCAGGTAAGCCCGCTGCTGTGGCGGAAGGTCTCGCCGGGTCTGTCGGCCGGGCGGGTGCAATCGGTGGCGGTTCGGCTGATCGTGGAACGCGAACGGGAAATCGACGCGTTCACCCCCGAGGAATACTGGAAGATCTCAGCCATCTTCACGCCGGATCTCGACCGGGCCGACGACATCGCCCGGAAGTGGGCCGAGTTCCTCTCGCAGGAAGACGACCGCGGGATGGGCCCCAACAAGGCCGCCCAGCTGCAGTGGTTGGCCGAGCACAACGCCTTCACCGCCGAGCTGACGAAGATCGACGGCAAACGGTGGTCTACCGACCAGGCCGACAGCGCCCTGGCGCTGGCCAGGCAACTCGGGCTGATCATTGACGACGAACAGCGCACCGAGGACGCCGACGCCAAAGGCCCCGCCCGCAACAAGGTGGTCGCCGTCGGGCACATCGCCGGGCACGGCGACGATGGCGGGTCGGCCCCGGAATACACCGCCCGCAACCTCCGTCAGCGCGAGAGCAAATCGCGTCCGCCGGCCCCGCTGATTACCTCCACCATGCAGCAGGCCGCCTCGGTTCGCCTGCGGTACAGCGCGTCGCGAACGATGCAGATCGCCCAGCAGCTCTACGAGGGCATCGACATCCCCGGCGAGGGGCACGTCGGGTTGATCACGTACATGCGTACCGACAGCCGACACTTGTCGCGCGACGCGGTGAACATGGCCCGTTCGTTCATCTCCGAGCGGTTCGGCGAGCAGTACATCCCCGCCAAGCCCAACGTGTTCACCTCCGGCAAGCGGGCGCAGGAAGCCCACGAGGCGATCCGCCCGACGGACGTTTCCCGCCGCCCGGAAGATCTCGAAAAGGCCCTCACGCCGCAACAGCTGAAGCTCTATCGCCTCATCTGGCGGCAGTTCGTTGCCTGCCAGATGACCCCGGCCGTCTGGACGGTCACCGAGGCGGACATCATGACCTCCACGCCCGGCGGCGAGGTGACGCTGCGGGCGATGGGGCGGACGATCAAGTTTGACGGCTATCTGCGCGTAGCGGGCATGCCCACAAGCGGCGACCAGATTCTCCCGCCGCTGGAGGAAGGTCAGCCCGTCGGGCCGGTGGAGCTCAAGCCCACCCAGCACTTCACCCAGCCGCCGCCGCGATTCACCGAAGCCTCGCTGGTCAAGGCGCTGGAGGCGGAGAACATCGGCCGCCCGAGCACCTATGCGAGCATCATCAAGACGATTCAGGACCGCAAGTACGTCGAGCAGCAGAACCGCTCGTTCCACCCGACGGACCTGGGAATCGTGGTGACCGACAAGCTGGTCAAGCACTTCCCGAACGTCTTCGACACGCGGTTCACCGCGAAAATGGAAGACGAGCTGGACCGCATCGAGGATTCTTCCGCCGATTGGGTGAAGGTGCTGGAGGAGTTCTACGGGCCCTTCTCGACCACGCTGGAAAAGGCGAAGGAAGAGATGGTCCACGCCAAGGCCGAGACCGAACCCAGCGAGTACACCTGCGAGAAGTGCGGCAAGGAGATGGTCTACCGTTTCTCCAAGAACGGCCGATACCTCGCCTGCACCGGCTACCCGGACTGCAAACAGACCCACCCGGTGGACAAGGACGGCAAGAAGATCGAGAAGCAGGTCTCCGACGTCGCCTGCCCGGAGTGCGGCACGCCGATGCTCCTGCGGCGTGGTCGCTATGGGCCGTTCCTGTCCTGCTCCCGCTATCCGGACTGCAAGGGCGTGGTGAACCTCGACAAGAAGGGAAACATCAAACACCCCTCCCCGCCGCCGCTGCTGGTGGAAGACGTCGAATGCACCAAGTGCGGCGCTGCGCTGAACCTTCGTCGCGGCAAGCGGGGGCCGTGGCTGAGCTGTTCGAAGTTCCCCAAGTGTCGCGGCAGAGTCGGCTGGACCAAGCTCGAAGAGGCCAAGCAGAAAGAGCTGGAAGAGCGCCTCGTCCGCCACGAAGGGGAGCACCCGGTCCCGCAGGTCACGCGAATCGACGGGACCGTCGTGGGCGAATCCGAGCCGCCGCGCATCCTCGCCCCGGACGAAGTCCCCGCCGGCGTGCTGGACGACTCGGACGAGAAACCGGACAAGAACTCGTAGACCCGCTCGCCCCGCCCCGTGCCCAGTCAGCAAACCCGGCGTGCGAACGCCGGGTCAAAACGCAGGAAGCCCGGCGTGTTAACACCGGGTCGACACACAGCAAGCCCGGCGTGCGAACGCCGGGTCGATACGCATTCCAGCGCATCGGCGTGCGGAGAAGGAAGCCCCCGATCTCGACAGTACGGAGCGAACAGGCGGGACGCCTGTTGTACCAGGGGAGACAAGGAAAGACCGACCGCACCCTCACCCGCACAGGTCGAAGGCGTAGGAGTCCGGGTCGCGGAACGTGGCGACACACCCCTGCGGGGGTGCGTCGGAGTGCTCATCGAACGGCACGCCGCGCGATTTGAGATCCTCCACGACGGCTTCGATGTTCTCGACGTTCAGCACCAGCGGCGGCGTCCCCGTCGGCCGAACGCGCTGGGCATCCTCGCAGAGAACGATCACCGCCCCCGACGAGAGGCGAAACCCCACCACGCCCTGGCCAAGGCCCCACGCCAGTTCCAGCCCGAGCACGTCTCCGTAAAACCGCGTGCTGCGGTCGATGTCCGAAACATAGTAGACCAGGTGAGTTTCACGGATGGCAGCCGGCAGCGCGGGCATGGAGTGTCCTTTCTTGTGCTTGTCAAACGTCGGCTCGCAATTCATACTACCGCCCAGGAAACGAGAACGAAATGAACGATTACGCCAACACCCTCGCCGGACGGTTTCTGGTGGTCGACGGACCCGACGGAGCCGGCAAGAGCACCCAGACGGCCCTGCTGGCCGACGTCCTTCGCAAAGGCGGGCTGGCCGTCCGGCAGGTGCGCGACCCGGGCGGAACCGCCATCGGCGACCGCATCCGCGAAATCCTGCTGGACCCGTCCTGCGACGAGATGGCCGTCCGCACCGAGCTGATGCTCTACATGGCCAGCCGGGCGCAACTGGTCGCCGAGATTGTCCTCCCCGCCCTGCAGGGCGGGGAGTGCGTGCTGTCCGACCGGTACATCTCCTCGACCATCGCCTACCAGGGCGCCGGCGGCGCCGATGTCGACGAGGTCCGCACCGTGGGCGATATCGCCGTGGGCGGGCTCTGGCCTGACCTGACGATCATCCTGGACCTGCCCTCCGACGAAGGGCTCGCCCGGGCGGCCAAGCGCTCCGACCCCGACCGCATGGAAGCCAAGGCCCGGGCGTTCCACCGGCGCGTGCGCGAGCTGTTTCTCGCCCAGGCCAACGAAAATCCGCACAACACCGTCCTGGTCGACGCCTCGGGCGATGCGGCCGACGTCCACCAGCGTGTGGTAACCACGATCCGAGAATTCGTAAAGAAAAGCTTCCCATAAAGTTGACAACCGGGAACCAACGGTCGATAATTTACGTATTAACAGTGATCCCAACGCCGGTAGGCCGGCATGCTTATCCAAGCCTTGGTCCGCGCAGGCTATCCCATGCGGACCAAGGCGTTTTTTTGGTTACTTTGCGGGGACATAGCACGATGCACATGACCAAGAAGGTGGCAATTCTTCTCGATGGGGGATTCGTTCTCAAGAGGCTGTACTGCCTCCTTGGCCGTCGACACGCGAAAGCTCCGGAGGTACTCGACTTCGCGGCTCGGTGCGTGGATGAAACCGAGGAGTTGTTCCGGATTTACTACTACGACTGTCCGCCCTCCGAGGACACAAAGGAGAACCCTTTTGCCCAAGGAACAGTGGTAGACTTCGGAAACACCAATACAGCCAAACGTATACGTGCCCTGCAAGCGGAACTGGCAGCTTCGGATCTCGTAGCCTTCCGAAAGGGGCAGCTTGACTTCTCCGGGTGGGGGCTTTCACGGAATCTCACCCGAACATTGCTTTCAGAAGACGGTCCACCCAGGCCCCTCGAGGCAAAGGACCTCACGCCAGGGTTCCGCCAGAAACGCGTCGACATGAAAATCGGCTTGGACGTCGCTTGGCTTGCGTCCAAGAATCTTGTGGACCGGATCATCCTTGTCACCGGAGACACGGACTTCATACCTGCGATGAAGTTCGCCCGCAGAGAGGGTACACAGGTGGTCCTTGTCCCCATGAGCAGCACGTACCTTTCCCGTGACCTGCGAGAACACGCCGACTACGTCAGGGAGTTCCCGTTCCCGTAGATCCGTGCCCGTTGGTTTCGCCGGCTGGATATGGTACAAGGTTCGCATGCTGGAACTTTCGGACATTGTCGGCCAGGATGAGGCGATCGCCCTGCTGGAGCACCAGCTCTCCGGCGGTCGGCCTCACCACGCGCTGCTCTTTGCAGGCCCGCGCGGCGTCGGGCGTCGGACCACGGCGATGGCGCTGGCCAAGACGTTGCTTTGCGAGAATCCTGGCCCGCCGGGCGCCGCCGACGGACCTGCCCTGTTCGGCGCCGAGGAGACCGGCCAAAGCGGGATCGTCCAGGCATGCGGGGCGTGCGACAACTGCCGCATGTTCGACGCCGGCTCGCACCCGGATTTCCAGACCGTCTCCAAAGAGATGGCCGCCTTCCACCCCGACGCCAACGTCCGCGCCCGCACCATGCAGGAGCTGGGGATCGACGTGATCCGCCACTTTCTGATCGCCCCGGCCGGTCGATCCGCCAATCGTGCCCGCGGCAAGGTCTTCGTTGTGCTCGAAGCGGAGCTCATGAGCAGCGCCGCCCAGAACTCGCTGCTGAAAACGCTGGAAGAACCTCCGCCCGGGGTGACGATCATCCTGATTACCTCCAAGCCCGACCGCCTTCTGGCGACCACGCTGAGCCGATGCTGCCGCGTGCCGTTGGGCTACCTGCCCGCCGAGTTCGTGCGAGAAAAACTCACCGACGCCGGCGTGGACGCCACCGAAGCCGACTTCTGGGCACGCTTTACCGCCGGATCCGTCGGTCGGGCGCTGGCGATGCACGAAGCGGGCATGTACAAACGGAAGCGCGAAATGATCGCCCAGGCCGCCAACCCCGACGCCGACGGGTTCGGTGACCAACTCTACAAGGCCATGGATGCCTTGGCAGAGAACACCGTCAAGGACAGCAAAAAGGACGCCGACTCGCCCACGATGGCCAAGACGCTCGCCTCGCGCCGCGTCGCCGGCGATATGATCGAGATTCTCGCGAGCTTCTATCGCGACGCCATGAGCGCCGCCGTCGGGGCCGCCACGCCGCTGATCCACGCCGACCAGGAAGCGGAAATCCACGCGACCGCCTCACGATTCGCACCGGCTGTGCTGGCCGATATCATCGAACAGCTCAGCGAGTTCGAGCGGCTGCTCTGGCGCAATGTGAGCCCCAAAACGCTCTGGGACAACGTCGCGATCACCTGCCTGTCGGGGGCGCCGCTGCGGGTGTAAAGCCGAAACGACGCTTTCGGGGCATGGGCAGGAAGCCCACGCTGCGGTTGACCGATTGACCCAGCCTGCTGCCGGGCCTATAACCGATCCCCGAAATCAAGGACGACGGGACACGAATGAAATACTTTCTCCGATCGCTGCAGTATCTCAAACCTTACCGCAAACGCCTCGCAATCGCGATCGCGTGCACGCTGGTGATCGCCATCCTCTGGGGCGGCGGGCTGGCGATGATGCTGCCGGCGATGAAGATTCTCATCTCCGACGAGGGCTTCCACGGCTGGGCGTGGAATTCCATGACCGAGGACCGCCTCGGGGCGCGCGTGGTGCAGCAGCGCGTCCCGGCGGGGATGCGCGTGGACGACCGCGACCTGTCCATGGTGCTCTCGGTCGTCGATACCGACAAGAACAGAGCGGCCCACGCAGCCGGCATCCGCGCCGGCGACTGGCTGATCGGCCTGGATACCCCGGACGCCAACTCCCCGCCCATTCGCGGCGACGTGCTCGCCCGGCGAATCGCCCAGACCGAAGCCGACGATCTGCTGGAGCTTCGCATTTATCGTCCGGACGCCGAGAACCGCGGGCCGCCCACCAGCCGAACCGTACAGGTCCGCCTGGGCGAGTTGGAGCTGAAATCGGAGACCCTGGGCTGGGCGGCGATGCGGATTCCCGAGCCGGACTCGCGCGCGGGACGATTCCCCCTGCTGCTGGGAGTGCTCATCGCCGGGCTGGTCGTGACCTACCTGCGGGACATCCTCCGCTTCACGCAGGAATACCTGGTCAACACGGCCGTCTGGCAGGGAATTATGGACGTGCGGTGCGACAACTACAACGTCGTGCTGCGCCTCCCGACGACCTTCTTCTCCGAGAAGGGTGTGACCGACACGATGAGCCGCTTCGTGCAGGACACCGGCGAACTCGCCCGCGGCCAACAGACCCTCTTCGGAAAGACGCTGGTGGAACCGGCCAAGGCGATCGCGAGCATCGTCCTGGCGATGATGCTCAGCTGGCAGTTGACGCTGGTGGCGATGGTCGCCGGCCCGCCGGCGTACGTGCTGATCCGCAAGCTGGGCAAGATCATGAAACGCGCCTCGCGCCGGGCACTGGAAAGCTGGTCGGCCATGCTCGCGGTTCTGGAGGAGACCCTCACCGGAATGCGGGTGGTCAAGGCGTACACCATGGAGTCGGCCGAGCGGAAACGCTTCCTCCGCGTGAACCGTGGCCTGGTCAAACAGCAGCGCCGCATGAGCCGCATCGACGCGGCCACCTCGCCGGCGGTCGAGGCGTTGGGTCTGACGGCCGCCATGGGGGCCGTGGCGTTGGCGGGGTATTGGGTGCTCAACAACGAGCTCGACGCGCAGGTGTTCATCGCGCTGATGGCCTGCCTGGCGGCGATGTTCGACCCGGTCCGCAAACTCGCCAAGGTCGCCACCCGCTTCCAACGCGCCGACGCTGCCGCCAAACGCATCTTCGACCTGCAGGATACCCCCC
This sequence comes from uncultured Planctomycetaceae bacterium, assembly GCA_964521005.1. Classification (GTDB taxonomy): domain Bacteria; phylum Planctomycetota; class Phycisphaerae; order SM23-33; family SM23-33; genus CAZFPT01. Next base: position 27,558 of record CAZFPT010000014.1, on the reverse strand, counting down.
AGGAGGTTCGCCGGCGAAAGGCGCCCACGCTGCCGCGCCACAGCCAGGACATCCAGTTCCGGAACATCTGCTTCCGCTACCCCAACGCCGAAGACGACGCGCTGAAGTACGTCAATCTCGAAATCAAGCACGGCCAGACCATCGCCATCGTCGGCCCCAACGGCTGCGGAAAAACCACCATGGTCTCCCTGCTGCCCCGACTGATCGATCCGTCGGAGGGCACGATCCTCATCGACGGGCGCGACATCTGCGAACATTCGCTCCGCTCGCTGCGGTCCCAGATCGGGCTGGTCACCCAGGATACCGTCCTGTTCCACGCCACCATCGCCGAGAACATCGCCTACGGAAAACGGCGGGCGCGAGACGAAGACGTCCTGGCCGCTGCGCAGAAGGCATTCGTCGACGAATTCGTCCAGCAGATGCCCAACGGCTACGATTCCATCGTGGGCGAGCATGGCGCGACGCTCTCGGGCGGACAGAAGCAACGGATCTCCATCGCCCGGGCGATTCTGCGGGACCCGGCAATTCTGATCTTCGACGAGGCGACCAGCCAGGTCGACCCCGACAGCGAGCGGCGGATCCACCAGGCGATGGACGAATTCATGGCCAACCGGACGACGCTGATGATCGCCCACCGCTTCCAGACGGTGATGGCCGCCGACCAGATCGTCGTCATGAACGCCGGGAAGATCGAGGCGACCGGCACGCACAAAGAGCTTCTTGCCACCTGCGAACTCTACCGCCACCTGTACAAGACGCAGTTCATCGAAGCCGATGAAGACGATGAGAACGATGACGACCCGACCGCCGTTGCTGCCGACGACGCAGCCGGGTCCTGATCGCCGCGACCGACTGGCACCGATGAGAAACGGGGCACGCCATCCACACGCATAGCGAAACCCACGACCCGCAAACTCCCGATGCGACCACCGACGAGGCCCCCTCGGTGCTGTGGTCTCTGCCCGCGGTAGCGGGGCTGGTGGGGCTGGCGGGTCTGGGCATGCTCCTGGCGATCACCTATGCCGGTGGAGCGTGGATGGGGGTCCTCAGCGTCGTGACCATCGACGGGGCCTTCGCCGCCTGGATCGTCCTTGCCGCCGGCGGGCTCGGCTGGGCGAGCATCGGCTGGCTGCTGCCCAAAGACGCCCCGACCGCCCTGCGAACGTTCACGGAAATCGGCGTCGGGCTGACCCTGCTGGGGGCGTTGGTGATGCTCGCCGGCTGGCTCGTTCCCGGCGGGCTGGACGCCTGGCGGTGGATGTTTCTGCTCAGTGCCGCCGGGGCGCTGTCGCTCTGGCCGATCACCCGTTGGCTGACGGGCTTCAGCGACGACGATTCGCTCACGGTCCGCGAGAAACTCGACGACCTGCACATCCCGTGGCGCGTTCGACGCTCACAACTGTGGTGGATCCTCCCGGCGATCGCCTCGGCCATCTGGCTGAGCGGGTCGTCCTTCCCTGCCGGGCTGATCGGCTCGGGCGACGACATCCGGAGCGTCCTGCAGGTCCACCTGCAACTGCCCCGCGAGTACCTCCAGCGATCCAGCACCATGCCCGTACCCCACAACGTCCACAGCCATCGTCCCTGCAGCGTGGAGATGCTCTCCCTGCTGGCGATGATCCTGCGCGGCGGCGGCTGGGAGGGCATGTACGTCGCCAAGCTGCTGCACGGGGTCTTCGGCTTGCTGGCGGTCGGCGTGGTCTGGACCTCCCTGCCGCGTTCGACCAACCGCAGCCGATATGCAGCGGCCCTGCTGGCCTGCTCGCCGATCGTCCTGTACCTCTCATGGATGGCGAAGATCGAACTGGCCGGGGTATTCGCAACCGCCCTGGCGGTGGCGTGGCTGGGGGCCTTCAGCAAACGCCCGTCGGCCGGCGGGAGCATCGCCATCGGTCTGGCATGCGGAATCGCGGTCTCCACGAGCTACCTCTCCGCCGCCACCGTCGCCGGACCGGTGCTGGCTGCGATGCTGCTGATCGCGCTGTGGCCGGGCCCTGGCAGAGCTCCCGCCCGCGCCGATGAACTCAACGTCGACCCGAACGACCTGCCCCGCCGGGCAACCCTGCCGGCGAAGCTGCTCTGCCTCGTACTGGCCGCGATGGCCGTCGTGCTGGCGGCGACTCCCTGGCTGGCGCGCACCTCGGCAGCGACCGGCAACCCCGTCTTCCCTCACGCGATCGAGCAATTCGGCGCCGGTCCCTGGGAGTCTCAGCAGGTCCACCGATGGAAGCAGGCCCATCAGGCTTCGGACGGCTCGCCCGTGCCCCTGCCGGCCGACGGGTCGGCCGAGACGAATTCCCCGCCGCCCAAGGCTGTCCTGCTGGCGCGTCAGTTCACCACGACGGAAGAACTGGACTGGCTGGGACTGGGGTTGATGGTCCTCGCTGCCGGCGGTGGAGTGGTGGCGATCGTCAGCCGACGCCGACGCACGTCGTGGAACGTCGCCCTGGTCGTCCTGGCCGGCGGACAGGTAGCCGGGTGGGCGACCTTCACGCCCGATCTTCCGGCGACCGCCCTGGTGGCCGCCCTGGTTCCGCTGGCGTGGTTGGCGGCGTTGGCGGCAGACCATGCCCGCCTCACGCTCCACCGACTGCTCGGCGGGAAGGTCTCCCCGGACACCCCGGAACGAGACATCCGCCTGGTCGCGCGCGTGGCGGCGATCATCCCGGCTGTGGCGGTGATCCTCGGCTCGGCCATGGGCCTGGCCGGCGCCTTGCAGACCTATCCTGCCGCCACCCATGGCCTGCGGGTCCACGGCATGGACGGCGAGGACATCGCCAGTACGGCCGCCCCGTGGTCGCTGTCGCATCAACTCCCCTCGAGCGCCACGCTCCTGCTCATCGGCCAGGATGATCCTTACTACTACCCGCCGGGCACGCTCTACGCCACCGGTTGGGACGTGCATCCTCTCGAACAGCTCGCCGACAGATACCCCGACTCGCCCGAGGCGATCCTCCGAGGCCTGCGGAACCTGGAGATCACGCACATCTGGGTGAACTGGTCTCGCGTCGAAACGCTGGCCCGCACCGCGGGCTACCCCGCAGGGCTGCAGGCCGACCAGGGCCAGCGCCTCGCCGGGGGAAAGCCCATCGGCCTGGATGTGCTGGATGCTCTGATGCGCCTCGGCCTGCGCCCCATCGGGGGCGTCGGTCCCGACGGTGTTCTCCGCCCCGGATCCGTCGAGGGCCCGCCGCCGAGCATCAGCATCTACGCCCTGCCCGCCATCGGGCGGTAACCTCGCCTGGACGCTGAACCCGTCGCGGACACCGCCGGTTTCCCCGGGCAATGCTCGATGACTCCCCTTCCCGCCGACGGGCGAATCGGCTACAATCATCCGTTCGCATGCCACGACGAATTCGACATGTATGGGCCGTTGCCGCCGGGGCCACGCTGTTGGTGCTGGTCGGTTGCTCGAAGCCCGGCCTGGACGCCTGGGTCACCGGCGAGATGACCTCCCTGACCCGCCGGACCCCGCGCGAGGACGACCCGCTCATCTACGACGCCCGCCATCACACGGTGAGGCTGTTCGGCGGGTCCAACGAAACGCTCAGCTTCCAGATCGCCGTGGAGCTCACGCCCGAGCAGCGCCGCGCGATCGGGCGACTGAGCGCCGAGACCACCGATCTGCGCAGCCCCACAGGCCGACGCATCGCCGGTGCCCGCGTTCGGGTGTTCCGGATGAAGCCCGTCCGCATCACCGACTATCCCGCCTGGACGCTGCGCCTGTCGGACCGCCCTCCCGAGCCGAGGGAAGTGTACGACGTCCTGGTCCCGGCCGAACTCGACCCGTCGGCCCGCGGCGGCAGCGAGCTCCCCGAGCGCCTGGCCTACTGGGTGGACGTCACCGTTCCGCGGGGAACCTGGCCGGGCGTGTACGCCGGAAAGCTCACGCTCCGCAGCGAACTTCGCCCGGCGATGGACCTGCCCCGCGAGCTGGACTGGATGCGCACGCGGGACCTGGAACAGCTCACCTGGAGCGTCGATCTGCGGGTGAAAGTGTACGATTTCGTCCTGCCCGACGCCCGGCCGATCGCCGCGGTGGGCGGGTTCGACTACCGCACGCTGTTCGGCGCCTTCCTGCGCGCCGGCGGGCAGCCGTACCGCCCAACCCACCTGGACCCGGACAACCCGCGCGTCCGTCGCGGCCTGACCATCATGCGACAGATGATGCGACTGGCACACCAGCATCGGCTGGACCTCTTCGAGCGGACGCTTCGCCCGGTGCTCAAACGCGACCGCGACGGAAACGCCCTGCTCCACTGGGACCAGTACGATCGTATCGTCAAGCCCTACCTCGACGGCAGCGCGTTCCGCCCAGAATCGCGCGTGGGTGTCTCGGCCTGGCCGATGCCGATTCGGGACGACTGGCCGGACCCGTCCAACTACGGCGGACGGGACACCGACCTCTACGGCCGAACGTTCCGGCAGGTCGCGAAGCTCTCTGCCGACCACTTCCTCAAGGATCTTTCCGCCGGTGAACGCACCTTCGCCTGGCTGCATCGTGGCGCGGTCCGTCAGCGCGCGTACGACGACCAGTTCCGGATGGCGACGCTGCTGCGCGAAACGCGGCGCGAGCTGCCCGTTCTCTCCCAACTCCCGACGAACCCGCCGTCGGCCACCGGCTGGGCGGTTCCCGACGGAATGGACGATCTGACCGACATCCACGCCGCGCCGGGACGTTGGTTCCTCCCCGGCGTGGCTGCGGTGAAACGCTCGGCTGCCAACCCGCTTGCCGGCGGGTGGATCTCGCCCGGTCACCCCCCCTACTTTCCGAGCCTGGGCATGCAGGCCGGCGGGACCGATCCACGAGCGCTGGCGTGGTTCGTGGAGAAGTACCACACCACCGGACTGTTCCTTCCGGAGGTGCTGGACTGGTCGAACGACCCCTTCGCCGCGCCGGCCGGTGCCCAGGCCAAGCTGTTCTACCCGGGCACGATCATCGGCGAGGACGTGGTTCTTCCCTCGGTGCGTCTGAAGCGTCTGCGGCGAGGCCTGCAGGATCTGGCGTACTTCTGGATTCTCCGTCAGCGCAATCGTCGGGCGGTGGTGCGCGCGGCGACCGCTGCCCTCGCGCACTATGGCGGCCAGGGCGCCTCGGGCGACCACTATCTCGATGCTCGCCTCAACGGCTGGTCCCGGAACCCCTCCGCCTGGCAGATCGCCCGGGAGATGCTCGCCGAGGAGATCCAGGCCGTCGTCAGCCCCGCGGCTGCGTCGTCGGTCGACCGGGCCCGCATACAGGGGCGGTGGGATGAGTTCCTCCGCACCAACCGACGCATTCGCCTGGAGCGAGCCCGAACGTTCGTTCGCCCGGTGCTGGCCCGACGCGAGGATGGCACGGTCGACCGGCGATTCGGCGCGACGATCCACCTGGAAGTGTACAACGAGCTCGGCAAGGAGGTCGCCTGCACCGTCCGCCCGATCGCCATGCCCGAAGGCTGGGAGGTGCGCGACGAGGAGGTGACCGTGCAGCTGGCGCCCTACTCACGCGGCGAGATCACGCTGCTGATGGAAGGCGGCACCATGCCCCTCAGCAAGACCGGCAAGGTGCCCGTCCGGTTCGAGATCGATTCCAGCGATCGACCCGCGCAACAGTACGCGGTTCAGCTGCCGATCATCCGGGCCGGTGCCGTCGGTCGGCGATTGACGATCGACGGGAATCTCCACGATTGGCCCATCCGCACGGGCAACGTAGCCGGCGGATTCCGCCTGATCGGCAAGCCCGGTCGATCCGACCGACCCCACGCCGCCCAGCAGAGCCAGGCATTCGTGCTGGCCGACGACGAGACGATCTACATCGCGATCCGCTGCGAGGAACCCGACCCCGCCTCCATGGTGACCCGACGGACGAACTTCGTCCGCTACCAGCAGCTCCTGGCGTGCGGAGAGGACCTCGTCGAGATCGTCCTGGACCCCGGCCGGCGCGGCCGGCGGGCGTCGGACCTCTATCACATGGTCGTCAAGCCCAACGGCGTAGTCTCGGCCACCCGGGGCGTCCGCAGCGATCCGCCCCTGGGCAAGGTCGTGCCCTGGTCGTCGGGGGCGAGGGTCGCCGTCGAGAGCGGCCCGGACAGCTGGATCATCGAAATGAGCATCCCCCGATCGGCGTTCGGAGCCGACGGAAACTCGGAGATCTGGGGGCTGAACGTGGCCCGGTTCCGACCGGCGTCGCGGGAGGCATCCAACTGGGCCGAGTGCAAACGATACTACTACAGTCCGCTGAACCTCGGAACGCTGTACGTCCCATAGAGGCCGACGCCACCGAGACGATCGGACGACCTGAGAATCCCAACGAAGGAGACCTGACGTGGGCAATAAGCTGGGTTGGATCATCGCCATAGGCATGCTGAGTGTGTTTGTCATTCTGATCGTTACGCTCGTGCTCTGGCCCGAGGGGCCCACTCCCCCCACCAGGGCGACCACCGCGCCCGGTCGGCTGGAGAAAAAGACCATCGACGTGCCCATCGGCAAGATCGTGGCCAAGGTGCCGACCGGCCCGGGCAACGCCGGCGACGACTATGCCGAAGCGGCTACGCTGTACGAGCAGCGCAAAGACGACCTGCTCGATGCGCTCAGCCAGACGAACGGCGACCTCGCCGACCTGTCAGCCGACGGCGTGAACATTCTGGAGAGCATCCACGAGATCGTCTCGCGCGGCACGCGAAAGAAGGACATGCGGTTCACGACCGTACACAACGACAAGACCTTCCTGATGACCCACCAGCTGCTCGGGGCGTTGCGGCTGCAGCGCGTGGGAACCGCCCTCAGCAAGCTCGGCCAGTACTACCTCGCCATCGGCAAGACGGACAAGGCCCGCCAGGCGTACGAGGACGAATTCGTGCTGGGGTGGCATATGATGAACGAGCGTAGCCGTTACCACATGGTTACCTCCGGCGTGGGCAACCAGCGCGAAGCCATCCGCGGGCTGGCAACCGTCGCGACCGAGGCCGACGATCAGGCCAAGCTCCCCGTGCTGCAGAAGTATCTCGACCAGATGGACGCCCTATCGGACTTCTACCGCATGAAGCTCGGGTTTATCTGGAAGGCCAAGCCCCGCGAGTACGCCGGCGACGTGTTCAATATCGCCCGGAACGACGAGGACCGCGCCTGGCGGGCCGAGGCGATCCTCTTCCTCGGCGTGCTGAAATACACCCAGGGGCACGAGCCCGACCTGGAGCTCATCGCCGAGTTGCTGGACCAGTACGCCAAAAGCGACGACCCCTACATCCGCGCCGCCGCCGAGTCGGCCGCCGAATTCCCGATCACCGAGTTCCGGCGACTTGACGCGATCGAGGTGGAGTAGCGCCCGCCCCGGCGGGGAAGACGACCATGGCTGAGAGCATGCAACCCGGCCGGCGGGCCCGCGTCCGCACCGAACCGCTCGAGGGCGACATCGACCCGGCTGCGGTGTTGGAGGCGATGCGCGCCCGGCGCGCCCCTGCCGCCCTGGAGTCCTCCCAGACGCATCAACCGCTCGGGCGGTTCAGCCTGTATGCCTGCGAGCCGGCTGCCACAATCACCGTTCGCGACGGGCAACTGCTGCGAAACGGCAGGGAGGTGCTCGCCGACGCGCCCGACCGCCCCGACGAAGCGTTCTGGGACGCCCTGGAACGGGCTCTCGCGCCGGTGGCCGAGGTGTCGGCGGATGCCCCCTACGCTCCCGGATGGATCGGCTACGTCGGCTATGAGATCGGTCGACGGGTCGAACGCCTCCCCGGCTGCGCCCGGCGGGACACCGCCCTGCCGGACCTGCACCTGGCGATGTACCCCGCCCTGCTGGTGCGGGATCACGCCGAAGGGTCCTGGTCGCTGGTGTGGCTGGACCATGACGATCCGCCGCCCGGCTGGCCCGAGGCGATCGCCACCCTGCGCGCCGTCTGGAACGATGCCCGCAGCCGCCCTGCCTCCAACGGCGAGCCCGTCGACGACACGCCGGGGGCCCGCGCCCTCGGCAAGCACCGGCCCGACGTCTCGCGCGAGGCGTACCTCCAGGCGGTGGACCGCTGCCTCGGTTACATCGCCGCCGGTGACATCTTCCAGGTGAACCTCTCCCATCGCATCGCCCTGCCCGACGCGCCGGCCCCGTTGGATCTGTACCGCCAGCTGCGACGGCGGAACCCCTCCACGTACGGCGCCTGGCTGGAGTTTCCTTCCGCCGGCGAGCCCTGCGCGATCGTCTCTGCCTCGCCGGAACTGTTCCTGCGCGTCCGCGGCAGAGAGGTCATCACGCGTCCGATCAAGGGCACACGCCCCCGCACCGGAGACGAATCGGCCGATCGCGCCGCCCGCGAGAGCCTCGTCGCCAGCGCGAAGGACAACGCCGAGCTGGCGATGATCGTGGACCTGCTCCGCAACGATCTCGGGCGGGTGTGCACCTACGGCAGCGTGCGGGTCCGCGACCGGGCCGAGCTGGAAACGCACCCGACGGTGTACCACCTCGTGGCGACGGTGGACGGTCAGCTGCGGGAGGGCGTGGGCCCGGCGGCGTTGCTGCGCGCGACGTTCCCCGGCGGGTCCATCACCGGCGCTCCGAAGGTGCGGGCGATGGAGATCATCGACGAGCTCGAACCCACCGCCCGCGGGCCTTACACCGGGTCGATCGGCATCGTCGGCGCTGACGGGCGGACCGAATGGAACATCGCCATCCGCACGGTGGTCTACGCCGGCCCGCAGGCGTCCCTGCAGGTGGGCGGGGGTATCGTGGCCGACAGCACGCCCGAGGCGGAGTACAATGAAACGCTCGACAAGGCCCGGGCCCTGCTGGAAGCGGTCGCCTCGGTCAAGCCAGCCGCCTGCCCCGAACGCTGAGACACCCATGAACACCTTCCCGATCATGCTGGTGGTGAAGGACAAGACGGTGCTGGTGATCGGTGCCGGACCGGTCGGGCTGCGCCGCGCGCGGTCGGCGGACGCTGCCGGCGCCCACGTCCGCCTCGTCGCCCCGGAGGGAGCAGCCGCCCTCGATGCGCCCGGCGATATCGAGATCCTCGCCGAAGCGTACGACCCGGCCCATCTGGCGGGAGCGTTCTTGGTCTTCGCGTGCACGGACGACGCAGCCCTCAACGCCCGGATCGCCGACGACGCCCGACGCGACGGCCTGCTGGTGAACGTGGCCGACCAACCCGACGACTGCGATTTCTACATGCCCGCCACGCTCGATAGGGGGCCCGTCCGCATCGCCGTGGGCACCGGCGGTCGGGCGCCGGGCCTTTCGGGCATGCTGCGGGACCTCATCGCCGCCGAGATGCCCGAGCGTCTCGATGAGTTTGCCGAGGCGCTGGGAACCTTGCGGGACCGGTTGCGGGAAACCTGCCCCGACGAGGCCAAACGCATGTCGGCCATGAGGCCGTTGTGTACGCCGGCCGGCTACGAACTGTTCTGTCGCGACGGCCTGGCGGGCCTGCGGGACGCCGTTGGGCGAACCATGGAGGCGGGCTGATGCGGATTCTGTGTGTCGGTGCGAGCTACAAGACCGCGGGGGTCGAGCTGCGTGAACGCCTGGCGTACAACGACGCCTCTGCCGACGACGCATTGTCCGATCTGCGTCGCCAGTGGCCGGGGGTTGAGTTCGCCCTGCTCTCGACGTGCAATCGCACGGAGATCTACAACATCCGCCCGGTGCATGGCCATCCGCGAAGCGACGAGCTGACCCGCTGGTTGGGGCGGTCGCGTGGCCTGCCGGCCGAGGCGCTGGAGGGAAATCTCTACACGCTCGCCGACGCCGAAGCCGCAGAGCACCTGTTCCTGGTGACCGCCGGACTGGACAGCCTGGTCCCGGGCGAGGCGGAAATCGTCCAGCAGGTCAAGCAGGCCGGCGCCCTGGCCCGCCGCAACGGCGCTGCCGGCGCGGCGATGAACGACCTCTTCGCCGCCGCCCTGCACACGGCCAAGCACATCCGCTCCGAAACGCCCGTGAGCGAAGGCAAGGTGTCGGTCGCGTCGGTCGCGGTGGACTGCGCCCGGCAGGCGATGGGCGAGATGTCCTCGGCGGCGGTCCTCAGCATCGGGGCCGGCGAGATGAACCGCCGGATGCTCGAATCGTTCGGGTCGGCCGGCGCGGGGTCGCTGGCGGTCGCGAACCGCTCGCAGGACAAGGCCGACGCCCTGGCGGCAGAGCACGACGCGGCAGTGATCCCGTTCGATGCGATCCCCGCCCGTCTGGCGGAATTCGACGTGGTGGTCACCTCGACGGGTTCGTCGGCAGCGGTGCTGTCGCGATCGGTTGTCCGACGGGCGATGGACCGGCGAAACGGCGCGGAGATGGTGCTGGTGGACATTGCCGTCCCGCGCGATGTCGAGCCCGGCGCGGGCGAACTGCCCGGCGTGCACCTGTTCAATATCGACGATCTCGAACACGTCGTCCGGACCACGATCCACACCCGTCGCTCCGCGCGGGACGAGGCGGCCGACATCCTCGACGAGCACGTAGCCGCGCTCCTGCGCGACCTGCACCTGCGGACCATCGCCCCGGTGATCGACGCCCTGTACCGCAACATCGAGACCATCGGACGCGAGGAACTCGAACGGGCCGAGAGAAAGCTCACCGACGCCGCCGACCCGGCCGGCGTGGTCAAGGAGGCGATCCACCGGGTAATCCGCCGCACGCTGCACCCCGTTGCCGACTCGTTGCGGAACCCGCCCGGGCAGGAAACCGCCCGCGCCGATGCCGCCGCCCTGGAACGGCTGTTCGGCTTGGACGTGGAAGACTGACGCCCGTCAGAACGTCCGGAACGGCTCGGCCGGCGAGTCGGCCAGGTGGAATCGCACCGCGGGAATCCGCTCGGCGAGCGTGTCGCGCAGTGTCGCCATGGCCGGCTGTTCGCTTGCGCCGTGGCCGAGGCAGGCGATGGTCATCTCCCCCGGCGCGTCGATCGCGTCGTGATGGCCGATCTCACCGGTGATGAACAGCTCCGCCCCCGCTCGCGCCGCTGCCGGCAGCAGACTCCGTCCCGCCCCCGCACAGCAGGCAACGCAAGCGACCTCCCGGTCGGCTTCCGCGCCGCACAGGCGAACCGCATCGACGCGGAATGCTGTCTTGACGGCCTCGATCACCGCTCGCGCGACCGTCGGCTTGGTCAGGTTGCCGATGCGCCCCTCGCCCACGCCGGCAGGAACGTCTTCCAGGGACAGCACGTCGATGGCGGGCTCTTCGTAGCTGTGGGCTTCGCGGATGGCCGCCAGGACAGCCGGCACGCGGGACGACGGCGTGATGAGCTCCAGGCGATGCTCGTCGGCGTGCTCGTCCCGGCCTTGCTCGCCGAGCGTCGGGTTGCTGCCCTCCAGCGGGCGGAACGTGCCCTCCCCCTCGACGGCGAAACTGCAGTGGTCGTAGCCGGCCCCGATGCGCCCGGCGCCGGCGTCCCAGGCGGCCGATCGAACGGCCGAAAGGTCGCAAGCGGGCGTGAACACGACGATCTTGCTCGCCCCGACCAGACGGGCCGGCTGGATCGGCCGGGCGCTGGTCACGCCCGCAGCCGACATGATGACATCGTTGGTTCCGCCCGGGGCGGCGTCGAAGTTCGTATGGGCGGCGTAGAGCGAGATTCCCGCGCGGATCGCCGCGTGCACGATCGGGGTCCGCTGGGTGGTAACCGCGACGGCGGGCTTGAAGAGGATCGGATGATGCGCGACGATCAGCTCCGCCCCGAGCGTTTTGGCCTCCTCCAGCACCGACGCGGTGACGTCCACGCAGAGCAGGACGCTGCGGACCTCGGCCGACGCGTCGCCGGCGAGCAACCCGACGTTATCCCAATCGGCAGCCCAGCGGGGAGAGGCGATCTGCTCGATGATTCCGGTGATCTCGCGGACCTTCATTCTCCGTCCTCCTTGCCGGCCGAGGGACACTCGCGGTCCAGAAGCTCGGCGCAGGCCTGCATGATGCGGCGGGTGATCGGCCCGGGCGTTCCCTCGCCGACGGGATGGGCCTCGACCTTCGTCACCGGGCGGATGCCCTTGATGGAACTGGTCAGGAACATCTCCTCGGCAGAGAGCATCTCGTGTACGGTCAGCGGGGTCGCGGCGTCGGTCGGAATCTCCAGCTCGTCGCAGAGTTCCAGGACGGCCTGCCGCACCACGCCGGGCAGCACGGGCGTGTCGCGCGGGGGCGTGTGTACCTTGCCCTCGAGCACGAGGAACACGTTGGACGTGCAGCCCTCGGCGAGTCGGCCGTCGGGCGTGTACCACAGGGCGTCCTGCCCGCCTTTCTCCAGCGCCTCGCGAAGGGCGAGCTGGCGCGTGAGGTAGTTGCCCGTCTTGTGGCCGAACGTCGGATGGCCGGGAATCTGCTTGAACGACGAGACCACGGCCAGGATGCCCTCGGTGTACCACTCGGCGGGGAACGCCGGGAGAGGCTCTGCCGTGATGAGCGTGGTGGGCTGATTCCGCTCGGCGGCGCCGGGCGTGAGGGTCACGCGGCAGCGGGCGTCGGAGAGCTCATTGACCCGCAGCAGCGCGTGGGTTTCCTCGGTGATCAGCTCCGGCGTCGCGTCGGTCGCCAGGCCCAGCAGGTCGACCGTCTCGAACAGTCGGTCGAGGTGACGGTCGATGCGGAAGACCCGCCCGTTCCGCGCCAGCATGGTGGTGAATGTTGAGGCTCCCAGCAACAACCCCGCGTCGTGCACGGAGATCGCGGCAGAGCGGGAAGGGAGGATCTGCCCGTTGAGATAGACATTGTCGTTGGCCATGCGTGCAGTGTAGTCTCGGCCGACGGAGGGATCAATCGGCGGACCGATGCCCCCGTGGGACAACACGCTGAACAGGGAGCCCCCGACGTGAGTCGGGGGATGGGATCCCGAACTTGCCTCGGGGAAACAGAGCAAATGCACGGGCAGGATGCCCATGCAACCCTACATCAGCCCGTGCTTTTTCATCTTCTTGTAGAGCGTCACGCGGTTGATGCCCAGTTCGTCGGCGGAGGCCTGCCGTTGGCCTCGGTTGCGTTCGAGCGTCGAGACGATAACGGCCCGCTCGGACTCGGCGAGCGCCTCATCGAGTGTCTGACCGGCCAGGTCGGCCGAGACGGCCACGGGCTGATCGGACGGCTGGTCGTCGCCCGGCGTGTCGAGCGTCTCCAGCAGTTCGGGCGGCAGGTCGTCCGGACCGATCAGCGCCTGTCGGCAGAGCACGACGGCCCGCTCGACGCAGTTTTCCAGTTCGCGCACGTTCCCCGGCCAGGGGTAGCGTTGCAGGAGGTTCAGGGCGTCGGCGGAGAAGCCCGCGATGTCCTTGCCGTTCTCGCGGACGAAGGCCTCCAGGAAGTGTTCGGACAGCAGCGGGATGTCGCCCACGCGCATGCGCAGCGGCGGCAGTTCGACGGTGACCACGTTCACGCGATAGAACAGGTCCTCGCGGAATCGACCGGCCTCCACTTCCTCGCGCAGGTCCGAGTTGGTCGCCAGCACGACGCGGCAGTCGACGTTGCGCGTTTCGTTGGAGCCGACCGGCTCGAACTGCTGCTCCTGGAGCAGTCGCAGGAGCTTGACCTGCAGCGACGGAGAGGCGGTGGCGATCTCGTCCAGGAAGATCGTGCCCCCGTCGGCGGCGGCAAACTTGCCTTCCTTGGCGTGCCTGGCGTCGGTAAATGCGCCCTTGACGTGGCCGAACAGTTCGCTTTCCAGGATGGTCTCGGGCAGGGCGCCGCAGGCGACTTCCACAAACGGCCCGTCGCGCCGTGGTGAGTGGGCGTGAATGGCCCGGGCGATGAGGCTCTTGCCGGTACCCGACTCGCCGGTGATGAGCACTGTCGCGGCGCTCTCGGCTGCGGCGTGAAGCACGTCGAAGAGCTTCGTCATCGCGTGGTCGCGCCCCAGGACACTCTCGAAGCTGTAACGCTGGTGGAGCTGCTGTTTGAGCTGGCGGTTCTCGGCGATCAGTTCCTGCTGGGACAGGGCCCGACGGACGGCGATGCGGACGTCGTCGTCGATGATCGGTTTGGTGAGATACTCGAAGGCGCCCTGTTTCATCGCCTCGACGGCCGACTCGATGCTCCCGTACCCGGTGATGACAATGACCACCAGATCCGGCTGCGTGGCGCGGACGTAGCGGAGCAGTTCCATCCCGTCTTCCTCCGGGATGTGGACGTCGGTAATCACCAAGCGATAGTGGTCGCGATCGATCCGCCGGCGGGCCTCCTCGACGGTGGAGACGCAGTCGATCTGGTAGCCTTCCATCTCGAGAAAACCCCCGAGCGACTCGCAGATGATCGGGTCGTCGTCGACCAGAAGGATGCGCACGCCTTCAAAAGAGCGATGGTTGGTTTCGGAGCGGTCGTTCATGAGGCGGCTCCTCCGGCCAGGACGTCCATATCGGCCGAGACGGGAATGGTGACGGTGAACCGCATGCCCCCCTCGGTCGGCTGCGACGGGCGAATCTCCCCGCCCAGGCGTTCGGCGATATCGCGGCAGATGGCCAGCCCCAGACCCGTGCCCTTGCCCGGGGCCTTGGTGGTGTAGAACGGCAGGAAGATGTCGTCGAGGTTCTCCCCGGACACGCCCCAGCCGCTGTCGGTGACGGAGAACTCAGCCGACCCGAACTGCACGGCGAGGTCCAGCCGAAGCGTGCCGCCCTCGGGCATGGCGTCCAGGGCGTTTCGGATGAGGTTGCAGGCGATCTGAAAGACGGCTGCGTCCACGGGCTCCTCGCCGGAGGTCGATGAGACGTCCAACGTGACGTCCACCCCCTGCTTGTCGGCGAGGGGCTGGTTCACGCGGACGGCCTCGCCAAGCAGCCGAGCGATGGGCTCGTTGGCAGCGCCGCCGCGCCGGCCGGCTTGCGGGGCGTGGCGGCGGAGAATCTCGATCATCCGCAACAGGCCTTCGCGGGCGCTCTGGAGGCGCTGCTGCGTTTCGTCGTCGGTCGACCGCATCGCCAACCCGACCAGGCGGAGCACGCCGTCGAGGGGATTGCCCAGCTCGTGGGCCAGTCGCGCGGTGGCGTCGCCGGCGGTGGTGAGTCGCTCGGCCGCTTCGAGGCGACGCTCCATCGCGACGTGCTCGGTGACGTCTTCGAGAACGAACACCAGGCAGGACTCGGCGTCGTCGGGCGGCTCGGTCGGCCGATAGACCGCCACGTCGGTGAGGATGCTGCCGCCCCCGAGAGTCTGCAGCGTGAGGCGACGGATGAGAGACCACTGCCCGGGCGGCGGCGGGTCGCTCCAGACCCCGTCGAGCGAAGCATTGCCCGCGCGGGCGTCGTGGGGAATGGGGCGAAGGACCTCGCTGGGATGCCGCCCCGAGGGGAGCATCTCGTCGGCAGTCGTGTTGCGATAGAGGATCTCGCCGCGGCGGGACACCACCAACACCGCCCGCGGCAGCACGTTCGCCACCATCGCAGCCAGCTGAAGGGGGTTCGGGTGCATGGTACCTGTATCGGCACTTTATGGTTAAATGTTGCCGAAAATCAACACGCGTTTCCGAATCTCAACATGTGGATTTCGTGAAAACAG
>CAZFPT010000014.1:0-12016 GCA_964521005.1 uncultured Planctomycetaceae bacterium | reverse complement strand
GAGAACGCGGAGCGTTTCTGTATTGTCTTCTACCAGCGTTGTCCCAGGGGGGCGCCGTCGAGCAGATCGGGGATCCGGACGGGTTTTCTCTGGTCGATGCTGTGGTACCCGGCGATGCCCACGAGGATGCTCATCGCCCCGTCGTACTGGTTGGCTTTGCGGTGCAGCGGGTCGGCCGGCGGATTCTCGGCGAAGATGTCCGCCAGCAGCACCGGGTCGCCGCCGCCATGGCCACCCTCGGATTTCCGGATCTCGACCGACTCGAAGTCCTTGGCGTCCTTGAAGTGGGGCATGATCGTGGTGTACTGCCCTTCCCGCTTGATCTGTCCCGGGGCCAAGGTCTCCTGCTCGCCGGAGATGTACGAAAACTGCGTGCTGCCGTGCTCGATCCGTCCCTGCGAGCCGTTGAAGGCGATCTGATATCCTTCCCACGGGCTGAAGGTGTGCAGGAAGTAGTTCATCAGGGCGCCGCCGGCGTACTTCACGCTGACGGACATATTGTCCCAGATGTCGATGGCTTCGCCGAACACGCAGCGGTCGCGGAAGTAGCCGTCCTCGTCCTCGTTGTCGAGGTACATTTCCTTGAGATTGTCGCTCTCTTCGAGCTTGAGCACGAAGGGGCAGTCCTCCTCGCGGTGGGGGCAGGTGGTGCACCGTTCGGTCCGTTCGGTCAGGCCAAGCCGATCGGCGGTGGCGGGCACGTAGAACTTTCGGCTGCCGTGGCAGAACACTTCTTCCGGCTCGTCGGCAATCCACCAGTTGACCAGGTCGAAGTGATGGGTCGCCTTGTGCACCAGCAGGCTGCCGGAATTCTCACGGTTGCGGTGCCAGCGTCGGAAGTAGTCGGCCCCGTGGCGGGTGTCCAGCGGCCAGGTGAAATCCACGCTCAGTATCTCGCCGATCCGCCCGGAGTCCAGAATCTCTTTGACCTGGCTGCGGTGCGGGGCGTAGCGGTAGTTGAAGGTGACCTGGCAGTTGCGCCCGGTCTTGTCGACGGTGCGGAGGATCTGCCGGCACTTCTCCTCGTCGGTGGTCATGGGCTTTTCGGTGATGACGTCGCAGCCCAGTTCCATCCCGCGGATGAGATACTGATGGTGCGTGGCGTCCACGGTGGTGACGATGATGTAGTCGGGCTTGGTCTCCTCGACCATTCTGTCGAAGTCGGCTGCGTCGTACATGGGGGCAGGCTGCTGCCCCATTTCGGCGATGTCGCGGTTCTTCAGCTCCATGCGTCCGGCGTTGGTGTCGCACAGCGCGACGATCTCGCACGTCTCAGAGTACTCTTCGCAGATCGCCTTGGTGTACATCTTGCTCCTGCCGCCAACACCAACCTGGGCGTATCGTTTCCTGGCCATGGGGTTTGCTCATCCTCTCCGTGTACGGTATCTCGGTTCCTGCGGGCCCACGATGGGCGAAAGACAAGATTATCACCCCCGCAGCCGGTGACAAGTCAAAACGCTATTTCGCGCGCCCGGGCCGGCGATTTTCGGTCGACCGAGGAATGTGCCATCCGTCTCGGCGGGCTTTTGACCCATCGAGCCCGAGCGGGTAGAATTCCGGCATGCAAACCAGACCAACACCAAGCGGGATGCTCCACCGGATGGCGATGCTCGGGGCCGGGCTCGTCGTGGCGACGCTGACCACCTCAGCCCGCGCCCAGGATGCCAACGCCCTGCCCGGACCGGGCGAACCCCACGCCGTCGCGGACGCCAACGTCCTGGCCACCCAACCGAGCGACGGCAACGACGTGGCCGTGCTGACCTCGGTGGACCGAACCATCGACCCCAACGCCAACATCTCATCCGAGGCGATCGACCTGACCGACGTCCAGCGGACGGTGCTCGCCGCCACCCGGGACAACGACACCTACCTGTTCCACAACGCGATGTACGTCCTGCTGGACAAGGCCCGTTCGCTGAAGCCCTACTCCCCCGAGCAGCTCGCCGCACTGGAGAGCCCCAGCTACGCCAAGATGCGGCGGAACCCGCAGCAGTATCGCGGCCAACCGATCCGCCTGGACGTGTACGTGATGAACCGCTTCAAGCTGGTCGCCGGGGAGAACATGCCCATCAAGCCCGGGATCAGCAAAGGCGACGTTGTCTGGCAGCTGGGCTGTTTCGTGGTCGGCAAGGACATGAACGTCTCCCGGGCCATGCCCCTGACGGTGTTCAGCGTGGTGGATCCCAACGAATTCCTCGGCTCGCCGATCGAGTCGGACACGGGCGAGACGGTCGGGCACTACCGCCGGGCGCGGATCGCCGGGTTGTTCTACAAGGTCTACAAAGGCCGCACGCGCGACGGCGATGAGCGTCTCTACCCGGCGGTGGTGGCGTGGCAGTTCATCGATCGCGGCACGGTCGAGCCTGGCTGGTCGCCTTACCAGGTGTTCGCGGTTGCCGTCGCCGGCGTCATCGGCCTGGCGCTGCTGTTCCGCATGATAAAACGCCACCGCAACTACGCCCGACAGTCTGGAAGGGCCCGCGCCAAGTACGTCCCGCTCCGCGAGGAGGAAGGCGAGGACTCCGGCGAGGACGAAGAAAATGCCTCCGAGGAGCCCGTCGATGGCCCGGTCGATCCGGATCTGGCGGCGGCGGCGGAGGAATTCATTCGCAAGGTTCGCACCGAGGATACCGATGACCAAGACGATTCGCGTTGACCTCGGCGAGCGGTCCTACGACGTACACGTGGGCCCGGGCCTGCTGGAGCTGGTCGGTCCGTCGGCCTCCCAGACCGATCGGGTAAGCTCGGCGGTGGTGATCACCGACAGCAACGTCGGCCCGCTCTACGCCGACGCGGTCATGCGCTCGCTGAAGGCAGCCGGCGTGCGGGCAGCCCTGATCGACTTCCCCGCCGGCGAGCAGCACAAGACCCTCGATACGCTCGGGCGGATCCTGAACGAGCTGTTCAGCATCGTTCCTGCCGTCGACCGCCGCACGCTGGTGATTCCCCTGGGCGGGGGCGTCGCGGGCGACATGGGCGGGTTCGCCGCTGCCGTCGCGCTGCGGGGCATGCGGTTCCTGCAGGTGCCCACGTCCCTGCTTGCCGACGTGGACGCCTCCGTGGGCGGCAAGACGGCCGTCGACCACGCCGCGGGCAAGAACCTCATCGGCGCGTTCCATCAACCCTCCGGCGTGCTGATCGACGTGGAGGTCCTCCAGACGCTGCCGGCAGAGCAGCTGCGAAGCGGACTCGCCGAGTGCGTCAAACATGCCTTCATCCGCGACGCGTCGCTGCTGGAGTACATCGAACAGAACGCCGATGCGATCTCCGCCTGCCAAGGCGAGGTCATGACCGAACTGATCGCCCGGAACGTCGCCATCAAGTCGACCGTCGTCGCCGAGGACGAGCGCGAAAGCGGCGTGCGGGCCCACCTGAACTTCGGGCACACCGTCGGCCATGCCATCGAGACGGCTGAGGGGTATGGCGGCATGACGCACGGGCAAGGGGTCGCCCTGGGCATGATCGCCAGCTGCGAGATGGCCCGCTTGCGGGGAACCATCGACGGCTCGCTCGTGGACCGACTCACCCACGTGCTGCGTTCGCTGGGGCTGGCCACCACCTGGGCCAACCTGGACGCCGGGCAACTCTGGGAGCTGATGCAGCACGACAAGAAGACCATGGGGGGCAAGGTACGGATGATTCTGCCGACGCAACTGGGCGCGGTGGAGATCGTCGAAGACACCGACGCCCGGCAGGTCGCCGACGCGATCACAAGAATCCAGGGCAAGGACGCCTCATGAGCACCGAATTCACATCGCCATCGCTGGCCGTCGACATCGCCGGGGTGCAGCTGGACAACCCGCTGATGACCGCCAGCGGAACCTGCGGCTACGCCGACGAATACGCCGATTTCGTGGACCTGGGCACGCTCGGAGCGTTCGTGACCAAGTCCATCAGCCGGGCCGAACGCCTGGGAAACGAGTACCCGCGCATCGTCGAGACGCGGGCGGGCATGCTCAACGCGATCGGGCTGGCGAACGTCGGGCTGGCGCGGTTCCTCGATGAGAAAGTCCCGCAGCTGGAGGCGCTGGGATTGCCGGTGTTCGTGAACGTCGCCGGAACCACAATCGAAGACTACGCCGCCGTCGCCGAGGCGCTGGGGGAGGTGGGCATCGTCCGCGGGCTGGAGCTGAACATCTCCTGCCCGAACGTCAAGGAAGGCGGCATTCAGTTCGGCGTGGACCCCTCTGCCGTCGAGGAGATCACCGCGGCGATCAAGGCCGTCAGCGGCAAGAATATCCTGATCGTGAAGCTCTCGCCCAACGTCACGGACATCACCTCCACCGCCGCGGCGGCCGTCCGTGGCGGTGCCGACGCCCTGAGCCTCATCAACACCTTCACCGCGATGGCGATCGACATCGAGAAACGCACGCCCATCCTCGCCAACGCTACCGGCGGGCTGAGTGGGCCGGCGATCCGTCCGATCGCGATCCGCATGGTGCACCAGGTCTACACGCAGGTCGCCCGCGACGCCGGCGTGCCTATAATCGGAATGGGCGGAATCCAGTACGCCCGCGACGCGATCGAGTTCCTCTTGGCCGGCGCAACGGGGTTGGCGATCGGGACGGCCTTGTTCGTGGACCCGGCCTGTATCGTGGCGATCCGCGAGGGAATCGCCGAGTACCTCCGTCGTCATGGCCATCGGAGCATCCGGGAGATCATCGGCGCCGTCGAGAGCTGAGAAAACCGTTCAAAAATGCGCATTCCGGGCGTTCTGATCATGGGAAATGCTGTGGATTCTGAGGCTTGCGGAAATGTTTCTTTGCGGACCGGAGACGACGTGTATACCATGAGTTTTTGGCCGACAGTTTGGCGAAAGGAACACGCGGGATGAGAGTGTTCATGCTCGGGTGGGAATTCCCACCCCATATCAGCGGTGGGCTGGGAACAGCCTGCCACGGTTTGACCAAGGGGCTCAGCGAGATCGGCGTGGACGTCAGCTTCGTGCTGCCCACAGCCGTGCCGGTGGGCTCGTCCAGCCACGTTCGCTTTCGAACGCCGCAGAACCTCTCTGTCGGCAGCAAGCGCGCCGTCGAAACCGGCACTGGCCCGACACCGGCCTCGCCTTCACGACACGTCACGGTGCACCAGCTACCGGCCGTCCTGCAGGCGTACTCGCAACCCGAGGACTTCCAGGAAGTGCTCCGGCAGCTCACGCCCGACCAGCGACAGATGATGGGCCTGCCCGAACCCGGCGACGACGAGCAGTTGGCTGACGATTTCGACGATGACTCCATCCATGCCGCCGCCACGCCCAGCGGGAGGTTCGTCCGGGGTGCGGGTATCAACTACAGCGGCGACCTGATGGGGCAGGTCTACAAATACGCCCGCCTGGCCGTCGAGCTGGCGCGGAATGAGAAGTTCGACGTCGTTCACGCACACGACTGGATGACATTCCCGGCCGGGATGGCCGTCGCCGCCGCCTGCCGCAAGCCGCTGGTGGTGCATATCCACAGCACGGAGTTCGACCGGTCCGGCGAGAACGTCAACCAGCAGGTCTACGAAATCGAGCGGATGGGTGCCCAGTCTGCCGACCGGTCGATCTGCGTCTCGCACCTGACCGCGGGACTGCTCAAGAAACACTACGGCGTCCCCTCCGAACGCCTCGAGGTGGTCTACAACGCCGTCGAGATGCCCAACGGAAACGGCGTGGGGCTTTCGCCGATCCGCTCGGACGAGAAAATCGTGCTGTTCCTCGGGCGGGTCACCATGCAGAAGGGACCGGAGTATTTCCTCCAGGCCGCCAAACGCGTGGTGGACAAGCTGCCCAACGTCCGGTTCGTGGTGGCCGGCAGCGGCGACATGATCACCCACTGCATCGAACTGGCCGCCAAGCTCAAGCTCGGATCGCACATCACGTTCACGGGTTTCCTCCGCGGCGACGACGTCAATCGCGTGTTCGAGATGGCCGACCTGTACGTGATGCCCAGCGTCTCCGAACCGTTCGGGATCGCCCCGCTGGAGGCCCTTTCGCACAATGTTCCGGTGATCATCTCCAAGCAGTCCGGCGTCTCGGAGGTGCTCACCCACGCCCTGAAGGTGGACTTCTGGGATATCGACGAGATGGCCAATAAGATCCTCGCCGTGCTGCGCCACCCGCCCCTTCAGAAGACCCTCTCCCAGCACGGCAGCATCGAGTTGCGGAAGATGTCCTGGCGGGACAGCGCCGTCAAGCTGTACACGATTTATCGCAAGGTTTCCGGCGTCGCCTGAAGATGGACGGGTCGATTCGCCGAAAAACCACTGTACGGGCAGCTTGTGGCTTGACCCGACCACCAGAAATGTGCTTTCGTTAGGATACTATGGCTTCGGTAGTCTTCTACTTCCAGGTTCACCAGCCCTATCGGCTGCGGCGTTACAGCGTCTTCGACAGCGACACGAACTACTTCGACGATTTCCGCAACGAGGAGATCTGCCGCAAGGTCGTCGAGAAGTGCTACTACCCGGCTACCAAGCTCATGCTGGACCTCGTCCGCGAGCACGAAGGGCGTTTCCGCATCAGCTACGCCCTGACCGGCACGGTGATCGATCAGTTCCGCCGCTGGGCACCGGAGGTGCTGGACCTCTTCGTCGAGCTGTCCCGGACCGGGGCCGTCGAGTTCATCGCCGAGACGTACTACCACTCTCTGGCGTTCCTGTACAATCGCGACGAGTTCGTCCGCCAGACCGAAAAGCACTGCCGACTCATGGAAGAGCTCTTCGGCCAGCGCCCCAGGGTGTTCCGCAACACCGAGCTGACCTACAACAATGACGTCGCGCAGGTGGTCGAGGACATGGGCTTCAAGGCCATCCTTACCGAGGGGGCCGACCACGTTTTGGGCTATCGCAGCCCGAACTTCATCTACAACCCGCCCAACTGCGCGGATCTGCGGATGCTGCTGAAAAACTACCGTCTCTCGGATGACATCGCCTTCCGCTTCTCCAACCGCGGGTGGAAGGAATGGCCCTTGACCACCGAGAAGTTCGCCGGCTGGGTCGACCAGATCAACGGGAACGGGTACACCTGCAACCTGTTCATGGACTACGAAACCTTCGGCGAACACCAGTGGGCCGATACGGGCATCTTCGAGTTCCTTCGGGCCCTGCCTGCGGCCGTGATGCAACACGGCAAGAACGACTTCCTCACCGTCTCCGAAGCCGCCAACCGTTACCCCTCCGTCGGCGAGGTGGACATCCCCCACATGATCTCCTGGGCGGACACCGAACGCGACCTCTCGGCGTGGCTGGGCAACTCCATGCAGGCCAACGCGCTGCACGACGTCTACAGCATGGCCGAGGACGTACTGGCCTGCGGCGATGAGATCCTCATCGAGGATTGGCACAAACTGCTCACCAGTGACCACTTCTACTACATGTGTACCAAGTGGTTCGCCGACGGCGACGTCCATAAGTATTTCAACCCCTACGAGTCGCCCTACGACGCCTACATCAACTTCATGAACATCCTGGACAACGTCCGCACCCGCATCCGGGCGGCGTCGGCTTGACTCGGAGCACACCCAGCCATACCATTCCCTAGACAAAACGTCCCCGCGGCCTGGCCAGAACGCCCCACCCTACCGGCCCGCCGCCGAGAAGGAGAGAACATCCATGGCCGAATCCACGCCGGACCTGCAGATCAGGCAGAATGACGACGTGACGATCATCACCGTCGCCGAGCGGAAGATTCTCGATGAGCTGACCATCACACGCCTCGGCGATCAGCTCCAGGCACTGGTGACCAAACGCACCGAGCCGAAGTTCATCCTCGAATTCTCCAACGTCTCCCACATGTCCTCCAGCGCCCTGGGCATGCTCATCACCCTGCTCAAACGCGTCCGCGAGAAGAACGGCCAGCTGCGCCTGTGCAACATTCAGCCGGCGATCCTCGAAGTCTTCGAAATCACCCGCCTTACCGAGGTCTTCAACATCTGTGACAGTGTCGAAGACGCGATGGCCTCGATCAACTGACGATAGCCGACAGGAACGAATCCGTGCCCAATACCGTGGTCATCCCGTCGGATCTCACCAAAGCTCGTGACGTCGAGCAGACCATCCTCGACCAGGCCGCCGACGCCGGTTACTCCGAGTCCGACACGTTCGCGCTGAAGCTCGCACTCGAAGAAGGGCTCAACAACGCCATCCGCCACGGAAATCGCATGGACCCGGAGAAGACCGTCGAGGTCACCTACGAGGTCACGCCCGAGGAAGTCCGCGTGTCGATCTGCGATTGCGGGCCAGGCTTCGAGCCCGGCTGCGTGCCGGACCCCACCACCGACGAAAATCTCGAAAAACCCTCCGGCCGAGGGATCATGCTCATGCGGGCCTACATGGACTCCGTCGAGTTCAACGAAGCCGGCAATCTCGTCTGCATGGTCAAGCGGAAGGGATAACCCCCATGCCCGCGACCCCCGGCGACAAACTCCACCTCGACGTGACCGAGCGGGATAACGCCACCATCGTCACCGTCCACGGAGACGTCAGCATCGACCAGGCCGACGCCTTCGCCTCCCGGCTGCAGGCGCTGGCGCCCACCGCCAAACCCGTCGTCGTGCTGGACCTCTCCGATATGAAATTCATCTGCTCCCGCGGCCTTGGCGCGATGATCACCCTCGAAGCCGACCGACGCAAGCAGGACGGCCTGGTACGCCTCGCCAACCCCACCCGGGCAATTCGGCAACTCATCGAAGCCACCAGGCTCCAGAGAATCCTGCCGATCTACGAAGCCGTCGACCGCGCAACCGCCCGCTGAACAGATACCGGGCTACGCACTTCGTCGACGCAGCAACAACGCCAACCCGCCCAGCGACAGCAGACCCATCGTCGCCGGCTCGGGCACAGCCGCGTCGAGCACCGAGATCGTCCCGAGTTGCACACCGGCCGCTGCGCTGGTGGTGTTGTCCCCGAAGAAGAGGAAATCGCCCTGGCTGTAGACCGGGTTCGAGTGACCCGAGTAATCCCGCAGGTTGCCCGTCAGCAGTTCGGCCCCGTCGGCGTACAGCGTGTACTCGCCCCCCTCCACCGCCAGCTGGTAGGTCACCATGTCCGCCGTCGTGTCGGAGGACGCTCCCTCGGCGTGCAGGAAATCATCCCCGGACTGGGCCCAGACCTCGCCCTCCCAGAAGCCCAGTTCGATGCCCTGGAGGTCACTGCTCAGGGCGATCACGCTGAAGCCCGCCCGGTTCGCACTGTCGTGCGACTCGCTGAGGAGTCTGGCGTCGAACTCCACGGTGTACCCGTCGCCGAGGCGATCGAGACTCACCACCACCTTCGCCGGCAACGAACTGTTCAGCAACCCTCCGCTCATGTGGTCGACGACGGTGGAGCTGACGTAGTTGTAGTAGCCGTTCCGGGTCGTGGTGTCGGTCGTCAGCGTGGTCACCCCGCCGCTTTCCGACTGCGTCCCGCCCAGCTGCGAGATCCAGTGAAGTCCCTGATCGCCGGGCGTACCATTGCCGGCCACCCCGTCGTACAACACCACGTCAGCGCCAGCCAGCGATGCCGACGCGAGCATCGCGATCGTCACAAAGTACCGTTTCATCGCAATTCCTCCCTTGGCCCCGCCGCGCGAAGCCGATAACGAGCATTGAGCATACCTCTCAAGAACCCCGGCCGATCAGGCAAGCCGGAGATCTGAGCTTACGTACTACTATAGGCCCATTTGTCGAATCGCGGGGGCGAAAACTTCCCCCCGCCGCCCGATCAGCCCTTCAGCACGTCGATGAGGATGCCCACGCCCTTCTCGATGTCCGCCTGGCTCGTCACCAGCGGAGGGGCGATCCGCACGACGTTCTGCTTGGCGATGCACAGGATCAACCCGCGCTCGAGGCAGGCGAGCATCACGTCTTTGGCGGGTTTGGCGTCGTCGAGCTTCATGCCCACCATCAGCCCCTTGCCGCGCACGTCGGACACGCACGACAGGTCGGCCGACTCGATCATTTCCACGACCTTCGCGCCCTTCGTCTCGGCCGACTCGACGAGATTCTCGTCCTCGATCAGTCGCATCGCAGCAGCGCCGGCCGCCGCGCACAGCGGGTTTCCGCCCATCGTGCATCCGTGCGTTCCCGGGCCCAGCACGTCGGCGAACTTCTCCGACGCCACCATCGCCCCCACCGGCGCGCCGCCGCCGATCGCCTTGGCGAGGCACATCGCGTCGGGTTCCACGCCGAAATGCTGATAGGCGAACCACTTGCCCGTCCTCGCCGGAGCGGTCCACACCTCGTCGACCACCATCACGATGCCCGCCTCATCGCAGAGCGACCGCACGCCCTGCATGAACTCCGCGGTGGGTACGTTCAGCCCGCCCTCGCCCTGGATGGGCTCGACGAACACGCCGGCTGTCTCGTCGTCAATCGCCGCCGACAGGGCGTCCAGATCGCCGTAGGGAACCTTCACGTTGCCCGGCAGCATCGGCTCGAAGCCGGTCTGGAAGCTCTCGGGCGAGAGCGACAACCCGCCCATGGTTCTGCCATGGAAACAGCCGTCGAATGAGATAATCTTGTACCGCCCCGGCCCGGCCGCCAGGCGACAGAGCTTCAGCGCCGCCTCGTCCGCCTCCGCGCCGCTGTGGCAGAAAAACACCTTGCCGCCGAACCCATGAGCGGTGATCTTCTCCGCCAGTTCCACCTGCGGCGGCGAGGTCAGCAGATTGCCGTGCGAGAGCAGCGTGTCCGCCTGACTCTTGATTGCCTCGGTGATGGCCGGGTGACAGTGACCGCCGACCCCGCCGGCCCCGAACCCCGCGAAAAAGTCCAGGTACTCCTTGCCGTCGGCGTCCCAGAGGCGCGCAATCTCGCCGCGGACGACCGCCATCGGCAATCGGCCATAGTTCTCGATGAGGACCTTCTGCGAGTCGATGACAATCTGTGCCTGCGTGGACATAACGGGTCTCCATGTTCGGTTTCTCGGGAAATACGGAAACCCGTTTGATACCGCACAGCCGCCGCGACGTCAAGACCGGACGCGATTCCACCGCTGCCCCCAAGGCCGTGCGCGCCACGCCGTTCAGCAGGCCTGATCGCGTTTCCCGCCGCTCGATCACAACACCTCGCCGGCCTCCCGGAAGCCTCCGGCCGACGAGGAATACATCTTGCAATCCTCATATCGACCGGGTAAATTGCTATAATCAAGAGCGGGTAGGGTCTTCCTCAAGAAGCCACCCAGGGAATCCCAGCCGATGGCGGCGTCCGCTACCTTCTCCTGCAAAGCGGCATGTCTGCATTCTGTGCATGGCCATGAGAACGTGCCGCGACTCACCAACCGACATAGGAGACATGATGATACGAAGAATACTTCTCTCTGCGGCCGCGATATTCCTGTTCACACAGGTGCCCTTCGCCCAACCCGCCAATGCCGGGGAACCCGAAGCGCCCAAGGCGGAGTCCGAGGAAACCAAAACGCCAAAAGCCGGCGGCAAGAAGGTCGAAGCACCCAAGACCAAGACCCCCGCGATCGACCGGGCCAAGGTCCTGGAGCTCATCGAACAGCTTGATGCGAACGATATGAAAGTGCGGGACAAGGCCTCTGCTTCGCTGAAAGACATTGGGCCGGCGGCTGGCGACCTGGTCACCCGGGCCATGAAGAAAAAAGATGCCTCGGTGGAGTTGAAGCACCGATGCGATGATATCCTGACAACCTACCGGCTTGCAATGTTGCCACAACTGCTCAAGAAGGCTTCGCTCAAGGGGTCGGCCAAGTTGGGCAACTTCACTCGTAACAAGAAAAAAGCGGTTTACATGGGGGCCGACTCCATGCGTGGGACCTATACCTTCTCGCCCTATTACATGCTGCTGAAAGAATTGGCCTTCATGGAGGAGATCCTGCCGTCGTCCTCAGCAGTCGCAACACTGAAATCCAAGGACATAACCTGGACCCTTTTGCTGCCCTTTGGCGAATGGCCCGAGAAAGCCAAGAAGCCCCGAAAGGCCTATATTGAGGCCCGCACCAAGAAGATCGTCGAAACCGGGCAGAAACACGAACGCACTCTAGTACTCCGTCACATGGATTATTGCGTAGTGTCAGTTTCGGGATACAGGTG
>CAZFPT010000013.1:38800-42700 GCA_964521005.1 uncultured Planctomycetaceae bacterium | reverse complement strand
ACCCATTCCGCCGGCAATCCGCCGGCAATCCGCCTCCAACCCACCGATAGCCAACGCCTGCCTTCCTGCGAAGCACCCGTAAACAGCGCCGCCCCCACCAGACCACCCCGGCGGATCGCCAGCCCTACGGACTGTCCCTGGACTACCCAAGCACTCTAATCAGCATCCGTCCGATACCGCTAACAAGAATGACAAGGAAACCAGCGGCAAGCGCGCATGCGCCGCTATACTTGTTGGTCCGGATTTGAGTCCATACTGACGAGACGAGCAATAGCGTCCATAGGACCCCTAGTAGGATAACTAAGGCTTCTTGGGCGGTAGACCACTTCCTCATCTCAAAGAGGTCCATCGTGATTGCCCACCCAGTAATCGTACAGATACCAGCAAACACACACCACCACCATTTTAGATACCACGTTACTGCGACGATACATGATGTACCCAACAGAGCAAACAGCACCCACCACTCCTGTAAGGTTAACCGGTATAGTCCCCAATCCATGTATAGTTCCCAATCCATGATGGCCACTACTCCTCATTAGCCGCTTGTGCATTCAGGCGTGCGACGGTCGCTCGTGCCTGTGCAAGGCGCTTCAATCTGCGATCGAGCTGTAGCTTATTCTCAACACACGCCAGATCATTCACTGCCGACTGAGCGGCTTCAAGCAACTCATCAGCTTCCCTATCTATATGTTCTGCCGCCATGCTTGCCACAGCCGCAGTAAGCCCTATCACTGCCCCAGGGGGTCCCGACGTTGCTAAGACTACGCCAGTGGCTCCCAGATTGATCGCGTGCCTGTTTGCCCTCATGTTAGCGTCATGAGAGGCGTGTTCACCCCACGCGCCGTGGTTCACGACCTGGTTGAGCAACATCCCTGCCTCAATGCCAGCACCGACAATCGTTGTAATTGTACCCACTGTACCTACTGTCTTGTTGATTGGGGACGCATACCAAGGCACTATGTACCTATCGACAACCCTCGTAGCAGTTAACACCCCCACGCCTACTGCCAATACGGTATTCGTCGTTTCAACGGATTCCAGAGCCTTCTTAGCCAGTCCTTGGGCCTTTGCGTCATCACGACAGCATGTTGTCCGCATATATAACGTTGCGTCCATGACCCTGTCACTCTTATCAGCAAGATCCTCAATAGCCCTGCGCAATTCCCACTTCTTCAGTTCCGACGATAGTTCGTTGGCATGCCCCTTCGTCCCCATTGCATCTAACATTACAAATGGAGTTGACACGCAATACTCATACAACCCCATTCCATCGACGTATCCCAGCGGATCTTGGGTGATCCATCGGCCGAGGGTGGGGTGGAGGTATCGGTGTCGGACGTGGTAGAGGCCGGTTTCGCTGTCGAACCGGTAGCCGCAGTAGAGGATGCGGTTGTCCACGTCGGAGAGGCCGTCGGCGTCCACGGACCAGTCGCCGTCCAGCACCGTGACCTGGCCGTAGGCGTCGTAGGAGTATCGCTCGACGACCTGGCCGGCGGGGTTCACCAGGGCGGTGACGTTGAAGTTGCCGTCCTGGGTGTAGTAGAGGCGTTCGTCGAGGCCGGCCGAGCCGCCGTCCGTCTCGCGATCCCGCAGGACCGGAGCGTCGATGTACCGCAGCCCCCAGACGTACTGCTTGTGGATGTGGGCTGTGACCCGCGCGTAATTCCCAGCCATGGAACCGGACGGCCGATAATTCTCTGCCTTGGAACGCAGCCGCGCGCAGCCGTGGGGGCTGGGGTGTGACGCACGAGAGATTGTCGCAGCTGCGACCATGGGCAACCCCTTGCTTGTGGCCGTCATTCTCCCGCGCCACCGGCCGGGCGGCAAGGGAAATCGGCCGGGGTTTCACCGCGCTGGCATGAAGGCACGGCCGAGACGGCCGTGGCACCCCGCACAGGGAAGGTCGCGCCATCCGGAGGCGTTGTCACGAAAAAACGCCCGCAAGCAAGTTGCGGGCCCTACGGTTGTGGATTCACTCCCGGCACGGCCGGGGCACTCGGGGAATGGAGTTTGGGGGGCACGCTCAGCCGGGAGGGCCGGGGCAATATCGTGGGTCGAGGCGGCGCAAAACAGTCGGCCGGGCGCTTTGGCGGCGCCCGGCCGATGCATGCAAACGATGAGGCATGTCAGCGGCTACTCACCGTTGAATGAAGGAAGGAGGAACGAGTCGGTCTTGTCTCGCGGACGTTCCGTGCCGTCGTATTCGTGCACGCCTTCCACGAGGTAGATGTTGTCATTGCCCACGCCGACGTAAGGCTGGGGCGACCAGCGAACGTGCCCGTCCATGTACAGCACGTTCTGCCCTTCGCGATTGTGGTTGTCGCTGACCGGGTTTTCGAGCCGATCGGCCCGGAAGCGCCCGTCGCGGAACATCGGCGTCTCGTCGGCGAGGATCGCCATCTCCGCGGCGCTGGCGGCCAATTCCGCGTCACGTCGCGACAGGGCCGAGTCGCCCATCGAGTGCTGATAGGAATAGCTGACGTATCGCCCGGCGGGGAAGTCCATCTGCCCCTGTTTGACCACAAAGCTCGGGCCGCCCACCGCGGGGCACTGGAACCACACCGGCGAGGCGAAATCGCGGCGGATCAGGGAGTAAAGGCTTCGGGAGGGGTTGACGTACTCGTCGCTGCCGTTTGGCAGCCAGCGGGAGGTCTCGCCTGCGACGTGGGGGAGCTGATCGTTGTTGCTGGCGGCGTAACGTTGGAGGGCATTTCCGATCTGGCCGGCCTGGGCGGCACATTCCCCGCGAACCGTCCGCTGGCGTGCCTGTTGCAGGGAGGGCACGAACACCGCCACCAACAGCAGAACGACTGCCGCCATCGCCGAGAGCTCCTTCAGCGAGAAGGTCGGCCAATACGTGCGTCGACGGGTCATCTCTTCCCGTTCGATCAACTGTCGCGTGCGCCGGGCCGACTCGATGCGCGAGAGGGTCCTCTCGATAAGGTCCTCGGGTGGGTTCTCCCGCGGGGCCAGCTCCATCGCCAGGAAGCTTCGCTTGATGTTCTGGTGCAGCGCGGCAAATTCTTCTTCGGATTCCAGCCTCGCCTCCACATCGCGGCGGTCGGCGTCGCTGCACTCGTTCAGCACGTAATCGATCAGGACAGCTTCGTCTTGACGGTGTTGCTCACTCATCCTCGGGGCCCTCTGCCATCGACTTCCATTTGTCGGCGAAATGCTTGACGGCCGCGTGCAACCGGGACTTGATCGTCCCGAGGGGCACGTCCAGGATGTCGGCGGCGTCCTTGTAGGGCAGTTCCTGGAAGTAACACAGTTCCAGAACCACTTTCAGCTTTTCGGGCATCTCCTGAACCGCTTGTTGTACGTTGCGTCGCATCTCAAAGTTCGAGAGATATTCCTCGGGCGGCGGAATATTCCCGGGCATCAGATCGGCGTAGGTGCTGCCGTCCCCTTCCCCACCGATGGAGGCATCGAGCGGGGCGGCCTGGCGGCGCGATCGGCTGCGCATCGCGTCGCGGGCCTTGTTGGCGGCGATGGTGAACAGCCAGGGCTTGAGTCGGCGGGACATGTCAAACCCGCCGGCCGAGGAATGCACCTGCAGGAACGCCTCCTGGAACACGTCCTCGGCCAGCGCGCGATCGCCGGTGAACTTCGCCAGGAAGTTGTACAGAGGCTTGCGGTAACGGCGCACCAGCGTCTCGAATGCCGACGGGTCGCCGTCGAGGTGGCGTTGCAGCAGCTGGGCGTCGGTAATGTCGGTTGGTCCGGCGGTCGTGTCGTTCACGCAGGTTCCCCTGCCTTGGGGAGTAAAGGTCTGGTCTCGGGGCATCATAGACGGGCGCCACCGGTCCGGTCAATGACCGCCTGACCACCTCGCCTTACGAGGCAACCGCACGGCCATCCGTGTCGCATGGGCTTCCAGGCCATGGTCTGTTCTGT
>CAZFPT010000013.1:35786-38700 GCA_964521005.1 uncultured Planctomycetaceae bacterium | reverse complement strand
AGTGAGCTGGCCGAGGAGGTCTACGGCCAGGCCCGCGGCGGCCTGACGCATTTCTTCGACGCCCTGGCGTCGGAGGGAGGCTGGGACGAGGGAACCGGCTACTGGGGGCGGGCCATCCGGTACGTCCTGCTGGCGGGCGAGGCGGCGAGGCGGTTGGCCGACGACGAGACGATCATCCACCGTCGGGGGATGGACCAGACGGGCCTGTTCGGGGTGTACTTCACGCCCAACGGGGTCGCCGCCAGTTTCGGCGAGAACCCGGGGGTCCCCCTGCTGGGCACGCTGTACCTGCTGGACCGATACTACGACATGCCGACCGTCCGCTGGTGGCTGGACTCTTACGCGTTTCACAACGACGTCGGCACCACGGGCTTCTCGGCGGCAGGACTTGCCCTGCTGTTCCGCAAGGAGGACGCCCCCCTCGTGGACGACCCCGGGCTCGAACCGGTGAAGGTGTTCGACACGATCGGCTGGGCCGCCCTGGCAGACCGATGGGGTCAGCCGCAGATGTACGTCGCCGCCAAGACGGGCGACCTGTCCGCCAACCACAGCCAGCGCGACATGAACGCCATTCAGCTTCACGTGGCCGGCGAACCGATCCTGATCGATCCGGGCGGCTCGAACCGTCACAACGGTGCCGTCGGGCAGACCGGCGAGGATCTCGAAATCGTCCAGGCCCGCGCGCACAACACCATCACCGTCGCCGAGGCCGACCACCTCATCGACGCCCAGGGACACATCCACAAGGCCGGGCACGACGCGAAATGCCGCTGGGTCGTCGCCGACGCCGGCGACGCCCTCGGCGAGGGTGTGATGTTCACCCGCTACGCCACCATGGTGCTCGACGAGCAAGGCCTCGGGCGGGCGCTGATCGTGCTGGACAACCTCGCCCTGATGGCCCCGGAAAAGGTCGAGATGTTCTGGCACACCACCGGACGGATGGCGATCGATCCGGGCGGCAAACGCGGCCTCATCGCCGGGCGTCGCTGCCGGCTGCACTTCGCCCTGGCGGGCACGTGCCCGGTGGCCGGCACGGTGGAAAAGAAGGACATCGGTCACGGCCGAACCGACAGCGCCCTGGTGGCCACCTGCGGGGTGATGGGCCCGGCGTGGGTGCTCAGCGCGTTTTCGCTGATCCCGCTGACCGGTGAGCCACGCCTGGAAGAAACGCCCGAGGGCGTGGAGGTCGCCGTGGGCCCGTTCGACCTGCTGTTGAAACGCGACGGCCGACTTCTGCAGGTGGACCGCGTGACGACCACACTGAAAGAGAAATAGCGCCCTGCCCCTCGCGCTAAGGCTTCGCTAAACCCGCCTTGCTGAGGGCCGAACAACCCGTCAGACCCTTGCAACGCGGCGTGCGGCACCCTATATTGAGCCTGTGACGAAACGGAGCCCCCTCCCGGGGCCGATCCGGAATGCACATTGGAGGCATGCCGGCGATGATCGCAGCGGAGCACAACAGCCTCTCCAGCCACGTGCTTGTCCTCAACAAGCACTATGTCGCCCTTCGTGTCATTCCCGCCCGGCGTGCGTTCGTCCTGCTCTTCAAGCGCATCGCGGAAATCGTTTCGGTCGAGGACGATACCTGGTGCAGCCACGATTTCGATTCGTGGCGGGAAGTCAGCGCTTACCGCGCCAAATACGAGCGCGACCATCACGAATGGGTCGGCTGCGTGCGGTTCGAGCTGGCTGTTCCGCGGATCATCCGCCTGCTGACCTACGACCGCATGCCGCGCCGACCGGTGCGGTTCAACCGGCGGAACATCTTCGCCCGCGACCGCAACCGCTGCCAGTACTGCGGCAAACGTTTCGCCACCAGCGAACTGAGCCTGGACCACGTCGTCCCCCGCAGCCAGAACGGGCCCACAAACTGGACGAACATCGTCTGCTGCTGCGTGAAGTGCAACGTCAGGAAAGGCGGGCGGACGCCCGGGCAGGCCCACATGAAGCTCATCGCCGAGCCGCGCCGCCCGAAGCGACCGCCGCTGATTACCCTGCGCCTGAGCCGACGCAAGTATGAGCCCTGGAAGCAATTCCTCGATGACGCCTACTGGAACGTCGAGCTGAAGGACTGACCGTGGCAGGGCCTCAAAGTCCGCGTTCGCCGGGCCCGGGATGCTGCGCGATCCTCGCCGAGGGCGTTTTTCCTTTGGAACATCGGCCGATCGGTCGATAATCTCACAGACACAGATATCCTCATCTCGCAGACTACATGGAGTCTACCGTGACCGAAGACACCTCACCCACTGACACGAGCAACGCCCCCACGCAGGTCACCTGCCCTGCCGCCAAGGACCCGGCCGTCCGCATGTTCATCGTGGCGGGCATGACCCTCGCCGGGGCACTGTGGTGCATCTGGGACGCTTTCATTCTGGGCCATTACCCCTACGCCCCCCTGAGCGAAGATGTCAACAAGTTCGCCGGCTGGGCGTTCAACCATTTCCTGCCCGTCGTGCTCCTGCCGGTCAGCATCGTCTTCGGGGTATGGGGCTTCGTCTTCCTCAAGCGCGTGCTGGTGGCCGACTCCGAGGGAATCGGCTACAAGGGCAAGACCAAATACTCCTGGGACGACGTCACCAAGCTCGACGCCTCGGACCTCGCCGAGAAGAAGATCCTTCGGCTGCACGTGAAAGGCAGAAGCAAGCCCCTCGTGCTGGACTCCTGGAAGCTGGAGAACTTCGTGAACCTCGTAGCCGTGGTGGAAGACAACGTCCCCGAGGACGTCGAACGAACCGTCTGAGATGGAGGCGACATTTTCCTCGCGCTTTCTTCGCACAGCCCTTGACTGACTGCCGCAAACCGGTAGAATATTCCGTTCCCAACCGGGAAACATGCACCGTTAGCTCAGTTGGCAGAGCAGCTGACTCTTAATCAGCGGGTCCCAGGTTCGAGTCCTGGACGGTGTATTCGCGGG
>CAZFPT010000013.1:13629-35686 GCA_964521005.1 uncultured Planctomycetaceae bacterium | reverse complement strand
GCTGACTCTTAATCAGCGGGTCCCAGGTTCGAGTCCTGGACGGTGTATTCGCGGGCCATCCGCAACGGCGGCACCCAGACGGCCTGACGCGATGACTCACGAGAAACACTCAGTTCCGATCGCATCGACAGTGCGACATACCAGCAGGTAGTCCGAGCGATAGAGGTGTTGTGTTCCATGCATCCCGTAACGCTCGGCGACGGCAAAGGTCTCGCTGTGAACGTCTCGGGCTTACCGCCTGGCCTCTCGGCGTCGCAGCAACAACCCGCCCATTGACGCCAGCAGCAGCATCGTCGCCGGCTCGGGAATACCCGTAGTCGGGAAGATGAAATCGGCGATGAACGGCGAGACCTCCGTGTAGCCCTGCAGCTCGCCATAGGAGGAATTCACGAAGCCGTCCTCGTCGCCGACGATGATGTCGCCCGTGTCGACCTTCAGACTCGCCCCGAAGGAGTGGATCCCGGCCAGCAGCACGTTGTCCGGATCGCTCGGGTCGACAATCATCATCGCCCCGCCCGAATCGCCCGGCGCGATGGAGTATTCCAGATCGAGCGGAGTCTGATCACCCAGCAGACTGGCATTGCTGTTTTCGGGGTTATCAAAATCGGACAGGAGGATCGACGTTGCCACGCCGCTGGCGTCCACATACACGCCACCGTCCTGCGGTTCGCCCTCTTCTCCGCCGCGCAGGTCGATCATGTTGGTCCCGGCGCGTTTCGTTCCGGCGGAGCCGCTCGTCCAGCCAGTCGAGCCGACTCCCGTTCGGCCGTACCCCACAGCCGTGCCGCTCTGCCCGACGGGCTGGGTGCCAACCGGCGCCAGTGTCGCCGCCGCAAGGTTCTCGTATGCGCTCTCGTCCTGCAGTTTGAAGACGGCCACGTCGTTGCCGCCCAGGAGGTTGCTCGAGTTCCACGATGGATGCACGTAGACTTCCGACGTGTCGGCAGCATGGATATCGCCGGAGGAAATTGATTCTCCCGAGCCCTCGCCGAACGGCCCGACGATGAAATGGCCGGGGCTCAGATCGTCGACGACATGGGCGGCCGTCAGAATCCAGCCGTCACCGATGTGCGTGCCGGACCCCAGACCAACAATGCCCCCGTCCCCATTTACCAGCGTCACCTGCCCGACGGCTGCGTAGACGGACTTGTCGGCGAGACCCGTGTGCTCGATGTCGTCCACGTCATCGCGACGAACACCCGCTGCAACGGGCTGGGCACTGCACCAGAGAACGGCAAACACCACCAACACGAGAGAACAAACATGTACTGCCTTCATATCCCTGCCTCCTTCCGCTGGCTCAAGCGGGCTGTAAGTGTCCCCTTCATAATCCCCTATTGTAGCATGTATTTTCGCGCAGGCAACCCGATTTCTCGGGATATTGCACTACCCGGCCTCACTGTTCGGATGCGCTGTCAGACGGCCGCCTGCTGGGCGATCTGTGCCAGTGCCTCCGTCGCCCGGCCGACCTGCTCCAGCGTGGTGAACGCGCCGAAGCTCAGCCGACACGTGCCATGGGGGTGCGTCCCGATCGTCTCGTGCGCCAAGGGGGCGCAATGAATCCCAGGCCGGGTGAGTACACCGAAGTCCTGCTCCAGCAAGCCCGCCAGTTCGCCCGGAGAGACGCCCTCGACCGCCACGCTGAACACGCCGGTGCGATGTTCGATCTCGCGCGTGCCGAACACCGTCAGACCGGCCACGTCGGCCGTCGCGTCCAGGAACCGCTCGCACAGGGCCACGTCGTGGGCACGCAGCGACTCCACGCCGCGATCCAGAAGCCAGTTCACCCCCGCCAGCAACCCCGCGATGCCCACCGCATTGTGCGAGCCGATCTCGTACTTGTCGGGCATGGTCGTCGGCTGGGTCGCAACCTCCGAGATCGTCCCCGTTCCGCCCTCCTTCATCGTCGGCAGGTCGTGCTCCGCGCCGGTGCGGATGTACAGCACGCCGGTTCCCAGCGGGCCCAGCAACCCCTTGTGCCCCGGAAACGCCACGAAGTCCGCCCCCAGCGCCTGGACGTCGATCGGCACGTGCCCGACGGATTGGGCGGCGTCGATCAGGCAGGGAACCGCCCGGCTGCGAGCGATCGCCGCGACCTGGTCGACAGGCATCAGCGTGCCCGTGACGTTACTGACGTGCACGCAGGAGATCAGCCTCGTTTCCGGGCGGATCGCCGCCTCCACGTCGGCGGGGTTCACCAGCCCGGTCGACGGGTCGCACGCCACGAACTCCGGCGAGAGCCCGTTCTGCTCGGACAGGGCGTTGTAAGGCCGAAGCGTGGAATTGTGCTCCATGGCCGTGGCGATCGCAGCCGAGCCGGGCGGGGCGTTGTTCAACCGTCCCCGAATCACGATATTCTGCGCCTCCGAGCAGTTCAGCGTGAAGACGATCCGCTCGGGCGACTCGGCGTTGATCAGCTCCGCCAGGCGGGCGCGACACTCGGAAAGAATCCGCTCGCAGGCCTTTGCTTCGGCGTACGCCCCCCTGCCGGCAGAGGCGCCGCACTCGCGCGAGAAGTCCACCATCGCCTCGACCACCGAAGCAGGTTTGGGAAAGCTCGTGGCCGAGTTGTCCATGTACGTTCGTTCAGGCATCATACCGCTATCCTAGCCATCGCCCGGGGGCGATGCAACTTGACCGCGGCACGGTTACCGGGGCGTAGGGCTGGCGAAGCGTCGGCGTGTTGGGGGCAGCCGCGTGGAGGAATGGGCAATCGCCATGGCCGACTCATCGCCTGAGTTTGGTGAGTTCGAGACGCTTTGCCGGCGCGATCGCAGGTCGATGCGGGACGATCACTCCTTGGAGCCTGTCATTTGGAATTTGGATGTTCGCCTCTCTACCCCCACCTTTCGCTTCGCTCAAGATGGGGCTTCATCGCTACTCCGGGCACCCGCCTGTCGCGATTCGCTTGTCGCTCGCTACCTGGAGCGTGCTACCAATTCATCTCGCACACTCTGGTACCAAAGCCCGCCAGCATGTCTTGACGTAACCGGGGGGCGTCCGTACCATCTTGGGGCCTCTGGACTGGAAGGAATTTCATGGCCTCATCAAACAAGAATGATGTCTTCGGCGTGGCAGTGGCCGGCTGTGGTACGGTCGGGGCGGCGACGTGCGGGATTCTCACCCGCGACGCGAAGCTGCTGGCGGAGCGTCTGAGCCGACCGCTGGAGTTGAAGTACGTCATCGACCTGGACTTCACCAACGCCCGGGCGGCCGGGCTG
This sequence comes from uncultured Planctomycetaceae bacterium, assembly GCA_964521005.1. Taxonomy (GTDB): domain Bacteria; phylum Planctomycetota; class Phycisphaerae; order SM23-33; family SM23-33; genus CAZFPT01. The sequence goes on along the minus strand of CAZFPT010000013.1, from coordinate 32,465 downwards.
GACGAGGAACTCTTCAGCGACGACCTCCAGACCGCCCTGGACGATCCTGACGTCCACGTGGTGGCCGAGCTGGTGGGCGGCACGACCGTCGCCAAGGAAATCGTCACGCGTGCGCTGCGGGCGGGCAAACACGTGGTCACCGCCAACAAGGCGCTGCTTGCGCACCACGGGCCGGAACTGTACGCCATCGCCCGGGAAAACGGCGTAAGCGTAGCCTTCGAGGCCAGCTGCGGGGGCGGCATTCCGATCGTCCGCGCGCTGATCGACGGGCTGGTGGCCAACCGGTTCGACGCGCTGTACGGAATCGTCAACGGTACGTGCAACTTCATCCTTACCGAGATGATGGCTGAGGGCCTGCCCTACGATGAGGTGCTCGCCCAGGCCCAGCGGGACGGCCTGGCCGAGGCCGATCCGTCCTTCGACGTCCAGGGCGTGGACTCGGCCCATAAGCTGGCGATTCTCGCCTCGCTGGCGTACGGGGTTCGTGTGGACTTCGACCAGATCGCCGTCGAGGGCATCGACCAGCTGCAACTGCTGGATCTCTCCTACGGCCAGGAGTTGGGATACGTCATCAAGCTGCTGGCGATCGCCACGCGCCAGGGAGACGGGCTGAGCCTGCGGGTTCGCCCGGCGTTTATCTGGCATACCCATCCGCTGGCGTGGGTGAGCGGGCCGTTTAACGCCATCAGCGTGTACGGCCACGCGACGGGGCATACCATGTACTACGGGCGCGGAGCGGGCGGCGCGCCGACGGCGTCGGCGGTGGTGGCCGACATCGCGTCGATCGCGCTGGACGAATACCCCGCCGCCTTCGAGCGAATGGGGCTCTGGCCGGACCGGACGTCCCCGGCCCGCCAGCTGCCGCCCGAGGAAATCGAATCGCGATTCTACCTGCGGGCGATGGTCGAGGATCAACCCGGCGTGCTGGCGAAAATCGCCGAAATCCTCGCCGAGTCCCATACGAGCATCAGTTCGGTGTTGCAGCACGAGCCGCCCCAGGAGCATTCGGACTCGGTGCCGGTCGTGATTACAACCTACCGCTCGCGGCAGGGACGGATGTTCGAGGCGATTGACAAGATCAACGCCCTCGACAGCGTCCATCAGCCTTGCGTGTGCATCCCGATCGTCGAGGAGCACCCCGAACAGTTCGTGTAGTCCCGCGAAGCTGCCGGCCGATCTACAAACCCCTGCCCTGCCACAAGACGCTTCCACGGAAGGTCCCATGAAATACGCGATCATCATCCCCGACGGTGCCGCCGACGCCCCCCTGGACGAGCTCGACGGCCGAACGCCACTGGACGCTGCCGAAACCCCGAACATGGACTGGATCGCCACCGAGGGGAAACTCGGGACCGTCCGCAACGTCCCCAAAGGCATGGCCGCCGGGTCGGACGTGGCGATCATGTCCGTTCTGGGCTACGACCCGCGCGAGTACTACACTGGACGCGCTCCGCTGGAAGCGGCCGCCCAAGGCCTGAAAATTACCGACGAGTGGGTCCTGCGGTGCAACTTCGTGACCATCGTCGACGGCGTCATGGAAGACCACTCCGCCGGGCACATTACCACCGAAGAAGCCACCGCCCTGCTGGGTGAGCTCAACCGCATCCTGGGCGGCCCGCACGTGCAGTTCCACCCGGGCGTGAGCTACCGACACCTGATGACCTTCCGCGGCGAACTGAACGTCAAGACCACCCCGCCGCACGACATCCTCGGCGAACTGGCTGTCTCCCACCTGCCCTCCGGCAAAAACGCCGACGCCCTGCGCAACCTCGTGGACCGCTCGCAGTCCATCCTCGAAGGTCACGACGTCAACATCGTCCGGCGGGACCTCGGCGAGAACCCGGCCACCAGCATCTGGCTGTGGGGCGAGGGGAAGATGCCCTCCCTGCCGAGTTTCTCGGAATCCTACGGCCTTCGGGGCTGCGCGATCACCGCGGTGGATCTGGTCCGCGGCGTCTCGAAGCTCATCGGATGGGACATCGTCGACGTGCCCGGGGCGACCGGTTACCTGGACACCAACTACGCCGGCAAGGGCGAGCGGGCCATCGGGGCGTTGAACTCCCATGACCTGGTCTTCGTGCACATCGAGGCCCCGGACGAGATGGGACACGCCGCGAACCTGCCCGGCAAGATCGAGGCCATCGAGAACATCGACCGCCACATCGTCGGCCCGCTGCTGGACCACTTCCGCGAAGGCAGCGAGCCCTGGCGAGTGATGGTGCTTCCGGACCACCCCACACCCATCGCCCTGCGGACCCACACCCACGACCCGGTCCCGTTCGCCATCGCCGGGGAGGGCGTCAAGGCCGTCCGCACCTGTCGCTTCACCGAGGCCAACGCAAACGCCGGAGACCTCCAGGTCGACCGCGGCTGCGACCTGATGGAATACTTCCTCACCGTGCGATAGATCCCCCATGACCACCGACTTCTCAGCCCGCGCCGTCCACGACGCCCTGACCGACGCCATCGCCGAGGCGATGCTCCACCAGGTGACCGACCGGTCCGATCCGCGTTTCGGCGGGATCGTGGACTTCCAGAGCAATCTCGCAACCGCCCGACGTGACGCCCACTTCCTGGCGGGGGTCCTTTGGCTCGAAGCTGCAGACGGAAGCTCGCTCGACGCAGCCGCACACGAACGAAGCGAGTGGGCAGCGCTCCATCTCGCCCGGGTGCAGCGTGAGACCGGCCGATTCGACGAGCCGGACTGCAACATCGATTCAGGCCCGGCAACGGGCTTCATCCTCCAGGTGCTGCTGCCTGCCATGCGCGCCAGCAGCGAGGGGAATCCGGGCATGACGTCTCGGCCGGAAGTGCTGAGCGAAATTGTCTCCCGCGCCTATGACGGGCTGCTTGATGGCGGGTTTCACACGCCGAATCACCGTTGGGTGTGGGCCTCGGCCTTGGCCCAGGGTGCGGATTCCATCGGAACCGCGCCCCCCGCCGTTCTTGAGGACATCCTCGCCGAAGGAGTCGACATCGACGCGGACGGGGCCTATATCGAGCGAAGCATCGAGAGCTACGACGCCGTGACGAACCTTTCCCTGCTTCTGCTCGATGAGCACCTTGGTTGGCCCGCCGCCCTGCCTGCCATCGAGCGAAACCTCGAGTTTGACACGCATCTTCTCCACGCCGACGGAACCGTGGACACCAGCCTGTCTCGCCGCTGGGGCGGAATCGGAAAGGCCCCGCTGGGGCTGGCAGCTGCTGCCCTCGTGGCGGCCGACCGCCTCAACGAACCGCGGTTGGCGGCAATGGCCAAGGCGTTGTGGACCGCCTCGGACCGTTCCGACCTGGCCGGACTGGCATGGATGGCGTGGGCAGCCCACAAGGCCCCGCAGGCCTTCGGGCAGGCAGGCGTCGGCGATCTGCCCGAGCGATTCAGCCGCTTCTTCCCCGCCACAGACCTGTGGCGTCACCGAGTGGGCAAGACAAGCGTCTCTGTGTTGGGCGAGAGCCCGAATATTCTGGCGATGCGATTCGGGCGGGCCCAACTGGTACGAACATCAGCCCGTTTCAGCTACTTCGGGCCAGCCGGCGATTTCATCGGCCAGAGCGTCCAGGGCGACCCGTCGGGCGTGACGCTGCACTTCGACGGTCAACGCCTGCAGCGCCGACCTGCGTACGAAATGCCTCTCGGCGAACCGGTCGACCCGGCCCGGTGGGAACTCGCTCTGGCCCGCCGCGCGCAGCGCACCGTCGCTCCGCAGGCTGCCGACCTGACCGTCCGCCCGTTGGATGACGGCGTCTCGCTGGAGCTGACCAACACAGACGGGCTGGCCGATACGCCCGGGCAGATCGCCCTGGATTTCGCGCCGGGCGGGCGATGGGAATCTCCCGCTGACCTGTTCACGCCTCAACCCGGATCGAGCATCGTACTGCGCCGCGGACCGGCCTCCATGCGATACGGCCCGGATGCCATCTCCATCGAGACCGATCCGGATCCCGCCCGCAGCGCGCACACCTGGCCGGCCATGCGCGACGCGCCGGCCCCGGGCGACTGCGTGCGCGTGGTCATCCCGCTTGTGACACCTGTGAACATCCGTGTCACCCTTACCGGGCGAACGGGGCTGTAAGTCCGCCGCCCTCCGCTACAGTTGCAACGGGTCCAGCGAGTCGTCATCGAGGTCCGGCAGGGATGGGCCCTTCGGCTTGTCGGCGGGTTTGACCGGCTCGGGCGTCTTCTCGGGTTCGGGCCTGGGTTTCGGTGGCGTGGCCAGCCCGACGTTTCCCTCCTTCGGCGCGTGAGGTCGATCGGTGACGGCAGAGCTTTCCCGCAGGTCGTAGCAGACCAGGCGATTGCGGAATCGCGCGATCAGTCGGCCGTCCACCAGGGGCATCATCAGCGGCGTCGTGTAGGCGCCCGAAACGGGCACGTTCCAGACGTCCAGCAGGCGGAAGTCGGCCGGGTCGGTCTTGATATACAGCACGGTTCGCTTGCTGTGCGATTGGTCCGGGGTCAGCAGCATCCGCCCGCAACCCAGCACGTTGGCGCTGTTGCTCGCACCTTGGTTTACGCTGCCGACCTCGCTGCCGTCGACCATCGAGAGACACACGATCTGGCCCCTGCCGCCGGGCAGATACGCATGGCCGTCGGCGATGGCTATCGGCGTGTTGTTCTTGGCGTAGGGCTTGGTCGTCCAGAGGACCTTCGCCCCCCGCGGCGAAATCTCCATGCAACGGATGCGCCGTGTCTTTCGGTCGGCAGGGATCTCGCAAAGCAGGCGGTCCCCGGCCGTCGGAAGCGGGACGGCCGACGAATCGCCCTCCACCGTCCAGAGCACCTTGCCGCTGCTGGGCTCGATGCAACGGATGGTATCCAGCCCCGAGGCGAGGATGTACTCCTTGCCGTCATGCACCCATCGGCTGGCGACCGAGCCCACCTGCCGATGGTGCCATCGCACCCGCCCGGTCTCGCGATCGAACGCCTTGAGCCCGTTGTGCAGTTCGTAGCGGTAGTGCTCGTCGCCGCCCTTGGTGCGCACGTGATCGCAGACGACGATCACGTCACCGGCAGGGACCACTCGCGTGGAAAAATCGCTCCGCGAGCCGAAATGCCCGCCGCGGGCGATCAGTGCATCCCGCTGGAACCGCAGAAGGCGGGCGCGCCGCCCGATGTCGCTGCACCAGAGCGTTCGGCCCGTCGCGGCGTCCACGCAGTAGACGTTCCCCAGCGTGCCCACCGCGTAGACCTTCCCGTCGGCGATGCAGGGGGTCATCTCCGGGCCTGACTTGTTGAACCCCGACCAGCTGAGCCCCGCCCCGGCGTACCGTCGCTTCCAGATCGTCTTGCCTGTGCGGGCGTCGAAGCAGTGGATGATGTCGTCGGCTTCGATCAGATTCAGCCGATAGAGGTGCTTGTCTTCGGGATTCTCCGCGACGGCCTTGTCGGCACCCCAGGCGTAATGCTCGCCGCTGGGCTCGTAGTAGCTGAGAATAACGCGGCCGTCGTCGATGACCGGGCTGGCCCAGCCGCCGCTGAGCGTCTCGAAGCGGACCTTCTCCACCTTCCCCCGCGTGTCGGGACCTCGGCCGAGGGGGATCTGCTCGTCGCTCACCCACGCCAGCCTCGCCCGATCCAGATCCTCCACCAGCTTCACGGTCGGCTGACCCGTCCGGGCGCAATCGCTCGGGCCCATGTACCACTTCCATGCGCCGGCGAGTTTGTCGGTCGGCCGAAGCGCCCGGGCGAGCGGCAAGGCATTGGCGTCGCCCTTGACCGTCCCCTTGCGTTCCTCCAGGTCCAGCTCGCCCAGGAACGTCCCGGCCAGCCCGTCATCGGTCGCATGGAGCTTGAGCTCCAGCATCAGGCGGTCGACCTGGTCGTCGCCGGTGGGCACCGCCAGGGAGAGCTTGAGTCGATCGGGGGCGGCATCCAGGATGAACACGTCGTGCGGCCGATTGCTCACCGTGGGGGTGAAGGCCCAGGCATACGTGAACTCCCTGCCCCGGCGGGTCAGGAAGATGCGGAGCGGGATCTCGTTGCGAAGGGCCGTCTTCAGCTCGACGCAGAACACTTCATTGGTCGGCTTGGCGGCCGGCGCGGAGGCGGCCGGCGCGGGCAGCCTGCCGGCCTGGGCCTTCACCCATTGGCCTGCCGGCAGTAGCAGCGGCGACTCGGGCGTGAGCTGGTATCGCTCGACGCGTTTCCACTCGCCCCATCCGTCGTCGGCCGACACGACGGCGTGGACGGCCGACTCGCTGGGGACCTTCTTCGTGACGTACCAGCCATCCGGCGAGAACCCCGGATTGATGCTCGACAACACACGCAGGATCTCGCCCCGCTCGGTCGCCGAGGCCGGTGCGTAGGCAGCCTCGATCGCCTTGGTCGCCTCGGCGGGGGTCTTCGGCGCGACCAGCCGCTTGGTAACGGGGATCTCGGAGAGCTTCTTCTTCTCAGCGTCGATGGAGAGCTTCGGACGTTCCTCGATCACGCGGCGGGCGTAGAGATCCCGCCAGGCTGCCAACCAGGACGCCGGCTGATCGCTCGCAGCGGCCGCTGCCTCGGAATAGAGCTTCTGGGCGTGATTGAAGTACTCCACGCCGATGTTGTGGTACTTCTCGTTGAGGCGAATCTGCTTGCTTCCTTCGACCGTACGAGCCTGATGGCTGTAGAACCACAGCAGCGAGCGGCACATCGGGTCATTCGCGTCGAACTCTTCGTGTCGACCTGCCAGGTGTTTCGCCAGGGCGGCTCGTTTTCCCGCCAGCGTCTCGGGCGCCTCTGCCGGCAACGTCAGCTCATCGGAGGCCTGTCTCAATCGCAGCGATTCAACGGCTCCGTCGGCTGAGAGGCCCCAGCCGACGACGATCAGCACTGTGAGAACGGTACGTTTCATCTGCATCTCTCCGGAGTGATGGCGGGTAGCTTCGCGCAGAACAGACCCTTGTTCAACGTTTTGACCCCGCCGCGGTTCCGCGAAACTGCGAGGACACCTCCGATCGACCTCGATTCACCCCCGAAGCGGGAGTGATCGTCGCGGCGAAAGGTCTTGCATTGCCCGTCTGGGCCGCTACGATGGCGGTTTCACAGGCGTCCGGCGAAACGCTAACGCTGCGACCAACCCACACCCGATAGAAACAAAGGAAGCAACTATGTCTACGAAGATCAGAGAGATCAAGGGCAGGCAGATTCTCGACTCGCGCGGCAACCCCACCGTCGAGGTGGATGTCGTTCTGGAAGGTGGCATTCTCGGCCGGGCTGCGGTCCCGTCGGGCGCGTCGACCGGTGAGAACGAGGCCGTCGAGCTTCGCGATGGCGACAAGAGCGTGTACCTCGGCAAGGGTGTCGCCCAGGCCGTCGGACACGTCAACAAGGAGATCCGCGACCTGGTCGTGGGCATGGACGCCACCGAGCAGGAAGCGATCGACCAGGCGATGATCGACGCCGACGGCACGCCGAACAAGGCGAACTTCGGTGCCAACGCCCTGCTGGGCGTGTCGATGGCCGTCGCCCGCGCCGCCGCCACCGCCCAGGGCAAGAGCCTGTTCCGCTACATTGGCGGCGACCAGGCCGTGACCCTTCCGGTCCCGATGATGAACATTCTCAACGGCGGAAAGCACGCCGACGGAACCGTGGACTTCCAGGAATTCATGGTCCAGCCGTGGGGCGCCGAGACGTTCTCCCAGGGCCTGCAGATGGGCACGGAGATCTTCCACGCACTCAAGAAGGTCCTCAAGAGCAAGGGCTACAACACGGCCGTCGGTGACGAAGGCGGATACGCCCCGTCGCTCAAGAACAACGACGAAGCCCCGGAGCTGATCCTCCAGGCGATCGAGCAGGCCGGCTACAAGCCCGGCGAGGATGTCTGGATCGCCCTGGACCCCGCCGCCAGCGAGATGGTCAACGAGGCCCGCGAGCGAGGCAAGGAAGGCTACTGCTTCTTCAAGTCCGATCCGGACCGGATCGCCACCAGTGACGAGATGATCGACATCTGGTCCCGCTGGTGCGAGAAATACCCGATCCGTTCGATCGAGGACGGGCTCGGCGAGGACGACTGGGACGGCTGGAAGAAAATCACCGACAAACTGGGCGAGAAGATCCAGCTCGTCGGCGACGACCTGTTCGTGACCAACGTCAAGTTCCTCCAGAAGGGCATCGACACCGGCTGCGGCAACAGCATCCTGATCAAGGTCAACCAGATCGGCACGCTGAGCGAGACGTACTCGGCGATCGACCTGGCCATGAGCAACGGCTGCTCGGCCGTCGTCTCGCACCGCTCGGGCGAAACCGAAGACACCACCATCGCCGACCTCGTCGTCGCGAAGAACACCGGCCAGATCAAGACCGGATCGGCTTCGCGGACCGACCGGGTCTGCAAGTACAACCAGCTCCTCCGCATCGAGGAAGAGCTCGGAGACAAGGCCAGGTATGGCGCGTCGATGTGGAACAAAGGCTGAGAAGACCCCACCGATCAAACCGATCGCCTCGGGACTGGCGTTCTGCCTGCTGGCGGGGCTGGGCGCCGTGATCGCCGCGGGCGTGGTGCTGCTGCCGCCCTATGCGCGGATGAAGCTCACGCAGTACCGCCGCGATTGCCTCACAGCCAAGGTGGCCGACGAACAGGCCGCCCTGGCTGCCTATGATCGGATGATCGCCGCAGCCCCGCACGATCCGGTGCTCACGCAACGGCTGGCGATGAACCAGCTGGGCATGGCGCCCCGGCAGGCGATGGTCGACCGCGTCTCCAACGTCGAGACGCCCGGCGTGGTTCGCATCCATCACACGCCCCGCCCGACCCCGCCGAGCGGGTGGGTCATGCGGACCGCCCGACGCCTGCAAAAGCCACGCCTGAGGCGAGGCCTGCTCCTGCTGGCAGGGATGAGCGTGCTGGCAGCGGTGCTGCTGTTCCTGCTGCCCGATCGACGCACCGACGACAAAGACGACTGACCGCCGGTCAGCCGACAATACGCACCCAACCACAAAGCCCCGCGATCCCAGGATCAGCGGGGCTTTGTCTTGCGCTCTCCCCCTCGCACCGTGAAACACCAAGACCACAAAGACTCTGTTGCAGACTGGCCACTCCTCTACATCCCTTCGTGTCCTTTGCGTCTTCGTGTCCTTCGTGTCAGAAAACGCCTGAAACACAAAGAACTCCAAGGCACGAAGACCACAAAGACTCTGTTGCAGACTGGCCACTCCTCTACATCCCTTCGTGTCCTTTGCGTCTTCGTGTCCTTCGTGTCAGAAAACGCCTGAAACACAAAGAACTCCAAGGCACGAAGACCACAAAGACTCTGTTGCAGACTGGCCGCTTCCTCTACATCCCTTCGCGTCCTTTGCGCCTTCGCGTCCTTCGTGTCAGAAGAAGCCCGAAACACAAAGGGCACCAAGGCACGAAGACCACAAAGACTCTGTTGCAGACTGGCCGCTCCTCTACACCCCTTCGTGTCCTTTGTGGCTTGGCGTCCTTCGTGTCCCGTTGGCCTGTCACGAGAGCAGGTCTGCCGCCGCTTCTGGGCGGGACAGTCGGCGGAGTTTCTTGAGGGCCTGCAGTTCGATCTGCCGCACGCGTTCTTTGCTGATGCCCAGCTCGCCGCCGAGCTGTTCGAACGTCTTTGCGGCGACCCCTTCCATGAGGCCGTAGTGGTCGGCCAGCACGGTCCGTTCGCGTTCGGTGAGTTGGGAGAGCATCGCGTCGATGCTTTCGCGGATCTCCGGGAGGTTCATCTCGTTGGGGTCGTAGGTGCGAAGGCTGGCGGCGATGTCCAGCACCTCGTCGTTGCCGGTGGCGAAGCGGTCGAGCTGGTAGCGTTCCTTCGGCACGGACCGGGCGTAAGTGCGCATGATGGCCCAGGATGCGTAGGTGGAGAACCGGAAGCCTCGGGCATAGTCGAACTTCTCGACCGCCCGCATCAGCGCGACGTTGCCGTCCGAAACCAGCTCGAAGAGCGTCTGCGGGCCACGAATGTGCTTCTTGGCGATGGACACCACCAGCCGCAGGTTCGAGCGGATGATGCGGTTCTTCAGGACGTTCGCCTGGAGCAGGAGCGACTCGACGGTTCGCAGGTCCGCCACCTTCGCGCGGGTCGGGTCGATCTCCTGGCGGGCGTGGTCGGCGCGGAACTTCAGATAGTTGTACTTGCGGAACAGGTCGCGTTCCTCATCGGCAGACAGGAGCGGAACGCGGTAGAGCGCCTGGAGATACGGTGGCAGGTCCCGCGGGACCGCAGCCGCCTTGCTGCCTCCCAGGGGGCGATCGCCGTCGGCGGAAACCGTTTCCGGGCCGGTCGGCTCGTATCGGCCGCCCAGGATGACATCTTCGGCGTTGGGCAGGTCGAACTGCGGATTGTAGATGTAGCTGATCTCCCGCTCGGCGAGGTGCTCGGCCCGGGTGTTGTACACGACGCGATAGATGCTCCCCCGCGTCCGGGCGAACCGCTTGGCCAGCACCGACGGCGATACGCCGTTGAGAAACGCCCGGTAGATCATGTTCCGATCGTCTTTGCTGAGCGGCTCGGTCATCTCGGGGAAGGCGGCCCGGTCGGGGCTGCGCCGATCGTGCTGGCGGATCGTATACCGGATCGTCTCGGTCGCCCTGCCGGTGCGGATGCTGAGACGCCGGGCGACCTCGGCTAGTGTGCAGTCCGTGAAATCGGCCATCCGCCGGGCCCGCCGGAGAATGTCCTCCTTCTCGTCGGGCCGGAGCTTGGTGAATTTCGCCGAGCGTTTCACCTGCCGGCGATGCCGCTGCGTGAACCGTTTGACTGAACCGGCCAGGAACGCCACGCGCCGCCTGCCGTCCGGGAACACCAGCCGTCGTGCAGGCAGCCCGCGACGGCGCCATCGCTGGATGGTCTTCTTCGAGACGTGGAAATGGTCCGCCAGTGAGCCCGAGTCGTACACCTTCTCGGCGTAATCGCCCGTCTTGAGCTCCATGCTGCCGGACACGTCGAGCATCAACAGGAGCAGATCGTGGTGAATGTCCTCGCCGCTGAGCGATCGACTGGCGGCCTCCCGCCCCCGGCCGCGATAGCCGGTCAGGCGGTAGACGACGAACTCGTAGGGGTAGTGCTGGGACGGTTCGAGGAGGTCGAGAAGTTCCTCGGCGGCATCGACGCAAACCCGACGATTGCGCGAAGAAGCGGACTGCAGCTCGCCGGCCAACGTCTCCATCGCCTTCGCTCGATACGTCGCCATCTGCGCTCCTTCCCGAGGGCCAAGCCGCGAAGCAAGCGTCCGGGTACGCTTTCCCCTTGCCCATACCAGTATGCGCGAGATCGCCGATTTTGGCAACTGCTTTCGCCCGCGGCGCATGACAACGGGCTCCGCCGCATGGCGAAGCCCGCTGAGGGATTGTCTCGATGGCCCGGCGCCCGACTCAGCCGCCCAGCATCGCCCGGACCTCGTTAATGTCGCTCTGGATTCTCCCGACGTTCGCGCGCACCACCGGCGATTCCGAACGACCGGCAAGGGCTTCTTTCAGGACGGTGTCGGCCTCGTCCAGCGGCGCGGTGCTGCCGGCGATCTCGGCCTTGCCGATGTACGCCCGTGCCTGGGCGCCGCGATAGAGCCACTTGTACGCACGATCGGCCCGGCTGATCGCGTCGTTGAGCGAATCAATCGCGTCCTGGTAGTGCTGCGTGCCGGTCTTGCGGATCTGCTCGGTGGTGGGCTTGAGCAACTCGCGGACCCTGGCCGCCTCGCCCGGCGCGCCGCCCGGCCAATACTCGCCGACCTGGTCCAGCAGCTTCTCCACCTCGGAGTGCAGATAGAGCTTCTCGACGTTCGACCGCCCAAAGGCCATCTGCACCGCCGCCTGCTGGGCCAATGCGTCCACGCGTTCGGTCTGCATATCACCCGTGGCTGTGAGTTTGTCGTATCGGTCGTAATTCTTGCCCGCGGCGAAGTAGGCGTTGCCCGCTTCCTTCTCGGCGGCAGACCAGTTCTCCAGCGACTCGGCGAGATCGCCCATCGCCTCACTGCCGAAGGAAAGCGACTTCTGGTGCTCCTGGTTCAGCTCGGCCCGCTGGCGTCGGACGGCCTGTCGCCCCCCCATGCCGTTGGCGTCGGTCCCTTCCTCGCGCCCGGTGACGATCTTGTCGGCCGCCGCGATCAGCGCTTTGGCGATCGACTCCTTCATGGTCCGTTCGGAAAGCTTCATCCGCAGCACGCTGATCTCGTTGTCCAGCTTACTGATCTGCGTGTCGATCTGGCCGACCTGGTCCATGATCTCCAGGGCCCGGATGTCGGCTTCGTAGCCCTTTTTGCCCGGGGCGCGGGCTTCGGACCGCAGGGCGCGGGCCTTGGCTTCGAGAGTGTTCTTCTTCTCCACGAGCTTCTGCTGCTCGGTCTCCCGTTCCTCGATCTGGCTTGTGAGGGTTTTGATCTCGGCAGAGAGTTCCCGTGCATCGGCCTGGGCGTCGCTCTTCATGGTCTGGACGTCTTCGTCCTCGATCGAGAGGAGCTTATCGTAATAGGCGAGGATGCCCTTCTGCTGGGTGATCGTGCCGAGAATGTCCCGCGCCTGATCGACGCGTGCGTAAGCAGCGTCGCGATGCTGGTCGGTCCGTTGGCCCAGATAGTCGCCCTTGAGTTCGTAAATACGCCCGAGAACCGACCGCGCCAAGGCCTGGTTGGTCTCGTCGGCCTTCGTCCCTTCCAGCTCTTCTTCCACGAGCTGGCGAGCCCGGTCCAGCAGCTTCAGGACGTTCGGATTGAGCTGCTCGTCCAGTACCAGTTGCACCGGGGCCTCGGGGGTCTCTCCGGCGGGGGCGGCCTGCAGTTCGTTCTCGTACTCTTCGGGGTCCACCTCGACGCCGTGGAGCGGAAGCATCTTCCCGGAGGCCGTCTCGACAACCGGCGGAGCCTCCATCAGATTCAATGCCTGGTCCCGCAGACGCAGAGCCTTGGAGACCTGCTCCTGGAGGGACTGGTTCGCGCCGCGGACCTCGCCCTCCGAGCAGCCCCCGACCATGACCAGCCCTGCCAGCGACATCAGCACCGCGACACCGAGTGAATTGATTCTGTGCACGTCGTGTTCTCCCGTAATGCGTACGAATGGGTCTACCGGCCGTCCCTGCTTTGTACCACGGGGGCGGGGCGTTTTCAACGCTGCTCAGGCGAGGATTTCGCTCCGTCCCGGGCTTTCTGCTCGTCGGGCAAGGACGGATTCTTCCACGAGTCAAGCCGTCGTGCGGCGTGCAGACAGAACTGCAGCGCCGAGTGATCCGAACGGGCGGGTCGCCCGGCGGGCAGGCAGAGCATCATCGCCCGACCGGCCGTCTGCATGCAGGCTCCGTCGTCGGCCAGGTCGGCGCAGATCTCGGCCAGCACGTCGGTGGCGTTGGGCGAGCCCCTGTACGCCCACGGTCCGATCTGTCCGTCCGCGGGCTGGGCCTCCAGGGGGGTCCATTCGCGGTCGCGATCGTGCCACATCACGACGGGTTGAAGCTCGCCGGCCGTCTCGACGACGTACACGCGGTAGTTGCGTGCCACGCGCCGCGGGCCATGACCGGCCTCATAGCGGAAATCAAAGCAGCGAACCGGCCAGGCGTCCTGTCGGCCGTAAGCGACATTCCGTGCCATCGGGCTGTGGCCGCTGCGGATCAGTGCGAAGGAGCGATACCGCATCGGCAGGTCGAACGGGTCGTCATGCGAGAACCGCAGCTCGATCTCGTAGGCGTCGCGCGCCAGGCGGCGGGTCCGCCGAGTCTGCAGCCCACCCATGACCGCGAAGAAGATCGCAGCCGCCACGAGCACAATCCACAGCAGCGCCGTCAGCAGGATCTCAGGCACGATCGCCCTCCGGCTTGATCAGTCCATCAGGAGGGAAGAGGCTTGTCTTTCTCGTCGTCGGTCTTTTCGTCGTCTTCGTCCTCGTCGCCATCATCCTTGGATCCCAGGCCCGAGGCGCCCCCGAAGTTCAGCTTGTTGCCGTAGGGGGGCTTGTACTTGAGATTGTACTTTGGATGCGGCGTCTCGAGGTCGGAGATCCACTGAAAGACTCGCTTGTACTGCGGGTCGTCACGGCTCTTGAAGACGGGGGTGTAGTTTTCCTCTGGGTTCTCGATCTTCGTCAGGTCCCGCGGCAGCCCCCAGTTCAGCAGGAGGGATTTCTGGGGATCGCCCCGGTCGATCATCCGCCATCGGCCTTTGGTGTAGCCGTCGAGAAGGACGAAGTTGGAGTAGATCAGGCGCGGGTCGCGCGTCTGGATGTCGATCAGTCGCAACCCGGCGTGCCCTTCCCTGGAAAACGCCCCGGGCAGGATGTTCTTCACCAACGGCCAAACGTGACGCTCGAAGCCGGTGATGAACTCCGGATCGCGCGTGACGCGGATATCGTTCAGCAGCGGGCTGTCCACCGGCAGGACTTCCAGCATGTAGCCCGCCTGGGCACGATTCCCGGCCGCGAGGAACTTCCGATCGGCGTTCTTCTGCTCGAAGATGCCCCTGCCCTGCCATGCGTTGATGAACCGGCGCAGCACCTTGTTGCGGAACTGAATCGGCGTCCGCTCGGTGATGATCATCCGATCGTTCTTGTAGGTGCGTTTCAGTTCCAGCAGCCGAAGGCGGTAGATGTCCTCGGAGGGAATCAGCAGCTTGTCGATCTTCTTCTCGTCTTCGGTGGTCTTGCCGTTGCCCTTCTTGCCGTTGTTGTTGGCGTCGTCTTCGGTGCCGCCCTCGGCCGCCTTGGCTTTGGCCTGGGCGATCGGCAGCATGAGCTTGGCCTCTTCGTGGTCTGGCTTGATCTTCAGGGCAGCCTGGATTTCCTTGACGGCCAGGTCGTAGAGCTTCTGGTTGTACGCCCATCGGCCGAGCTTGTAGCGATCGGTGGCGGAAGTCTTGTCGATCTTCGCCAGCCGGGCCTTGTACTCGTCCATCGGGGTTGTGCGTTCCTCGATGGAGGCGATTTCGTCGGCCTTGACGAGGTAGGAGATCCCGCCCTTGACGACCTGGTAGCCTTCCTTGACCTTGGTGACTTTCTCGACCTCGGCCGTCCTGCCGTCCTTGTACTTCAAAATGTACGTCGCCCCGAAAGAGGTGGACACCAGCAGGAGGACACTCAGCAGACCCAGCAGTTTCTTGGACATCATTCTTTCCTCGTTCCCGCGCATCATGCGCTTGTCGAGTCGGACAGACGGGCGGGCCGATGGTTTGCCCACCCCTGTATTTTAGTCGCCCGATCAACCTTCGAGATTCACCATCCTACAGAAAAACCGGCGCAGGATTTGGAACTAATTAGGGTTACGCTCTCATGCCGGTGCCCGATCGGCGGGCGAGCCCGACAGGCGCCGCCCGGTCGGCCTCATGGGGTGAATCATGCACAGGTGGCGGTGGGATTCGAACCCACGTATAACGGATTTGCAATCCGTCCCCTTAGTCCACTTGGGTACGCCACCGGGTTGTCGTGTGACACAGTATACCGACACGGGAACCGGCGTCAACGCCTCAGCCCGGATTCCCGCGCGTCGCATGGGCATCTGCGTCGCATGGGCATGCTGCCCATGTCTGTTCTGTTCTCGTCTTCGGCGTCGCGCCCGCAACAAGTTGCGAGCCCTACGGCTGTTCCGCCCGCAGGCGCACTCACTGGGGCAGCTTGCCCTCGACGGTCCGGAGCAGCTGCCGGAAACGGTTCGCCTCGCCGCCCATCGTCCTGCTGATGGCCTGGAGCTGCTTGATCTTCATCCGCAGGTCCTCCAGCCCTTTGACGCTGTCCTTGTTGAGCTCGTAGAACACCTGGGAGTACTCGTACTGGACCTCCCACCACTGCGGATGGCTGCGCGGGGCGCTGCGGATCCATTTCTCGTAGTTCTTCCGAGCCTTCGCCAGGTCCCCCAGAAGCTGCTGCGACCGGGCCAGACCCAGAATATTCGTCCCGTCGAGCGGCACTCGGCCTTTGAGCCAACGCTCGTAATCTTCCAGGAACTTTGTCATCCGGAACTGCACCGCATCCATCGCTTCGTTGATGTCATCCTCGTCGATGGCAGCGTCCAGATCGGACACCGCGTCGGACAGCAACGTCAGCGAGACCGAGGTATACTCGCTCTCGCCCGCCTCGGAGACATACTGCTTACCCAGCGAGAGCATGGTCCGCACATTCCCGCGGGCGGCCTTGACGGCATTGGCCATATCGGCGATTTTCTTCTCGATCTCCGCCCGCCGTGCCTGGACCTGCTCCTGATCCTCGGAGTGGAGTTCCTGGTAGAACTCCAGGGCCTTCTTGTAGTACGGGTCGGGGGCTTCCTTCGCCGCCCGGGCGGCGTACCCCTTCTCCAGCAGCGCGTCGGCGTACATCTGCTTGAGCGGGTACCGCTTCGAGGCAGACTCGTCGGCCGAGGTCTTGTAGAGGTTCTCGGCGAACTGGGCATAGACGTCGCGATACACCGCCAGCTCACGCGGATTCTTCTTGTCCCTGGCCAGCTCGCTGATGTTGTCCCGCACCTCCTTGATGAGCGACTGGACCAACCCGCGAGCCTTCTCCTCGCCGTACTTCTGGCGGAATTTATTGAACTCGTCGAAGGCATCCTTGACCCGATCGGTCTTCATGAGTCGCTCGATGCGGAAGGCCGCCGCCCACCGCAGCACGCGCGTGCCGGGCCAGTCCCGGGGCAACTGCTCCATGAGATTCAGCGCCCGGTTGTCCTGGTTGAGCACTTCGCTCATGAGAATGGCCGACTCGAACATCGCCCGTGCCGCCCACTCCCGCATGTCCTTCTTCTTGCCCTCGTCCTCCGTCCGGGCGATGGCTGCCTTCGCCTCGTCCGCGAAAGTCTGCATGGACTTGATCAGCTTCCGTGCCTGCTCGGCCTGGACCGTACCCTTGCCGAACTGGTCGATTACCTTCATCTGCAGCGACAGGCCTCGGTACCGCGCCTGCATGTACTCCGGGGTGCTGGTGGGAACATTCTCGTACGCCTTGACCGCACGGCGATAGGTCGTCTCCCGCGCCTGGCCGTCGAGCGTATCGCCCAGCGATTCGAGCTGCCAGGCGAGGTCGAAATGCCACTGCGGCGCCTTCTTCGCCCAGGCGCCTCCCTCGGCGTCGAGGAAGAACTCCAGGGCCTCGATGAACTCCCGCTTCGTGCTCGGGGTCGGACGCTTGTTGACCATCTGGCGATAGATCTTCAGCGCGTTGGTCGCCGACGTGAACGCATCCTCGGCCTTGGGGTTCTCGCGGGCGATCTTGAGGTTCTTGCGGGCGGCGTCCAACTCGCGACCCAGCTTGTAGTCGATGTACGCCAGCACCTTCCCCACCCGCGAACTGAGACTGACCGACGCCTTGTCGCTGCGGGCCTGGATGGTGCCCATCATGTCCGTGACCTTGTCGTAGACCTCCGTGGCCGCGTCTTTCTTGTCGGCCTTCCAGAGCTTCTCGGCCTTGTTGAGCTCCTTGAGGGCGATGGAGAACACGAAAATCGAGGGCATGTTCTGATAGTCGGTCCGTCCCTGGTATTTCCCGGCGATGCGGTCGATGAGGAACTGCTGGACGGCAGGGTCCTCGTGCTCTTCGAGAAACTTCAGGATGGCCTGGAGGGCCTTGTCGGCGACCTTCTTCGCCTCGCCCGGATCGCTCTTTTCCAGGGCGTCCGCCCAGGTCTCGTAGATGTAGTTCCGCAGGATCGTCGCGTAGATCGACGCCTGAAGCCTGGCGTTCTTGTTCTTGCCCAGCAACTTGGCGGTCAGCTCGGAGAACCGCTCGACGGCCTTCTCGGCAGCCTCGAAGTTCTTTCTCGCATCGAGCTGCGCCTGCTTCGCCTCACCGGTGAGGTTCTGCTTGCGGTAGACCTCGCTGCGCTCGTGGAGATACTTGCCCCACTCGGCGAGGTTCCGCCCGATCTCGAAGGCCGCCTGCATGCGTACCGGCGGGTTGGCCTTCTCCCCGGCGGCGGACCTGAGGTACTCCTCGGCAGACTTGTGCTGGTGCAGCTCGCGACGGGCCATCCCGCAGACCAGCAGCGACCAGTACTTCACCCCGCTGTCGGCGTCGCCGGTGGCGTAGGGTTCGAGACTGGCGATGGACCGCCGCAACGGCCCCGATGCCGACCGCTGATTCGGGTCGCTCATCCCGTCGAAGAAATACACCCACCCGGCGCGATACTTGACCTCTTCGTCCACCTGCTTGAAATGCCGCACCCGCAGCAGACCGGTATAGCCGCTGCCGGATAGATCATCGACCTTGTCCTGCAGGTCCGCCCGCAGCCGAGCGATCATCACGACCGCCTCGTTGGCGTGCTTCTGCACCGTGCGACGGTCGGCCTCGGTGCCATACAGGTACATCAGCGCGGTGGTCTGCGGCTCGATGCGGATGGACCCGATGGCGCTGGCCAGGTCCAGCCGATCGCGGAAGTACGTCAGCTGCGCCCGCCATCCTTCGGCGTCCGCGGTGGCCTTGACGACGTCCCGGAGCAGCGCGATCGCTTCGTCCACCAACTGATCGCGGCCGGCGGGGTCCTCGAAAGTCCCGGTGGTGGCCTGGGCAATCTTCGCCTTGGCCAGGATTCGCTTGGCGGACGGGCTGCCCGCCTCCCCGCTCGAGGTCACCAGCCCTTCCAGCAGTTCGGTCATGCCCATCTGCTGGAGCTGATTGGCCAGCTTGTCCTGATCGAGCCGGTCGATGGCGGGTTTCTCCTGGGCCACCGCACACGATGCCGCCAGCAACACCAACAATCCTGTCCAGATTCCTCTTCGCCTCATACCGGTTCCTTATATCCTCACGCGCCGCTGCCCGCGGCCCACACAGCAGGCCGACGGGCGCAATTCATTTCGTCAGATCTTCGCTTTCGATGTCGGACACGCCAACGCCCGATCCGTTGGGACGGCGGACCGCTCCGTTGGGCCCAGTCAGACATCGCAGCCTCCCGTCAGGTACCTTGTTTGTCTGCTCCGGGCCCATCCA
>CAZFPT010000013.1:0-13529 GCA_964521005.1 uncultured Planctomycetaceae bacterium | reverse complement strand
TCAGACATCGCAGCCTCCCGTCAGGTACCTTGTTTGTCTGCTCCGGGCCCATCCATCAGCGCCGATCAACCCGGGGCGCGGATGCCGATGCTCTTCCAGCCGGCCTTCACCGCCTGGTTGTACGCCTCGACCACGTGCTGCCAGGCGACCGTCGTCCGCGAGATAATCCGCAGCTGCGCCTTGTCACCCAGCCCGGCCAGGCGCGAGGCCAGCATTCTTCGCAGCTCGTCGGGCTTGCTGGTGGGGTTGTCGTTCTCCAGGGAGAACTCCACCTGGTTCAGGGCCGGGCCCCTGGGAATCAACCGAAGCGTGACGGGCTCGGATTCCAACGCATCCGCCTGCTGCTGGCCGACATTGGTGGGCAGGTTTCCGGGGATCTGCCCCTCGGCCACGCGGAACGTGGTGGTCAGGATGAAGTAGATCAGCAACTGGAACGTGACGTCGATCATCGGCGTCAACGGCGGCTGCATGTTCTTTCCGCCCTTGCCCCGCTTCTTGCGCTGCGGGACGTAGTGGACGGTCTGGTCTTCGGGGATCTTCTTCGTCGATCGTGCTGCCATATCAACCTCCCGCCACGAGGGCGGTGATTTTCATGTTGCCGATGCCCGCACTGGCGGCCGCGTTGATCACCGGCTGGACGTAACTGAACGTCACTCGCTTGTCGGCGCGGACTTCGACCTGGAAATCCTTCTTCTTCACGCCCGACTCCATCGCCGACCGCAGTTCCTGACTGAAGATCTGCGTCAGCGTCGCCTCGTCAGCGATCTGGATGATCCCGTCGCCCTGCGGGCCATGGCCGGCAATGTAATAGTGCTTGCCGCGCCGGGCTTCGCGAAGGTCGGGATTCTTCTCGTCCGGGGCCACCCGTGAAACCACGTTGACGATGACTTTGTTGGTCATCTCACCGGGCTGGGCCTGGTTTTCCTGGGCGATGCTCTCTTCGGGTTTGGGAGGCAGCAGCGGCGCCAGGGCCGCCGAGGCAAACTGCGTGGTCAGAATGAAGAAGATGATCAGCTGAAACGTGCAGTCGATCATCGGCGTCAGGTTGACCGATACGTCGCCGGCGGCTACCTTGTTTTTCTTCTTCGCCATCGGACTCTCCTTCCGCTCCGCAGCCGCGAGGCGCGGAGACACGTGCAGCCCGTCGGGGGACTACTTCTTTCCGCCCGGACGGAACGTGGAGATCAACTCCTGCGAGATCAGCATCGCCTCGCTGCTCAGCGCGTCAATGCGATTGCGCATGAGCGAGTAGACCGCCAAAGCCGGGATGGACACCGCCAGACCCAGCAGCGTGGTCACCAGCGCGATGCCGATCGAACCGGCGAGCTTGTCGGGCTTGGGCGTGCCACCTTCCTGCACGATCTTGAAGAACGCCTGGATCATGCCCCAAACGGTACCCAGCAGCCCGAGCATGGGCCCGATGTTCCCGATCAGGTTCAGCCACTCGATCTTGCGAAGCAGCTTGGTGGTGCGTTCCTCGGAGGCCTCTTCCATCGCCCGCTCCATCGAGGCGTACCCGTGCGGGGCCTCGGTCAGCGCGGCGTGAATGACGTAGCTCAGGAAATCCGGCTGGGCGGCCGTCATGTCGATCGCTTCGCGATACTGCTTGTCCTCGAACATGGTGCGGATCTGCTCGGTCATCACCGGAGGAAGCATGTTCGTCCGGCGAATCGAGATGAAGTGTTCGATGATGATCGCGAGCGTGACGATACTCAACGCCCAGAGGATCAGGCCGATCACACCACCGCCCGGCCAAACGAACACCTCGATCCAACTGTCGAATTCCTGTGCCTGTGCCAGCAACATCAAACTAGTTTGCATGCAACGGTCTCCTTGGTGCTTCATACGCTGCGTCGCGCTGTCCGCGTCGACTCATTCGGTTCTCGCGAGCCCATCGACCCGCATTTCGGCCTTTCGACCAGACAATATTTACGTATCTATGAATCCAGTGCGTCCAGGGCCTTGGAAGCCTTGGAGGCGAACTTGGTGTTGGAAAAATGCTCCTTGATGGCAGCGTACGCCTGGCGGGCGGCGTTCCTGTTGCCGAGCTTCTCGTTGACCTGCCCAGCCAGGAACAGCGCCTCGGGCGTCTGGGTGGATGCGGTAAAGAACGTCACCACCCGCATGAAATTCAACCCCGCCTGGACCAACTCCTTGCGGGCGTCCTTGCTGTGATCGTGAATCACCAGCTGCGCCTTGCCCATCCACAGCAGCGCGGGGGCAAGGTCGCCCATCGGGAAACTCTTGACCTTCGCCTGCAGGCTCTTGAGCGCCCCGGACGCCTTGGCGACGCGCTGGGCGTCGGTGAGCTTCGCCTCCGGGTCGCCGGCCTGGGCGATAATGATCGACGCCGCCTGGAGGACCTTGTCGGCATCGCCGCGGGGAACGACGGGGCCTGTATCCGAGCCGTTTCTCGGCTCGTCGTCGTCCTTGCCGTCGTCATCCTCGGCCAGCGTCCCGCCGGCCAACCGGGCGGCATCTTCGCGTCGCCCTTCCTGTCTGTAGAGGTCCAGCAGCACCTGCTTGATCGCGTCGGCAAACGCGCCGGACTTCTCACGCTGGAGCTTCGCCTCCAACAGGCGGATCGCCTTGGCGTTGTCCTTCGAGCCCTTCTTGCCCATCTTGGTCGGACGGGCCTTGAGGACGGCGCGGGCACCTTCGTGCTCCTCGACCAGTCCCAGCCATTCCTCGACGGCCTCGTTGATCTGACCGGCCTTGTCCATCGCGAGATACTTGCGATAGCGGATCAGCCGACCCAGCCATTTCTGGTCCACCTGGCGTGCAGCCCGCTGGTACGCCTGGATCGCCGCGGCGTATTTCCCATCCGCGTACAAGCTCTCAGCCGTGTTGAACGCCGTGCGACCGGTGAGGGTGATCTCACGCACTTTGGCAACGTTGGAGCTCACTTCCCTGCCGCCACCCAGGCGCAGCGTCACCGAGAACCCATCGGCCCCGATCACCGTCCCGCGGCGCGGCAGCCCGCCGATATTGACTTCATCCCCGAGCGCAACGCCGGCCAGCAGTACCACCGCCAGCAGCAACGTCCTTCGGGCTCGTTGTGCGTTCATGGTCTCACCTTCACGAAGGGACAGTTATCCGCCCTGGATGATCTTGAACTTGCCGCCGTTCTCCTTGGCGATCTTCTGCATGACGTCGACGGCTTCCTTCTCCTGCTGACCGCCGTAGAGGTACGTGTTAATGTGTACCTTCTGGCCGCGATTGCGGTTTTTGATGGTCTGCAGGACGACGTCGTTGTCGGCAGTGAACACGCCGTCAGTCAGGAGGAAGATGATCTTGCCTCGCTTCTGCCTGTCGGCCTTCGAGAGCACGTCAAACGCGCGATTCAACGCCGGGATCGGGTCGGTCTGACCTTCAGGGCGCCGCTCGTCGAGGAACTTGGCCGCCGCCTCTTTCTGGTCGTCCGTCGCGTCCACCAGCGACTTGGGCGGGTTCTCGATGGTCGTCCCGTCGCCGAAAAGAATGATGTGGAACGTCTGGACGGGATTCAGTTCGGAGATGGACATGACCATCTCGCGGCAGACCGCGTCGAACGTGCCTCGCATCGCCATCGAACCCGATCGGTCGATCAGGTACACGATGTGGTGGGCGTTGCCGCCATGTCCGAAGAACTTGCCCTTCGGACCGGCGCCGCTGCCGCCCGAGCCGAGCCCCTGCTTGGCGAGCATGCCGCCGGCGGCGCCTCCGCCACCCAGGCCGGTGATGGTCATCTCGGTGTCCGTCGAGTCGGCGTTGGACACCACCTGCGACTCGGAGCGGGCCCACTGCTTGGAGGTGGTTTCCATCTCCTGGGCCGACTCCTTCTCGGGGTTCGAGTCGCCCGGGTTGATCTGCCCGCCCGGGTCGTCCGAGAAGACCTCGGAGTTCACGAACACGTCCTCGCCGATCTTCTTATCCTGGGCGGCACCGATGACGAGCACCAGCAGCGCCATCATCAGGAACAGACCCGCATGGAAGAACACGCTGAGCACCCAGGGCATGAGGGCAGCCATCGTGGTCATCACCTGGCTGTCTTCCTCTTCCTCGTCGAACTCTTCTTCGTCGACGGGGCCCTGGCTCTGGGCGGGGGGAACGGGTGGCGGGCCGCCGGGCACCTGGGGCTTGGGCAGATTCGCCAGCCCCTCGGGCACAGCCACCTGCTTGCTGCAGTGGGGGCAGGCTACGTCGCTGCCCGGGGCTGCGTCGATACTCAGCAGCTTGCCGCAATGTTCGCATCGAAAGTCTACTGCCATGGTCCATCTCCTTCGCGATGACCCGCCCGGATCGAGTCCATCGACCCGCCGGGCGGAATGGCGATTACTGACCAGCTATGTATTTGTACTTGCCGCCGTTTTCGGAGGCAATCTGTTTCATGACATCTACCGCCACCGTCGGCCTGGATCCGAGCAGGAGCGTGTGAATCCGTACGTGTTTGTTACGATTGCGACGGCCGATCAGTTTGGTGACTTCCTCATTGTCCGGGAAAGCGGCATCGGTGAGCAAGAAAATCACAGCCCCGCGCGTCTTGTCGCGCCGCCGTGAGAGAACGTCAAACGCCCGGTTCAACGCCCTGGTCGGATCGGTCTGCCCCGAGGCCTTCAGCGTGTCGACCCACCGGGCCGTCTGCAGCAGCTCCCCGTCGGTCGGCTCGGTCAGCCCCCTGCCCGGCGCTTCGTGACAGGTCCCGTCGCCGAAGAACACCACGTGGTACCGCTGGTAGCCGGGCTCGAACCCGCTGAGCGACTGGATCAGCTCGCGACACATCGCGTCGAACAACCCGCCCATGGCCATCGAGCCCGAGCGGTCCAGCACGTACACCACGTCGGCCTTGCCTCCGGGGGCCCAGTTCGGGTCGCCCCCGCCAGCGCCGCCGGTCCCGATACCGTAGAACCCGGAGGCGGACTTGCCCGGCGAGAATTCGCCCGTCTGGCCCGTTGGCCCTCCGGTGCCGATCGTCAGCTTCGCCCGGTCCGCAGGCCTGGCTTGGCGGATGACGTCATCCTTCATGTATCGTCGGCTCGGTGCGTCGGGGAGGGGGCTGCCGTCGTCGAGGTCTGCCGGAGCGGGAGGCTTGGGAAGGATCGCGCCGTTCATGCTGGCCTGCTCAGCCGGCGTGAGGGACGGCGGGTCGATCGGCCTGTTTTCACCGGGAGCACGCGTCAGGACGATCGTCACCAGCAGCATGATCAGGCCCAGCGCCACGTGCAGCAGCGCGCTGGCGACCCAGGGGAAGGCAGCGGCGACCCGGCCGGTCAGGTCGGCGTCGGAGGGACGGTACTCGTCGGAATTCGGCGTCGTCGAACCGTCGGCGGAGAGATCCGCGGAGCGAACCTCATTTCCGCACAGGGAACACGCAATCAGTGTTCCGTCCAGTTGACTCGGGTCCACCAGCCTGCCACATTCTTCGCATCGCAGCCGGGCTTTCATGGTACGCCTCCTTCCGTTGCTCCCCGCCGGGTCGGCGACAACCGTGTCGCTCCCTTTCGGGTTGAACTCAAGGCATATCCGACGATCACAGCCGTCGGTGGCACCGTGGGATCGAAACAGCGCGCAATCCCGGGGCACCGTTGAAAGCGTTGGAACGTTTCCGTTCCGTGTTGGCGTGGCGGGGCGTTCCGACAACGAACACCTGCCACGAATGGCATGGCGGGCCTGGACAACGCAAAACGTTGTCCGAGGTGGACCCGCTCGGGCTGGCCAGGAAGGCCTGCCCGGAGAGAGTACTCGAACCGAGCTCCGCAGCCGGGCGAATGCCCAACTAAGCGGATCTTTACACATATTTTATAGTCGGCTCATCAGGCCGAGTCAAGGAGAAAAAAAGACCCGCGGCGTGCGGAAAACGTTTCGACGGAAGTCTGCTATGCTTTGCGGGGTCCTGCCGATATAATCACTGCCCCGCGACGCGGGCAACATCCGCGTCGAGCTGCGAGGGTGGCGGAATTGGCAGACGCGCCAGGTTTAGGTCCTGGTCCCGAAAGGGGTATGGGTTCGAGTCCCGTCCCTCGCAATCATTGACATCAGGCGCGGTTCATCAGCCCGCCCCAGGTGCGTCGGCGGCAACGGGGTCAGTCGATCTCCACCGACTGCGGCGCGACGTCCACGGTTTCCTCGGAGATTCGTCCGCTGGCCCGCTGCTCCTGGAAGCTGAGCGTCGAGACGTAGAAGAACCCGAACGCGAAGAGCACCAGGAACGGCGTTCCCACGCTGGCCCCACCGCCGGCGACGATGCCCACCACCGCACAGGCGGACATGTATACGCCGAACGCGAACTCCACAAACGGAAGCCAGTGCGTCTTGCGTTTGCCCTTCTTACCAACCGTCAACGCGGAACTCGTGCTGTCGCCGTACTTGGGCGTCCGCACGAATTCGCTCTGTCGGCCGAACCATGCTTCCAGCACCGCCTTGGCGTTCGAGACGCACAGGCCGGCCCCCAGGGCCATCATCATCGGCAGGTATTTCAGCGTCGATCGCCAGTCGCGCGTGAGCTCGTACTGCGAAGCCATGTAGAACACGCTCGCCGAGAGCGTCGCGAGGGTGAACACCGCCAGCTCGAAGACGGTCCGCAGGGCGGATCCTTCGGTCCACGGCAGCGTGCGGAGGTACATCGCCGGGAACATCATCAGCACCATCAGGAGCATCGAGAGGTGCATCGAGAAGGCGGTCAACTGGAAGAACGCCTCGATCTTGACCTTCAGGGGGAACTTGCTCAGCAGCACCTTCGGCAGGACTTTCAGCGCGGTCTGCGCGCCGCCCTTGGTCCAGCGGAACTGCTGGGCCTTGAAGGCGTTCATGTCCGGCGGCAGTTCCGCCGGGCTGGCGAGATCGGGCAGGAAGATGAACTTCCATCCCTTCAGCTGCGCTCGGTAGCTCAGGTCGAGGTCCTCGGTGAGGGTATCGTGATGCCACCCCCCCGCGTCGTCGATCGCCGCCCTCCGCCACGTGCCTGCCGTCCCGTTGAAGGCCATGAATCGCTCGCTGCGGTTGCGGGCGACGTGCTCGATGGCGAAATGCCCGTCGAGGAGAATCGCCTGCGAGCGCGTCAGCAGGCTGCGGTTGCGATTGATGTGGGCCCAGCGGGTCTGCACGACGCAGACGCCGGGGTCGGTGAAATAGTGGATCGAGCGTTTGAGGAAGTCTTCCTCGGGCAGGAAGTCGGCATCGAAGATCGTCACGAACTCGCCGGTGGCCCGCTCGAGCCCTGCCCGCAGCGCGCCGGCCTTGTAGCCGATGCGGTTATCGCGGTGGATGTACTCGATGTCGAAGCCTTTCCGGCGATACTCGTCCACCACTTCGCGGGCAATCGGGCCGGTATCGTCGGTGCTGTCGTCGAGCACCTGGATCTGCAGCTTCTCGCGCGGGTAGTCGATCCGGCAGGTCTTCTCGATGATCCGACGGGCTACGTTCCGCTCGTTGTACATCGGAAGCTGGATGGTGACGCGCGGCAGCTCGTCGAACGGTTCTGCCGCCTTGGGACAATTGTTGCGGTGGCGGTAATACAGGTACACCAGCACGTAGCGATGGAGGCCGTACAGGCTCACCACAGCCAGCGTGAGGGTGTAAACCGTCGTGAAAAGAGTTTGAGCGAATTGTGCCCAGTCCATGCGCCGTAATCCGTTTCCTGTTTGAGCCCGCCGGAAAATCCCCCTGCTCGGGCCCTGGTGCCTGAATGCCGTATTCTACATGCTATCGCAACAAACCGTCAAGGTGCGAAAGAGCTGGGATTCACCGCCTTTTTTCCGTCTCCGCCCTGGCACGGACATCCGCCGGGGCGAGTCACCCTTTGACCGCACCGGCCGTCAGCCCGGCGATGAACTCCCGCTGGAGTGCGAAGAACAGCACCATCACCGGCAGGATGCTCAGCAACGTACCGGCCATCAGCACGCCGTAATTCTGCTCGTAGAGATTGATCATCTGGTTCAGGGCGATCGGCAGGGTGAACTTCTCGGAGGTGTTGAGGATAATTTGAGGCCACAGGAAGCTGTTCCACGTGCCCATGAACGCCAGCAGACAGAACGCCCCGATCATCGGTCGCGAGACGGGGATCGCGATGTTCCAGTACACCCCGAACTCGCTGCAGCCGTCCACGCGGGCGGCCTCCATCATCTCGTCGGGGATCTGCAGCATCGACTGGCGGAACAGGAACATCCCGAACACGCTGACCATGCCGGGAACGATCAACCCGACGTGTGTGTCCACCAGCCGCATTCCGGAAATCAACTCGTAGAGCGGCGCGAGCATCACCTGCGGCGGAATCATCATCGTCCCGAGCATCAGCAGCATGATCGCCTTCTTGGCGCGGAACTCGTACTTGGCCAGGGCAAACCCGCCCAACGACGAGAAGAACAGCTGAATCATCACGGTCGCACCGGTCACGAACAGCGAGTTCATCATCAGTCGCAGAAAGTCCAACTGCCCGAAGAGCATCCGGAAGTTCTCCAGTGTCAGCCTCTCGGGCGGCGGGAAAAACGTGTACCGGAAGAAATCGTCGTTGCTCTTGACGCTGCACGCCACCAGCCAAAGCAGCGGCGTGAGCGTGAGGATTCCCAGAACGATCAGCGAGGCGTACAGAAGCGCGAGGGTGAGCGGATTGCGTTTGTGCATCACTGCGCCTCCTTCCGCATCGTGCCCGAGAGGCGCATCTGCACCAGCGCCAGCAGCAGCACGCCGGCCGCCAGCGTCCAGCCGATGGCCGAGGCGTACCCCAGGTCGCCCGAGACGAACCCGTTCTGGTAGAGGTACATCACGATGGTCAACCCCGCCTTGCCCGGACCGGCGGAATTATTGAGCATCAGGTACGGAAGCTCGAACAACTGGAACGAGCCGATCGTGCTGAGCACCACCACGAAGACGGCCACCGGCTTGATGCCCGGCAGCGTCACGTGCCGGAACCGCGCCACCGGTCCGGCTCCATCGACCATGGCCGCCTCGTAAAGCGACTGGTCCACGTTCTGCAGCGCCGCGAGGAAGTAGATCATGTTGAACCCCACGTACAACCACAGCGACGTGAGCACCAGGGCGGGCATGACCAGCGACTTGTTCCCCAGCCAGGCGGTGCTCAACGGGAACGCAGCGTCCTCGCCGAAGAGCCCTGCCGTCGCGTCGTGCAGCACGACGTTCAACAGGCCGAACCGCGTGGCGAAGATCAGTGAAAACAGCACCCCCACGAACACCATGCCCACCAGCCGGGGCGCGAAGAACGCCAGGCGAAACACGCCGCGCCCCTTCAGGAACCGGTGGTTGAGCATCAGCGCCAACCCCAGGCTCAACGGCAGCTGGATTCCCACCGACGCCAGCGCGAAGACCGACGTGTTCGCCACAGCCTTGTAGAAATCCGGATCGGTCAGCAGGAAGCGGAAGTTATCCAGCCCCACGAACACCTGGTTCGTCGGTCCGGCGGTGATGTAAAACGACAGGATCAGGCTCTTGACCAGCGGATACAACCCGAACGTGAGAAACAGAATGATGAACGGGGCGATGAACACGTAGGGCGCGTGGCGCTGCTGCCAGGTGAAAACCCTCTCGCGCAGTGAGCTCAAAACGGGTTCCTCCCCATCTGTCGTCGCACCACGTCGGCCGCCCGTTTGAGTCGGCTGCGAACGTACTCCCGGAACCCCTCCTCGCCGTTGGCAGCGTACTGGGCGACGCTGTCGGCGATGACGGTTCCCAGCTCGCCCTTGGCCAGCTCCAGGTACGGGCTTCCGTACTGCGGGGGCACGTCGTCGGCCAGCGACACGTAAAGTCGCCCCAGCCGCTGCCCGCTCCAGTAGGGGTTGCGCTCCTGGTAGGCGGGCAGGTCCCAGGCGTCCTTCAGCGGCGGGATGATGTTCGTCTCGCGGAACAGGTCCTGCAGGCGGTTGGGGTCGGTGTAGATGTGCTTGGCGAACTTCCAGGCGAGTTCCTTCTCGGGCGAACGGCGGGTGATGCCCAGCATCGTCCCGCCCCAGGTGCTCGTGCGACGCCCGCCCGGGTAAAACGCCGGGAGAGGCATGAGCTTCATCTTGCCGGCCAGCGCGGAGATCTGCTTCTCGGTGGCGCGGGATTTCCAGTCGGGGCAGATGAACGCCAGGCAGTACCCCTCCTCCACCGAACGCACCCACGGGGCGCCGAACATTCCCGGGTCGTCGGCGATGCGCCCCTCCCCCACCAGCAGCGGGACGTACCAGCAGACCACGTCAACGGCGATCTCGTTGTCGAGAATCACTTCGCCGTTGGGGTCGAAGTACCCGGCGTGGCTGAAACTCCCGTCCGGCTGCCGCCCGGCGCGCTGGAAGAGCAGCACCTCCACGCTGTACGCCGCCGAGCGGGAAAGATTCAGCATGAACCGGTCATCCCGGCCGCCACGGTCCACCGTGACCCGTCGACCTGCTTCGATGAACTTCTCCCACGTGGTCAACTCGTTGGCGTCGATCCCCAACTCGGCGAACAGATCAGCCCGGTACGCCAGCATCACCGGGTGGACGTCGTGGGGCATCCCGTAGATCCGCCCGCGATTGGTGTATGGCGTGAAACGCGTCCGCACCATCCGATCCAGCAGGCCGGATCGCTTCAGGAACGGGGTGAGATCCATGAACCCGATGTCCTCCACCGGCCCGGTGAAGAAGCTCCCGGCCCGCGTGATTTCCACCTCCACCAGGTCGGGAACGTCCAGATTCGCCCGGAACGCCGCCCGCAGACGGTTCGTGACCGCCTGCTGATGCACCAGTTCCAGCCCGACGCTCACCGGCCGATCGGCAGTGGAATGCTCCCGCTCGAAAGACGGAGCAGCCTGCACGTACGCGTCGTAGTGATTGTTGGTGAACGTCCACAACGCGATGGTGTGTGACTCGCCACCGATGGGGTTCAGCGCCAGATACGCGCCGGCCACCACCGTACACAACAGAATGATCAGCGGGGCCGCCCCGAAAGGAAACACGTCGGTCAATGTCCGACGTGCAGCAGGCGACCGCCTGGAAGGTCCGTCCGTCTCAGCCATGATGCGTCCCGATCCGCGGAATTGCGCAGAGGCGATTATGCTCGCCAAACGCATCGGCTGCAAGCGATCGATCGAATCAGGCCTGGCCGCGTTGCGACGCCTCCGAAGTCCGCTCGGACGATTCCTGCGAGGCAGGCGCGTACTCGCCGGCAGGCAACTCGCGCAGACGGGTCAGCATCTGCCCGGTCAACTCGATGTGCCGCTTTACAATCCGGCGGTAGGTGTGGTCGTCCGTATGATGCAGCTCGGCCCGCGAGGTCTCCAGCTCTCGGCTGAGAATTTCATCCAACGCGGCCCGCTCCTCACGACTCAACGTGATGCTCTGCGACATGGCTTGCTCCTTCCCGCTGCGAGTACGGAACGAGATGTTCCCCGGCAAACCAATTGTATACGTCGCGTCGCGGGGCGGACCAGCCCTGTCGCTATTTCGAACTGACCCTCCGAGCTTTGGTCAACACGACCGGTTCCAGGGGCGTTTGCCCCTCGGCCGGGGCAGCGTTGATGCGGTCCACCACGTCCATGCCCTCCACCACACGGGCAAAGACCGCGTAGCCGTAGCCTTGCGGCGTCCTGTCGCGGTGGTCGAACCCGACGTTGTCAGCCGTGTTGATGAAAAACTGGCTGGTGGCGCTGTTGACCTCGCTCGTGCGGGCCATTCCTACCGTCCCGCGCTGGTTTCGCAGGCGATTGTGCGCCTCGTTGCGGATCGGCGGATACGGCGCGGGCTTGCGCGACCCGTCCGGGCGGATTCCGCCGCCCTGCACGATGCCATACCCGTCGCTGTCGGCCTGGGCGGTGCGGTGGAAGATCGTCCCGTCGTAGTACCCCGCCTCCACGTAACGCAGGAAGTTGCGCACGCTGATGGGGGCCGCGTGCGGAAGCAGTTCCAGCACGATCTCGCCTTCGGTGGTGTGCAGACGCACGCGAGGGCGCGGCGGCGCGTTGGTCGAGGCGTTTCCGTCGCCCTGCTCGCCACAACCGACCAGACACACCGCCACCGTCAGGCACGTCGTCAGGGCTGTTCGCTTCATGCGCTCACCGCTGGGTGGTCTTGACGATCTTGACCGGGTCGACCGGGACGTCCTGGTACGGGCCCACCGACGTCGTCTCGGCCTGGTTGATCTTCTCGACCACGTCCATCCCCTCGACCACCTCGCCGAACACCGCATACCCCCAGCCCTGCGGGTTTTTGCCCGTGTGGTCGAGGAATGGGTTGTCGGACGTGCTGATGAAGAACTGGCTGGTCGCGCTGTGCGGATCGGACGTGCGGGCCATCGAGATGGTTCCCCGCTTGTTGCTCAGGCCGTTGTCGGCTTCGTTCTCGATCGCAGCGCGCGAGCCGGACTTCGGTTCCATCTTCTCGGTCATTCCGCCGCCCTGGATAATGCCCATCTGCCCGCTCAGGACGCGATGGAAAATCGTGCCCTCGAAGAAGTCGTCCTCGACGTACTGCAGGAAATTGGCGGTGCTTTTGGGGGCGTTCTGGCTGTCGAGGGCGAGGGTAAACGTACCGGCCGTCGTCTCGACGTCCACGAGCACATCATGGTTCAGTTCGGTCACAGCGGTCTCCTGGTTTCAGGTCAGATGGTTGCGGATGGCGTCGGCCAACTCGCCGCAGCGCCCTTCGGGGTAGCTGCCGGCCGGCCAATTGAAATGGAACTCGTCGCCGCCGGTTCGCGGGATCAGGTGAAAATGCACGTGCATCACCTCCTGGTGGGCGACCTTTCCGTTGTTCTGCAGCACGTTGAACCCCTCACAGCCGGTGGCGTTCTGAACCGCCTTGCCGAGAGCGGGAAGATTCCGAAGCATCGCGCCGGCCGCGTCGGTCGGGATCTTGTCCACCGTGGCGTAGTGCTCGCGAGGAATCAACAGCACGTGTCCCTCCGCCAGCGGATTGATGTCCATGAAGGCCACGCACGCATCGTCCTTGTGGACGATTTCCGCGGGAATCTCACCAGCGGCGATCTTGCAGAAAATGCAGTCGGGGTCAGTGGGCATCGTCAACTCCTTTGCGAATAAACGCGTCAGCCGTTGTCCTGAGCATCGACGCTGACGGCGGGGAAGTCAACCGCTTTTGGAAGGATACCGCCACGGAACGCGCGAGCATGGATCGCAGTTGCCGGTGACAGGCGGTTCGCGTCGCATGGGCATCCTGCCCATGTTCTGTTCTGCTTCGTCTTCGGTGTTCCGCCCGCAACAAGTTGCGGGCCCTACGGGTTGACAGACCCCCAACCAAGGGTGCCCCGGTTTGTGCAGCGAGCCCAAGCGAGCTGAGCAACCGGGTTGCTCCGTTCCTCCCTCGCTGCGCTCGCTCCGACCGGCACAATCCCGGGCACCCGGAGTATCGTTGAAGCCCCATCTTGAGCCTGTCCTGAGCTTGTCGAAGGGCGAAGCGAAAGGTGGGGGTAAACAGCGAAAGTCCGAATTCCAAGTGACAAGCTCCAAGGAGTGATCGGCCCGCATCGCCCCGCGATTCCGCCCGCAACAAGTTGCGAGCCCTACGGTCTTGCCGTCGCATGGGCTTCCAGCCCATGTTCTGTTCTGTTTCGTCTTCGGTGTT
>CAZFPT010000012.1:25282-44723 GCA_964521005.1 uncultured Planctomycetaceae bacterium | reverse complement strand
CCGTTCCTCCCTCGCTGCGCTCGGTCCGACCGGCACAGCCCCGGGCACCCGAAGTATCGCTAGAGAAGCGAAAAGCAGCGACAAGCGAATCGCGACAAGCGACAAGGGGTTGAAGTGCAGTTGAAGAGAAGCGAAAGATCCAAATTCCAAATGACAAGTTCCAAGGAGTGATCCTCCCACATCGACCCGAATGCGGGAGATCGGAATGCGGACCGATCAGCGTCTGCTTTCCTTGGAATTTGGTACTTGGAATTTGTCACTTCACTGACAGCCGGGTTGCTCCGTTCCTCCCTCGCTGCGCTCGGTCCGACCGGTACAATCCCGGGCACCCGGAATATCGTTGAAGCCCCATCTTGAGCGAAGCGAAAGGTGGGGGTATCGAGCGACAAGCGAATCGTAACGCCGACGATCCCGCCCGCAACAAGTTGCGAGCCCTACGGCTGTGGTGAGATCTTCCGGGCGCGAGGTGTCAGAAGTCGTCGCCGCTGAGACTGGATTTCTGTGCGTCGGGCGACTGATAGGCACGGATGGAGCTTCGGCCTTTGCCCATCTTCGCCAGGCCGTTGGTGTACCCGGCCCGGGCGGCGGCCAATTGAAGTCTGAGCCGATCGTATGATTCGATGACCTGTTCGATCGCGTCTCGCAGGTCGGGTGTGATGGCTGCCCCGGTCTGCACCATCTCCTGGATGAGCGTCTGCATCTGTTCGCAGCGCTGGTCGATGGCGGGGAAGTCCTCCTCCCGGGCGAGAGTGAGGCTCTCGTCCATGAGCATGCGGATCTGCTGGAGGATGTCGTTTGCCTGGGTGTCTGCGGAGGTCATGTGGTGGTGACTTTCTGAGGCGACGATTCGGCGGCCTGTCGTTTTTGGATGTGTTGTTGGACTTTTTCGAGCATGTGAATGGCTTCTTCTTTGCCGGGTTCGATGGTCAGCAGTGTCATAAGCTGGTCGCGGGCGTCTTCGAGTCGGCCTTCCTTGGCGTAGAGGGTCGCCAGGCAGAAGGTCACCGAAGTGTCCTCGGGGTGGTTCCCGAGGTAGGTTTCGAGGTAGTGGGTGATCTTGGAGAACGTGCCCATCTTGCAGGAGGTCTGGAACAGTCCCAGCAGCGAGAGCAGGTCGTCGTCGTCCTGTTCGAGTGCTTTGAGATACATCTCGAAGGCCCGGGTGAACTGTCCGGTCCGCTGGAAGACCATGCCCATCCCGCGGCAGGCGACGGCGTGGGTGCCTTCGCACTTCAGGGCGTTCTGGAAGGCGTTGGTCGCTTCCTGCAGTCGACCGACGCGAAGCTGAACCATTCCCAGCGACGCATGGGCGGTCGGGAAACGCGGTTCGTGCCGGATGGCCTTGAGGAGTACCTCGATCGCCTTGTCGTACTGTTCGGCATCGCTGTAGGCTTCTCCGAGCTCCTGAAGGAGCGAGTACTTCACGAAGACCTGTTCCCTGAAGCCTTCCAGCTTGAGCGTGTTCTTCCCGTTGTCGGTGACTTGCAGTTCCACGGTATCCCTCTCAGGCGGTTACGGTGTATTCCATCATCTCATTGGCCTGCTCGAGCACTTCGATGGCCTCGCCGGGCTTGTCGTTGCGCCGCAGGAGCTTTCCGTACACCATCAGCAGGTCGATCCAGGGCCGATGGTTGACAGTGTCCCGGCACAGCGCGATCGCTTCCTCGTCGCGCGTGCCGTCATGGTACAGGGCATAAATCTCGCAGATCCGCAGCCACAACCCCGGTTCGCCGTTGACCTCCCGGGCCTTGGCAAAGAGATCGGCAGCGTCGGCGAATCGCTCTTCCAACAGGGCGGCCTTGGCCTTGGAGAGAACTCTGTTCACCGGGAAGACCGGATTGTCGTCGCCGGGTTGGCCGAGCTGAACGCCCGCCTGCTCGAGCGACTTGCGGATCGGAGCGTCCGGGCAGGCGGCGCGGATCGAACGGAGCGTCTCGGTGGGCAGTATGAACCCTTGCGTTTCGGGGCAGTCCGATCGCAGGAACATTCCGTCCCACTCGGGATGGTTCTCCAGCGGGTACAACGCTTCCTCGGCCCAGGTGGCCTGAACCGTCGCGCGGTCGGGCAGCCAGCAGACGTAGTCGCCGTCCACCTCGCGGAGTGCGGCGTCCAGCCTCTGGGCAGGGCTCAGGCCGTCGGGCACGCCGATCCCGTGGATGACCGGGGCCTGGACGTTCAGGCAGCGCAGCTCGGCCGGCGTCATCGGAATGTAGATCTGGAACGGCGTGAACGTCAGCTGAAGGATGTGTCCCAGCTGCGTGATCGACTGGTCGTTGACCTGGGACGGGGTCCAGATGATCGAGAGGTCCTTGCAGGTCTTCCAGGGCTTGGGCGGGCGATTGTTGCGGATCGCCAGGGTGTTCTGGAAGTACTTGATCTTGTCCTGGCGCTGTTTGTCGGAGATCCGGTCGCTCTCGGCCTGGTAGTTGGCGAAAAACTCGCCGGTGACCGCGGGGATCGACAGGAACGGCGTGAAGAAGGAGATTCGGCGCATCATGTCCCAGTCGATCAGCACGCGCACGCTTTCGTTGTACGGCCCGGTCTTCTCCAGCAGGTCGGTTCGGTGGACGGCGGCTCCGCCCAGCACGAGGTTGAAGTGCAGCTGCTGTACCAGGTCGAAATCCCGGTCCACCATCAAGGACTTGGAAAGCACCTTGCGTCGGCCTCCGGGCATGGGGTAGACCAGCGTCCGGTACAGCCTCGAGTAGGACGCCTGACATTCGTCGCTCGCTTCCAGGGCGGCGACGTTCGTTTCGATGTGGTGGGGGTAGTGGATGTCATCGTCGCCCAGGTAGGCGATGTACTTGCCCTTCACATAGGGGACAGCCTCGTTGTAGGAGTACGCCAGTCCGCGGTTCTGGGCGCGGTCCAGCAGGAGCAGCCTCTCGTCGCCGAAAGACTCGATGATGTCGCGGACCTCGTCGCCCCCGTCGCGGATCACGATGATCTGCAGGTTCCGGTAGGTCTGGTCCAGCGCGCTGCGCAGGGCGATGGGCAGATAGTGCCGCCGGTTGTACGTCGAGATGATGTAGGTCACCAGCGGCTTGGAGTCCCGCCACGTATTGGCCTTGGGCATGGTGTTCTCTGCTCCTTCCGGTCGATTGTCCGGGACGGACCCGGCTGTCCCTATACCTGCGGATCTTCGGGCTGGAGGCAAAGCCAATCCTGTTCGAGTTCCAGCAGGACGTCGTTGAGCCTGGCCATCTGGCTGCGATAGGAGAAGTGCTCCTCGACCATCTTCCGGCAGTGCTGTGGATCGTGGGGCTGGTCGAAAACCCGTTGCTGCAGCTCGTCGGCCGACGTGAAGCCGAACCACTCAGCCAGCTGTCCGGGGGCTTCGCCTTCGGGGACGTAGATGAGAGGCTGGAGTCCGACGGCGAGGCATTCGGCGATCAGCGGGGTCCGCTCGGCGAAGTAGTTCGTCGCCAGGATGTACTGCTTGTCCAGCAGCCATTCGATCGGTTCGGCGGGCATGCCCACCTGCGAGATCACCTCGTCATCGATGTGCTCGGCGTAGTGCTGTTGCTCGCCGAGGCTGAGACGGTCTTCGGCGTGTTCTGCCGCCAGGAAGAGCTTCAGCTCCGGGTGCTCCTCCGCGGCGGCCTGGACCAGTTCGAGCAGTTCCGGCCGCATGCGGATATTCTGCAGACCGATGCACGCGATGTTGGTGCCGGCAGGCTTGGGGGTCTCATCGAGGGCGTCGAGGTCCACGCCGTTGGGCACGATCACCACGCGGGTCTTCTCGCTGATTCCCCCGATACGCTGGGAGATCTTGTCCAGAATCGTCTGGGACGGAAGGATCAGGACGTCCACGTTCTGCCACTGGATCTCGTCGATCCAGGGGTTGGAGTCTTTGTACATCTTCAGGCGGCAGACCAGCTTGGCGTAGCCCGGGTTTCGGCTGGCCACGGCGAAGACGCTGTCGCACGACTCGAACCAGGCGATGTCCGACCAGTCCAGAAGTTCCTGGAGCCGCTGGGCCTCCTGCTCGCTGGACCAGCGGACCTCGAACCGGTCGGCGAGGAAGTCGCGAATCTGCCCGGCGACGTATTCCTCGCTGGGAAGGAAGAAGAACGAGACCTTCGGGCGATGCGAGCGGATCACCGCCAGGGCGCTCTCGGCGACCTCGTTCTCGGTGTCCGGGTAGAGATGCTTGAGAATCACCAGCGCCTCGACC
This sequence comes from uncultured Planctomycetaceae bacterium, assembly GCA_964521005.1. Lineage (GTDB taxonomy): Bacteria > Planctomycetota > Phycisphaerae > SM23-33 > SM23-33 > CAZFPT01. The sequence goes on along the minus strand of CAZFPT010000012.1, from coordinate 40,546 downwards.
GCCTGGGGGGTGCGTCCTTCGTTGAGCAGGGCGGTGGAGACGCGAACGGCCAGGTCCGGGGTGAGGCATTCCTGCTGGGCCAATTCGCCCAGCATCTTGAGCGTCTGGTCCGGCTGACCGGCGGCCAGGTGGACCTCCGCGAGGTTCAGCAGCGTCTCTGCCGGCGGGGACTCCCCGGTGGAGATCGCGGCGCGAAGATGGTCGATCGCCTCTTCGAAGCGTCCCATGGCGTAGAGGATCGCCCCGGCGTCGTTGAGCGCCTCGGTGTCGTTGGGCTCGTTGACCAGGTGCTTGCGAACCTGCTCAAGGGCCTGTTCGTAGCGCCCGGCTTCGGCGTGGTCTCGCGCCTCGTTGTAGGCGTCCGGTTTGGTTGTCGACATGCTCACGATTCGTTTCCTTCCTGCATGATCTCGCCGATCTCACGCGGCTGGGGCAGCTGTTGCGGGAAGCAATGTGCAAGAGCTGTGCCGAAACGAGGTGTCCGGTCAGTTTGCGGTCCCACAATCGCTGGCTGCGATTCCCGTGTCGCGGAAGTGATTGAATAGCAGAATCTTAGGCTGCCTATTCTCGACCCGTGGGTTCAAGAAAACGCTCGAACTGCCACGGCTCGACCCCGTCTTCCGCGGGCGGGTGCGCTCTTTTTGAGCGCGGCTGTCCCATTGCTATCGGAAACTCCCCGGCAGGAATTACAGATAGTCCAGCAGTGACATGTTCAGCAGCTTCGAGCTCGACGCCAGCGTCATCTCGTAGAACGTCTGGGATTTCGCCAGATCGGTCGCCACCTGCGTGATGTCCGCGTCCTGGACGGCGGCCTTCTGTTCCTTGGCGGAGAATTCGAGCCCCTCGATCGCCTCGTCCAGACCGGTCAGGGCCTGGATTCGACCCCCGACGGCAGTCATCTTCTCGGTGATCCCGTCCATGACCTCTTCGAGGTCGTAAAGGGCCTGGCCGAGGAACTCGCCCTGGACATCGTGGTCGTAGCCGCCCTTGTTGAACATCAGGTCGCGGATCTCGATCAGCGTCCCGAACAGGTCATACGTCCCGCCGATGCGGACCAGTTCCGTGCCGGTCTGGCGGATTCCCGTAGCGTCCACGAACAGCGTCCGCCCGTCGGCGTCGACGACGGGCTGGGCGGTCTCCGTAAAGTCGATCGCCGTGGTCGTGGTCCCGCCGTCGATGGACATGGTCCCGTTGCCGGTAAAGGTGGCCGAGCTGGTGGTTCCGTCCCAGGCGGTCAGGTCCACGTGCGCCACCGCGCCATGTTCGTTCTCGATGCGGGCATCGCTCAGATCGGAGATCGTTCCCAGCTCCACCCAATCCCCGCCGTCCAGGCGGACCGAGTTGGTCCCGGCGTTGAGCTCCACGGTATGGTCGCCCAGGATCGTGTCTCCCCCGGCCGAGCTGGAGCCGGCGGCGACGCCATTGGTGGCGACGACGGTCGTGTTGGTATGGCTGACCAGCAGCGGGAAGTTGCCTCTCGCGCTGGCGGTTCCGTTGCCCACTGCCGCTCCGGTCTCGCCGCTGAAAACGGGCTCCTTGCGGGAGTTCTCGCGGAACATCGCGTCGCCCACCAACGTGGCAGGTGAGTCGATGTTCGGGCCCACCGGCACGCGCATCTCATGTTGGCTGCCGACGTACTTGACGCTTGTGATGCTGCCTTTGGAGTCCCGCGTGGCCTCGTAGGGAGGGGTGTTGATGCGATCGCCGGCAAAGATGTACCGCCCCATCGAGCTGGCGTTCACGTTGGACATCAGGCCCTTGATCATCTCGTCCATCGCGTACCCGCCGGCCATCCGGTTGTCCTGGCTGTAGGTGGCGCTGGCCGCCTGTGAGACCAGGGCCTTGGCCTGGGCAAGCTGATCGGTAATCGCCTGGAGGTTCGTATCGGCGTAGTTGAGGTTGAACTCCACCGTGTGGATGTTGTCGCGATAGGTGGCGAACTCCGTCTGCTGGTTCTGCAGCGTCAGAACGCGGAACGCATCGCCCGGGTCATCCGACGGACGGATCACCCGGCTGCCGGTAGCGACCATCTCCTGCAGCCTTGCCATGTCGTCCATCCGCTTTCGCAGCGAGTAGATCGTGTCGTTATAGATTCGACCCCATCCGGCCATGATGATTCTCCCGGGGCGGTGTCCGCCCTTATTGGATCAGGTTCATAAGGTGCTGCAACGCGTCGTTCTGGGTGGTAAGGAACTTCGCCACCGCCTGGTACATCTTCTCGTACATGATCAACTGGGCGGCCTCTTCGTTGATGTCCACCCCGCTGACGGTGTCCCGCTGGTCCAGCAGTTGCTTCTCCACTGCGTAGAGCCCGTCGCGGCGTGCCTCCTTGGTGGAAATCTCCTGGCCGACGGTCGACCAGACCGATCGCACGAACTGATCGGGCGTGAGATTGTTGAGCTTCCCATGTCGGCCTTCGCCCACCGCCGCCATCCGCGTGACGTTGGTGTTGTCCGACAGCTGCGTCGAGGCGGAGAAGGCGAGGTTGTTCGAGTCGTCCATCAGACGTTTGGCGACCTGCAGGTCCTCGCCGCTTTCGCCTTGGAAGAAGGTGTTGATGTTGGCGGCATTGAGCAGGCCGGTCTCGTCGGACTGGGCCAACGCCTTGAACTCGAAGGTTTCTCCCTCGCGAAGCGTGCCCGAGGGGAACGTCAGGCTCAGCCCTTCGATCACGTCCAGCGGTTCGCCGGGCGAGTAGCCTTTGCCCACGGTCAGGTCGGCCACCAGTTCGCCGGCGTCGTCCCGCACTTCCACGCGCAGCCCGCTGGTCACGCCGACCGGTTCGTCGGCACCGGGCGTGGGGCCCACGACGGTGGCGGTGTACACCTGGTTTCGCTCGCCCTGGTAGTAGCCGCTCACCTCGGGCGTGGTTCCCGCCCACGTACCCGAGGTGGTCAGTCGCGTCTCGGGCAGGAAGTCGAAGGTGTACCCGTCGGCCGCCTGGAGCTTCAAAGCGGCGTCCGGCAGCGAGGCGGTCATGTTCGGGATATTCGTGTTGATGTGGCTGACGAGGTCGGCCATCGTGTCGATCACCATCGGCGGGCCGGGCGAGTGGTCGTCCGGATCGATATCGATCTCGTGATACACGACATCGCCGGTGCTCTGTTCGGTAACCCGCATGTGGATCGTTCCGGCGGCGATCTCCCGGGTCCATTCGTCGAACGGCTCGGAGGGCATGGAGGTACCCTCCAGCACCTGGAACGATCCGTTGTTGCCCAGACCCTGGACGTGGATGGTGTTCAGCTTGTCCCGCAGGGTCGTGGCCAGGGCGTTGATCTTGTCCTGGAGGTCCGGGAGCGTCTCGTTGTAGAGCTCCAGCAGGCCGCCGATTTCACCGCCGCGGACGTCGGTCATCAGCGAGGTGGCCGACTCGGGGCCGACACCCAGCGTGCTGTCGTCGACGATCTCGGCCTTCATCAGCGTCGGACGCGCGTTGAGCACCAGGGGCATCCCCCAGCCGTGAACCGTGATGGTCCCGTTCGAGTCGTCGCGGTACCCCACCTGGGCGGGCATCAGCTGGGCCAGGTCCATCAGGGCCTGGTCGCGCTTGTCCTGCACCACGTTGGTGTTGCCCGCCTGGGACGAGAGGTCGTTGATGAGCTGATTCTGCTCGGTGATGTTCTGGAGGTGCTTGTTGGCCAGCTCGATGGCGTTGAAGGTCTCCTGCTTGACGTGCTCCTTCATCTCCTTGATGAACGCAGAGAGATTCCGCAGGTGGCTGGCGAGATTCTCGCCCGACCAGACGGCGTTCTCCAGGTGGGCCTGGCTGTCGGGCTGGGCGGTGAGCTGGTTGAGCGCGGCGAAGAACTCGTTCAGCGACGACGGAACGCCCGAGCTGTCCAGGTCGCCCAGTGCGCTCTCCAGCGACGCGAGGATCTCCAGTTCCTGCTCCACCTGCCCCATCTCGGGCTGCTGGCGGAGGACCTGGTTTTCCAGCAGGATGTCATACCGCCGGCGGATTTCCTGGATCTCCACGCCGCCCCCGACGCTCATCGAGCTGCCCGAGTAAGCGATGGACGCCAGCTTGAGATCCTGCTTGTGATAGCCGTCCGTGGAGGCGTTGGCGATGTTCATGCCAATCACCTCGATGCCCTTCTGGGCGGCCTGCAGTCCTGTGACTCCGATACCCCAATTCGCCATGATTCACCTCTCCGCGTTGACCAGGCTTTGGCTGGTCTGCCAGGTCTGTGATCCCGCCGAACCGTAGGTCGTCACGCGGGTCTGTTGAGGGAAAATCGCCTCGAGCATGAGGCGGTTGAGCTTGCCGATCTCCGAGATCATCATCGAGACCCGCATGTTCTCTTTCTGGATCGCCTGGGTCTGCTGGATGATCTGCTGGCGGCGGTAGTCGATCTCGACGGCGCGCCGGGAATCCACCATCTCCACGATCTGCGAGAGACGCAGGTCTCCGGCGTTCACGCCCAGGTGATTGGCGATCGTCGAGCGGGAGGCCTCCAGGCGGATGTCCACGCGCTGCTGATCGCGCACGGTCTGTTCGATGTCCTCCAGCAGGGGAGGCGCCTCGTCCATTCGGCGATCCATGACGATCGAACTGAGACGCGAGAGCTGATCGCGCCGCACGTCGAGCAGGTCGAGTTCGGCATCCAGGACGCTCAGCAGCTCGTCCAGGATCATATTGAGTGCAATGTCGCGTCGGTTCATGGTGTTACCTCGGGGTTGACAACCGTATTATCGAGCAAACCTTCGGATTCTTGAATCTGTTGGAGCACTTGCTTCCACACGCCCATCCCGCCGGAGGATCCGATTTCCTGCCCCATGAAGTGCCAGAACATATCCTTCATCTGGCCGCTGGCGGCGTCCTCGGTAAGGCCCGCGTCCGGAATGCTTTGCCGCATCGTGGAAATCATGCGGGTCACCAGGAGGCTCTCGAACTCCTTGGCGGTGCGCTCGGCCGAGGCGAGCTTCTGCTCGCGCGTTTCGTCCAGTTTGCCCTCCGGACCGCTGCGCTGCAGACGCTTGAGCTGCGCGTCGCGCAGGGCGTCGATGGCGCCGGGTCCGCCGGCAGAGGGAATCGGAAAAGACAGTCCGCTCATGGTGGATTCCTTACATGACCTTCAGCTCGGCCTGGAGCTTGCCGGCCCTTTTGAGTGCCTGGAAAATCGAGATCAGGTCGCGCGGCGTCAGGCCCATCGCGTTCAGCGACCGGGCCAGGTCTGAGACCGACACCGGCTTGGGAAGGGCGAGGGTGTGCATCGGTCCCTCGTCCTCGATGGCGTGAATCTCCGTGCGGTGAAGCTTGACCGTCTCACCGGTCTTGGAGAACGGCTCGGGCTGCGAGGCGTAGTCCTTCTCCTTGCGGACCACCGAGAGATTCCCGTGCGAGATCGCGCAATCGCTGATGGTGACGTTCTCGCCGACGATGACCGTTCCGGTCTTCTCGTTGATCACCACGACGGCCTTGCTGTCGACCTCGACCTTGAGCTGCCCGACCGTGGCGATGAACTTCGTCGCCGCGTTCTTCTTGTCCTTGGTGTCGGCCTTGGGAAGCGTCACGCGGATGCTTCCGGCGTCGACGGCCTCGGCGGTACCCTTGTACTTGGTGTTGATGGCCTCGGCGACCTTCCTGGACGTCGAGAAGTCGCTGTTGCGCAGCTGAAGGGTGATCTTGCCGTTCTCGACGTAGTTGGAAATCTCGTCGATTTCGATCGTCGCGCCGCTGGGGATGTTGCCCACGGTGGTGTGGTTCTTCTGCACGCTGGCGGTCTGCCCCTGGGCGGAGAAGCCCCCCACGACCAGCTCGCCCTGGGCGACGGCGTAGGTTTCCTTGTCCGCACCGATCAGCGGGGTCATCAGCAGCGTGCCGCCCTGCAGGCTGGAGGCGTTGCCGATGGCCGAGACGGTCACGTCGATCTTGGTTCCTTTCCGCGCGAAGGGCGGAAGGGTGCCCGTGACGATCACGCTGGCGATGCTCTTGGAACCCAGGTCGTCGGGGTCCATGGTAATTCCCGATCGCCGCAGAATGCTCGCGATGGTCTGCCGCGATACCGGCGAATCGTCGCCCGTTCCCTGCAGGCCGATCACCAGCCCGTAGCCCATCAGCGGGTTGTCGCGCACGCCCTTGATGGTCACGATATCCTTGATGCGTTCCGCCGAGGCCGACCCGACCGTCGCCAGAAGGCACAGGATCAGTATGATGCGTTGCGTCCGTCGCATGGGAGTCCTTTCGTTGGGCCCTAGAACGGGCTGACGAAGCTGAGCACCTGGCCCAGCCAGCCCGGGCGGGTGTAGCGGTTCTCCCGGCCGGTGTGTTTGTAGACGATGTGGAAGTTCGCCACGCGGCTGGAGGCGATGTCATTGGAGTAGCTCACGTCACTGGGGCGCACCACCCCCGAGATCTGGATGACCTCCTTCTCGCCGTCCACCTCGCGGGTCCGCTTGCCCAGGACAATCAGATTGCCGTTGGGCAATACGTCTTCGACCAGCACGGTCATCTGATCGACGAAGCTGCGGTCGGTGGTGACCTCCGAGGAACCGTCGAACTCGCTGCTGGAGTCGATGTCCAGATCCAGCTCCGGCAGGTTGAACAGCTTGCCGGTCACCGCGTCGATCCCGCGGAGCAGGTCGAACTTCGCCCCGCCGGTGACCTTGGTTCCGCGCTTGTCGGACTTGTCCATCGTCCGCGACGATCCGGTCTCGATGCTGCTCTTCTCGTTGATGATGATCGTCAGCACGTCGCCCACCGCACGGGCCTTGTCGTCTTGGTAGGGGTTGCGCGTGCCCCGGTGGGCGCGTGCCCAGATGGACCCGGCCCAGCAGGCCGACGTCGCCAGAAGCAACGTCGCCACAAGCAGGCAACCACGGGTGGTTCGATGTCTCATGCTCTCACCTCTTCAGTACGGGAACCACGTAGCCCTCGGCGTTGACCCGGGCGACCACGATTCGTTTGGTGTCGATGTTGCGGACCTTGATGAACTCGCCGGGCTTGCCGTCCTGCAGCGCCTGACCGGACGCCCGCACGGCGAACCCGTCGCCCTCGATGCGCATCTCCACGCCCTGGTTACGCTTGACGACCACTTTCTGGGCCGGCGAGCGAATCAGGTTGTCGCGGACCTCGCGACCTTTGCTGATCTTCCCGGTGGCGACCATGCCCCACGGCGGGGCGAACTGCCCCTTCGCCGGACGCAACGACTCGATCGTCACCACCGCGGCGTTGTCGGTGCTGATCTTCTCGCCCGGTGAGATGTCCCGGGTCGCCACCACCTTCTGCACCAGGTGACCCAGCTTGAAGAGCACCTCGGTCTTGCCGAGTTCCTTGTCCTCGCGACGGGCATGCACCACGACCTTCGCGCAGCCGCTGGGGGCCCCGTCGGAGATGGTGGCCGTCAACGTCACGCCCTTGGGCGACTGGACGATGAGGTCCTTCGGCTTGCGCATCAGCGACCAGTAGGCGTTCTCGCCGGCCGGCTTGTTGGCGGCGAGGAACTTCCGTGCCGCCGTCACGATGCGTTCGGCGTCGACGGTGGTCTCGTCGCGTTTCACCGTGACGCTGCGCGATCCGGAGAAGGAGATGTCGTCGGCATCGAAGCCTGAAGACGCCAGCCGCGAGAGGATCGTTTTCCGATCGAGGACGATATCCTCGCCCTTCCACGGAGCCCGACCCAGGGCGATCCTCTCGGCGGCATTGGCGGTCTTGTCGTTCTCGCACGAGACCAGTGCGACCTGCCCGAGCGTGAGCTTTGCGGTCTCGACGGTTCGCTCGCGCGGCAGGTAGATCTTGATCTCCTCGTCGGACGCGTCGCCGGCCAGGACTGCCGAAGCAGCCCAGCCAAGCGTCACCAGAAGCAGAATGGCTCGTCGGTGTGTCATGGGGTTGCCTTTCGCGGCGCGGATCACGTGATCAGACGGTTGGCGGTGGTGAGCATCTCGTCGCCGGCCTTGATGGCTTTGGCGTTGACCTCGTACGCCCGCTGTGCGGTGATGAGGTTCACCAGCTCCGAGACCATCTGGACGTTGGACTTCTCCAGAAAGCCCTGGCGGATCGAGCCCAGCCCATCCGAGCCCGGCGAACCGGTGGTGGGCGAGCCCGAAGCGCCTGTCTCGGCGAAGAGGTTCTGCCCCTCGCTGGACAGGCCCGAGGGGTTCACGAAGCGAACCAGGTCGATCTTGCCGACGGCTGTGTTCTGGTTGGAGTTGCCCTGCATGACGGTGACGGTTCCGTCGTCGCCGATGCTGACGGATCGGGCATCGGGCGGGATGGTGATCTGCGGGGAGAGATAATACCCGCTGGCGGTGACCAGCTTGCCCTCGGCGTTGAGCCGAAAGCTGCCGTCACGGGTGTATCGCATGTCGCCGCCGGGCATCTCCACCTGGAAGAAACCCTCGCCCTGGATGGACATATCCAGCGGGCGTGAGGTGGCCTGCGCCTCTCCCTGGGTGAACACCTTCAGCGTCGCTGCGGTCCGGACGCCGTTGCCGATCTCCAGGCCCGTCGGCGCCTTCTGCCCGGCGGCCACGTCTCGACCGGCTTCGAGCAGCTTGACGTACATGAGGTCCTGGAAGTCCACCTGGGACCGCTTGAACCCGTTGGTGTTGATGTTCGCGAGGTTGTTCGAGATGACGCCCACAATCTGGTCCTGGGCAGCCATTCCTGTCGCGGCGGAGGAAAACGCTCGTAGCATGATTCACTCTCCTGTGGACTACATCGCCGCCTGCATCAGCGTGCGGAGACGTTCGTCCTGCTTTTTCATCATTTTGGTATTGGCTTCGTACATCCGGGTCACCCGCATGAGATCCACGAGCTCCTCGACCATGTTCACGTTGGACTTCTCGGAATATCCCTGGTGCACCACGGGGTCTTCGAGCTCCTCGGGTCTGACGTCTTCGTCGGTTACCCGGTAGCAGCCGTCGCCTTCGGGCACGAGCTCCTTGACGTCCTCGAAGCCCACGACCTTCATCCTGCCGATCTCTCTGCCGGCGACGGTGATGGTTCCATCCTGGCTGATGGCGACCTGGCTGAGGGGGTAGCGATCGGGAATATTGATCGGTCCGCCCTCACCGGCGACGGTTCTGCCGCGGAAGTCCACCAGCTTGCCGTTTTCGTCGGTGCGGAAGGTTCCGTTGCGGGTGTAACGGTCGCCGTCGGGGGTTTCGATCACGAAGAACCCCTCCCCGTCGATCGCCACGTCGAGCTTTCGCCCGGTGTGGTGCATCGGTCCCTGGGAGAAATCGATGTCGTTGCGCGCCTGCACCTCATTCACGAGCGGCTTACCGGAGACCGCCCCCATCCGCTGCATGAGCTTCTGGGAGAAGCTGTTGACGTCCCGCTTGAAGCCCGTCGTGTTGACGTTGGCCATGTTGTGGGCGATGGCGCGGTACTGCATCGCCAGGCCCTGCAGGCTCGATGCCGATGGTGAGAAGCTGTTGTTCATGACGTTGCCTCCTCGCCGGCGGCGACGGGGTCGCTCGCGCCGGTGCGGAATTCGGGTTGCCGACGGGCGGCCTGGTTGGTTTCGCGTGTCAGATCGGCGATCTCCGCCTCGTTGAGCCCCATCATCTCCGCCACGAACAGCCATCGACCTTCCGTGGACGCCGGGGCCGAGCGAAGCACGCGCCCGGTGGTCTCGATGACCTTGTCGGGGCGCATTTCGACGTGGACCAGCACGCGGTAGTTGGGTTTCACTTCCATCGGGGCGTCCAGCACGAACCCCGGGCCGGCCAGCTCCATCAGCCGACCGGCGACGAACTCCGGCTGGGTGTCCATCGCATCCTGCAGGTACGGCAGCAGGGCGATCTGGGCGGGCATGTTGACGGCTATCCGCGGGAACGAGCGACGGTTGATCGGGCGGATCCGCTCGGAATGATCCAGGTACAGGTTGCCGTCCTGGTAGGTAATCACCCGCGAGTCGAACTCCCAGATGATCCCGTTGTGGGAATACCGCACGACCAGGGCCTGCCCGTCGCGGAAGATGGCCATCTTGTTGAGCTGCACGATCAGCCGATTTTCCGTGACGCCGGCGAGTTCACCTTCGATCTCGGGCTTTTCGGGGTCCACGAGGATCGAGACGCTTCCACCCGTTTCGCACTGGCGTGTGGTGGGTCCTTCCGAGAGGCGTGTCTCGCTGAACGAGAGCTTCTCCCGCACCAGCTGCAACTGGGCATCGATGGCGTTTCGGGCGTCGGAAGGCAACACGGAGTACCGCTCGCTGCCGTGAAGCCGATCGATGGACGTCTCGAAGGCGTCGCGGTCGAACAGCAACGGCGGGTAGCTCACCTCGGCCACGTCGATCACGAGGCGAAGGGCCTGCTGCTCGGCGTCCCGCAGGCCGTTGGACTCACAGAGCTGCTGGAACTCGTCCCACGCCTGTTTCTCGTTGTGTCGCTGGTAGAGCTTCCAGACGCCATAAATCGTGGCGCCCAGCAGCAGGAGTCCGACGACCACGACCCACCAGGGGGTCGAGGCGAACAGGCCCTGCCTTGCTCCCTGCCAGCGATCCAGCGCGTTGGCGGCGAGCGTCAGCGTTGTCGAGTTGAGTCCCGCGTTGGTCATGTCGTCATTCCCGTGCCGGCGTTACCGGATGAGGTTGGTCAGTTCCTTGAGCATGTCGTTGGCCACGCGGATGGTCCGGGCGTTGGCCTGGTAGCCGTTCTGTGCCTGGATGAGCGTGACAAACTCCTTGGCGACGTCGACGTTGGATTTCTCCAGTGCGCTGCCTCGGATGGCGCCGGCTCCGCCGGTCAGGGCGTTGGTGGTCTTCGGGTCGCCGGAGTTTCCGGTTGCCTGGTAGTAGTTGTTTCCGATGCTCTCCAGGCCGGCGGGGTTCTGGAACGTCGCCATCTTCACCGTGGCGATGTCGCGCCGGACGCCGTTGGAGAACAGGCCCGTGATGACCCCGTCCCGCGAGATCGACAGGCTGCTCAGCGAGCCGGAGGCGTAGCCGTCCTGCTTGATGACCGATGCCGTCGAAGCCGATCCGAACTGCGTCAGGCCGTTGGTCTTGCCGACGTCGCCGCAGTCGACCGCGAAGGCCGAGACGTTCCCGATGTTCGCGAACGTCACGTTGATCTCGGGCGAATCGCCGATGGTCGAGTCGATGCCCATGTACGTTCCGTCCACGCCGAAGTTGATGCCCTTCACGCGCCGGTCGTCAAAGTCGAAGGTCTCGATGTCGCCCGTGACCGAGGTGGCTACGAAGTCCCACTGGTTGTTCGTGTTGGTCTTCACGAACGATCCGGTGATCGCGTGGGAAATGCCCAGCGTGTCGAACACCTCGACGTTGACGTCCTTCTTGGCCTCGCCCCCGGCGACCTCGATCTGCCAGTAGGGGGGCAGCTCGAAGCTGTCGCCCGCGGCGCCGGAGTAGCTGAGGTTCAGATCCATCTGGCTGTAGCCGGCGTCCTTGGCCTCGATGATGACCTCGCCGTTGGAGAGGAACGCCCTGACGTCCGTGCCCGCGGTGGAGTAAGTGTTCTCGATGAAGTCCAGCATGTCCTGGGCGGTCGTGGTGCCGTCGACCGCGAGGGTGTCGCTGACCGCGTTCCCGTCTTTGTCCAGCCCGTCCAGGGACAGCGTGCCCGCGCCGGTGATGGTGGTGTTGTCCAGGCTCGCCAGCGTGGCGGTGGCGTCCACCGTCGATCCGCTGACGGTCAGCGCGTAGTCCGTCCCGGCCCTCATCTTGTGCGTGGTGGGGGCGTCGGCGTCGGCCTGCAGGTTCCCCACGCAGGTGATCTGCGTGGTCGGCGCTGCCGGAAGGGCCACGTCGTACGGAATGCGGATGCTCATGTCCCCGGGCCCCTGGAAGCCGTCGCTCTCGCCGGTCGAGTCGATCCGCTGGAGACGGTAACCCGTCGAGGGGTCCACGAGGTAGTAATCGGCGTCCACGCTGAACGTGCCGGCCCGTGAGTACGCCTCGCCGTTGCTGCCGTCCATCACGAAGAACCCCGCACCCTCGATCGCCATGTCCAGCGCCTGGCCGGTGTTTACCAGCGCGCCCTGGTTCATGTCGCGGTCGATGCTCGAGACCTCCACGCCGTTGCCGCTCTGGACCGGGTTCATGCCGCCCATCCCGTCGCCGGGAGCGCTGGCCTGGCGAATGGTCTGGCTGAGCAGCTCCGAGAAGCTCGCCCGGCTGGACTTGAAGGCCGTCGTGTTCACGTTGGCGAGGTTGTTGCCCGCCACGTCCATCATGCTCTGGTGCGCCTTGAGTCCGGAGACGCCCGCGTTCAGTGCATTACCCATGGTGTTCTATCCTCTTGGTTTCCTGAAAGGTTTACGATCCGATGCTGATGATCTGAGTGGGTTCGATTTCGTACTGCTCCAGCCCGTTGCTCGCCACGAAGCGAATCTCCCCCTGCTCCAGACGCACACTGGAAATCGTGCCCATCTTCTCCAGCACCATGTCCGCGTCGTCCGGCGAGGGGACGGCGTACTTGACGCTCTTGCCGATCAACGCCGCTCCCTGCGCCAAGGCGGAGTTGGCCGGATCCCGCCCGACGGAGTAGATCTCGTCGGAGGTGATCTCGTCGCCGTTGTCCAGGTACGCCCGGAGCTGTCCGTCTTCCAGCGCCACCGCCCCGACCGTCGCCATGCGCGGCACGTCGATGGTCTTGCCGTCGGCGTCGGTCGACTCGGCGAGATAGGTGATGTCCTTGCCCGTCAGGTCCAGCGCCTCCTGCAGCATGGTGGAGTCCAGGACCTTCTTGAAGTTGTTGTTCATCTGCTCGGTCTGCTCGAGCGACGAGAGCTGCGCCAACTGACCGGCCATGTCCTGGTTGTCCATGGGCTCCAGGGGGTTCTGGTTCTGGAGCTGGGCGACCAGCAGGTTGAGATAGTTGGTTGTGATTTCCTGGGAGTTCTGTCCCAGTGCCTGTACCTGGCTCATGGTTCACCTCACATCATTACGTTGATGGATCCGTCGGCTCCGCCGGTGGGCGAGGCGTCGGGTGTGTCCTGGGGCTTGTTGATTGTCGCTGCCGTGGCGGATTCCTGCCGGCCATCGCCTTCGGCGTCTCCCTCGCCCTGGCGCCCCCGGGCGCCGCCGGAGTGGTCTTGGGCTTCCTGCGGGTTGGCGCCTTGCTGGGCCTGGCCGTCGGCGGGGTCATGCATCGGCCGATCGCCGCTCTGCTCGGTCGGCTGAACGTCCACGCGTCGGACCTGGATGCCCGCCTCGGTGAGTCGGCTGATGAGCGTCTGGGCTTCGCGCTGCAGATCGCCCAGCGTCTGGGCGTTGTCGGCGCGGATCTGTGCCCGCAGGCCTCCGGCATCCATCTCCAGCGAGATGCGCACCTGACCCAGTTCCGGCGGGTCCAGACGAATCACCATCGAGTCGCCCGCGCCCCGCAGGTTCCCCCGCATCTGCGCGAAGACCTGGTCGGCCGGCGAGACCTCGTCCGCGCCCTCGACCGATGTGCCTGTCGCGGCCGACTGGGCTGCCGTCGCCGCCTGGGCGACCGTCGGAGTCCCGATCGTCGGTGCGGACTGGCTGCTCTGGGAGACGGTCTCCATGGTCGCCTCGAAGCTCTGCCCGTCGCTGGAGGGAGTGACGGCCTGGGCGGGCTCCTGCCTGGCGGCTGCGGCGTTGAGAACGAACCGACCCTGCCCGTCGTCCCGCGATTGACCGTCGCCGGTCTGTCGGCCGGTGCTGGGTTGCCCGGTCTGCAGCCCCGCGGCAACGGCAGAGGTCGGCTGAGTTGCGGTTGGGGTATCGTTCGAGTCGCTCTCGTCCTGGCGGGCGGGCGTCTTCTGCGTCGCCTCGCCGGCGGCTTGGGGTGCTTCCTTCTGAATGTTCTTCGCAGAGGCGGCCTCGGGGTCGGCTTTGGGTTTTGCGGCGACCTGTTCGCCCTTCGTCTCGGCGGTGTCGGCAGCCTGCGTCTTGGGCGCGTCGGCAGCCTGGTTCTTGGACGCGTCGGCAGCCTGCTTGCCGTCGGCGGGCTTTTCTGTCGCGTCGGTCGATGCTGCCTGGGCAGAATCCTTGGTGAGCATCTGCCCCGCCTTCGCGTGGCTGGGTGTCTCGGCTGTTTCGGGGTTCCGGGTTTTGGCTTGCTGTCCGAGGGCGGCCAGCACGGCACGGTGCACGCCGTCCGGGGCGTCCTCCGCCTTCATCCTCTCCCCGGTGAGAGCGCTGAGAGGAGCCGCCTTCTGGGCGGATTTCTCACCGCTGACCTGCTCGGCGGTTGCCAGGGCGGCCTGCAGCAGGGCGGTCTTGGTGGGCTTGGCGTTGTCGGCCTTGCCGTCTTTGGGTTGGTTGCGTTCCATCGCCTTTCGGACGTGGCTGCGGAAGCTCCCCTCGTCGTCGGTTCCCTTGGACTCTTCGCCGCCGCGGTCGTCATTGCTTCGGTCGGTCGTTCGGTCGGCTTTGGTCTGGTCGGCATGGCGGACGTCATCGTCGTCCACCTCTCGCGGCCGAGGGTTGGATTCATCTGTGTAGTCCCGACGGGGCGTCACGGTTCGACGCGCGGCGGCCGGCGGTTCACTCGACACCAGTTGGGCAAGGCTGCTCATCTCGCTCATGCTGCAGTTCCTTTCCAGATGACACGGAACGAGTCGCCCCTCTCCATGCAAAGGGTGTGCCAGTCGGGTGGGCGAGTTCTGCGGGAATCTGTAAAACGCCGAAAAACGTGTCTTTACATGGCCGGGTTGCGGTCTGGCTTGGGGCGCAAGCTTCTCCCGGGCGGAAAGAATCACCGGAAGCTTCTTCCGGACCGGCCCGATGGGCGGGTCGGGCGTGCATCCATATATAGGGGAAGGGGCTGGCCCCGGCCGACTGGCTGGGCCCATCGACGCCTCCGATGGCGGGTATCCGGCAGAATGTTCCGGCAGAGGGGGGCGGGGGCGCCCGGCGGGATGGAAGCCCGCGTGGAATTCTCGCCTGGCGTGGCAGCTCGCGGGTGGCTGCCGGCGGCGCGCCGGAAATCCGAGCACCCGTGGGCAGAATCCGGGCGCGCCGAGGCCGATCTGCTATCCCTGCGGTGGGTCTCTTGAGCGTAATGTCTGTGCAAATACATTCATAGTAAGGGGTTAAAGGTTGCTTCTGCGTTCTGGCACGGGGGTTGCAACCCTTCGGGCATCGCGATCCGCGCCGGCGACTGCGTCGGCCCGGGCAGGTGAGCAAACGCCGCCCGCCAACAAACCGGTATCAGGCAAAGAGCCATGGCTGAGAAACCAAGCAAAGAACAAGCCCAAGCCGCCAACATGGCCTTCATTCAGCAACTGATGGCCAAGGGCAAGGACAGCGTCGAAGTCATCGGAGGCGACGCGCCCGAGCCCGCTCCCGAAGGCGACCCCTCCCCGGCACCCGAAGCCCCGGC